>JABFSM010000224.1 GCA_013140635.1 Gemmatimonadales bacterium
GCGGTGGTGACCGCGGCGGCCGTGGCGGTCGTGGCCGCGACGAGGCGCAGAGCGAGTTCGTCGAGAAGGTGGTCGACATCAACCGCGTGGCCAAGGTCGTCAAGGGTGGCCGCCGCTTCTCGTTCAACGCCCTCGTGGCGGTCGGCGACGGCAAGGGCCGGGTCGGCCTCGCCACCGGCAAAGCGAACGAAGTGTCCGAGGCGGTGCGCAAGGCGGTCGACGCCGCCAAGCGGGCCATGGTCGAAGTGCCCCGGACCGGATCGACGATTCCGCACGAGATTCTCGGCAAGCATGGCGCCGGGGCGGTGCTCCTGAAGCCCGCCGCCACCGGTACCGGCGTCATCGCCGGCGGACCGGTGCGGGCGGTGCTCGAGTGCGCCGGCATCACCGACATCCTCACCAAGAGTCTGGGGTCGAACAATCCGCACAACATGGTGCGGGCTACGATGGATGGACTGACCAACCTGGTGTCGGTCCGGCAGGTGGCGCGGGAGCGGCAGGTCGAGGTCGACGCGATTCCATATCGCGCGCGGCAGGGAGCCTAACCATGGGTAGAAATCCAGCGGTCTTTCGCCAGGGCCCGGCCCACCACGCCGCGGTCGTGCCGCCCGAGTCGAAAGCGAAGCGGATCAAGGTCAAGCAGATCCGCTCCGGAATCGGCCACGCCGACACGATGCGCCGGACCCTCAAGGCGCTGGGCTTGGCCCACCACCAGATGGTGGTCGAGTTGCCGAACAACGCGTCGGTGCGGGGCATGATCACGAAGGTGCGGCATCTCGTTGAGGTAAGTCCAGCGTAGAGCGCTATTGGCTGTTCGCTCTTCGCTATTGGCTATTCGCCGAAAGGCTCTAGCGAATAGCGAGAAGCGAATAGCGAAGAGCGAAGAGCTTTCGAGGAGATCAACGCATGACCGAAAAACTGACTCTCTCAAACTTGAAACCCGCGCCGGGCTCCCACCGCAGCCGGAAGCGGGTTGGCCGCGGCCCCGGTTCCGGCCTCGGCAAGACCTCCGGCAAGGGCCATAAGGGCCATAAGGCGCGCACCGGCGGCGGCACGAATCCGGGGTTCGAAGGGGGGCAGATGCCGATGTTTCGGCGGCTCCCGAAGCGCGGTTTCACCAATCCGTTCAAGGTCACGGCGCAGGCGGTCAACCTGCGCGACCTGGTCAAGGTCGGCGTGACGGAGCTTACCCCGGAAACGCTCCTCGCGGCCGGGCTGGTGAGCCGCCGCGGGGCGCCGATCAAGCTCCTTGGTACCGGCGAGGCCGATCGGGCCTACACGGTGCGCGGGATCGCGATGTCGGCCGCCGCAAAGGCCAAGATCGAGGCGGCGGGTGGGAAGGTGGAGGCGTAAGTGACCGCCCCCAAAGTCCCGGCGCTGCATATCGACGAGGAGCTCAAGCGGAAGCTCCTCTTCACGCTTCTCGCGGTTTTCATCTACCGAGTCGGCGCGCACATCACCGCCCCGGGCGTCAACGTGCAGGCGCTCGTCCAGTTCATCCAGAATTCCGGGGCGCAGGGCTTCTTCCAGCTGTACGACACCCTGGGCGGCGGGCTCTACCGGGCCACCATCTTCGCGCTCGGTATCATGCCGTACATCTCGGCCTCCATCATCTTCCAGCTGGCGGGCGGTATCGTGCCGTCGATCGGCAAGATGCAGAAGGACGAAGAGGGCCGGAAGAAGCTCACGCAGTGGACGCGATACATGACCATCTTCATCGCGTTCTCGCAGGCGTACACCTTCACCCTCTTCACCGAATCGATCCCCGGCGCCATCGCCAATCCCGGCATCGCGTCCAGGCTGACGATGGTGTTCACACTCACCGCCGGCGCCATTTTCGTGATGTGGCTCGGTGAGCAGATCACCGAGCGAGGCATCGGCAACGGCATGAGCATGCTCATCGCCGTGTCGATCATCGAGCGGCTCTGGCCCGCCACGATCGAAATGTTCGGGTCGGTCCGGAACAACGTCATTTCCGGAGGCGGGGCGCTCCTGATCGTCGTCATGGCGGTCGGTGCGATCGCGGCGGTGGTGGCGATGACGATCGCCTCGAGGCGGATTCCGATCCAAATCCCGCGAAAAGTCATGGGGCGGGGACGGATCCGCGAAGGGCAGAAGACCTTTATCCCGATCCGGCTCATCACGGCAGGGGTGATGCCGATCGTCTTTGCCCAGACGATCATCATCGTCCCGGGGACGATCGCCCAGTTCACCAAGAACCAGACGCTGATGGACCTGGCGAACTACTTCGCCCCCGGCGACCTGGCCTACAACATCGCCTTCGCGGTGATGGTGCTGCTCTTCAGCTATTTCTACACGTCCATCATCTTCAATTCGGTGGATCTGGCGGAAAATCTGAAGAAGCAGGGTGGGTTCATTCCCGGTGTGAAGCCCGGCGCCGCCACCGCCGACTATATCGACAGCGTCCTCTCACGCGTGACGTTGCCCGGCGCCATCTTCCTTGCCGTGATCGCCATCTTGCCGATCGTCGTCGCCCAGCAGATCGGATTCCAGTCCGTCTTCGGCGGCACCTCGGTGCTCATCGTAGTTGGCGTATTGCTCGACACGATTGCGCAGGTGGAACAACACCGGACGCTCCGGAAGTACGACAGCTTCATGAAGACGGGGCGGGTGAAGTTTAGAGGGCGGCAGCAGCGATTTATGTAGATCGCTATTCGCTACTCGCTACTCGCTACTCGCTACTCGCTACTCGCTACTCGCTACTCGCTATTCGCCGATGCCGGCATGTCCAGCGACCCTCCGGACTCGATCACGGAGGGTCGTTTTGCCAATAGCGAATAGCGAATAGCACATAGCGAATGGCGACCAAGGAGCCCAAGATGGATATCCTGCTTCTCGGCCCCCCCGGCGCCGGCAAGGGCACCCAGGGCGCTCTCCTCGCCCGGCGGCTCGACATTCCGAAGTTCGCCACCGGCGATCTCATCCGCGATGCGATCGCGCGGCAGACCGAGTTGGGCCGGAAGGCCAAGGCGGTCTACGACAGCGGCGCCCTCGTGGCCGACGATCTGATCATGGGGATCGTCCGGGAAGAACTCACGAAGCCCGCGGCCGAGAATGGGGTGATCTTCGACGGTGTCGTCCGGACGATTCCACAGGCGGAGGGCGTGGCGCGGCTGCTCGCCGACCTCGGGCGCAGAATGGACCATGTCCTGTTCTTCGACGTATCGGACGACGAGATTCTGTCGCGGATCGAGAAGCGGCGCGGCATCGAGGGCCGCAGCGACGACGAGCCGGCGGCGGTTGAGCGGCGCCTCAGGGCCTACCGCGAGCAGACCGCGCCGGTACTGGATTGGTACGAGGCTCGGGGCGGCGTACGCAGAGTTTCGGCTATGGGGAGTGTGGAGGAGATCGCCGCTCGGGTAAGGAACGCCTTGGGAGGGTAAGCGTGAGGCGGAAAGCGTGAAGCGTTCGCAAGGCGGCAACCGCTTCACGCTTCACCCTTCACGCTTCACGAGCAAATGATAACACTGAAATCCCCGAAGGAAATCGAAATCATGGCCCGCGCCGGCCGGATCGTAGCGGAAACGCTCGAATTGGTCCGGAAGGCGGTCCGCCCCGGCGTGTCCACCGAGGAGCTCGACCGCGAAGCGGAGAAGTTCATCCGGAGCCACCCGGGCGCCACACCCTCGTTCAAGGGCCTCTACGGCTTTCCGAAGACCCTCTGCGTCTCGATCAACGAAGAGATCGTGCACGGCATCCCGTCGACCAAGCGGGTGCTGCGCGAGGGGAGCATCGTGAGCGTCGACGTGGGGGTCTTTCTCGGCGGGTTCCATGCCGACGCGGCCATCACGGTGCCGGTGGGCGAGGTCTCCCCCGAGGCTCGGCGGCTCCTCGACGTGACCCAGCAGGCGCTCGCGGCTGGGATAGCCCAGGCCAAGCTCGGTAATCATGTGGGAGACAT
>JABFSM010000038.1 GCA_013140635.1 Gemmatimonadales bacterium
TGGTCACGGTCGCGGAGCCCACAATGGCGCCCAGGGTGGCCCGGACAGTGTTGACGTACGTGCCGGCGACGATGCCCGCGGTGAAGAGGCCAGCCGCATTGATGGTTCCGCCGCCCGCAAAAATGGTCCAGGTCGGCGCGATCGTCACCACGTTGCCGAAGGCATCGGTGCCTACCGCCGTGAACTGCTGGGTCGCACCGGTTCCGAGACTCGCCGGATTGGGCGTGACGGTGATGGTCGCCAGCGCAGCGGCACTCACCGTTACCGTTGCGACGCCGGCAATGCTGCCGCCCGCGCAGAGCGCCGTGCTGCAGGCCCTGACGGTGTTGGTGAAGGTGCCGGCCACGGTGCCCGCCGTGAAGAGGCCGGTGGCACCGATCGATCCGCCGCCTGCCACGACAGACCAGGTCGGCGTGATGGCAACGGTGTTGCCGCCGGCATCTCGGCCCACCGCGGTGAACTGCGCGGTCGCGCCGGGGGCCAAGGGCGCCGGGTTCGGCGTGACGGTAATGGTCGCGAGCGCGCCGGAGGTGACGGTCACCGTCGCGGAGCCCACAATGCCGCCCAGGCTGGCCTGGACGGTGTTGACGTACGTTCCTGCGAGAGCGCCCGCGGTGAACAGACCGGTTGCGCTGATGGTTCCGCCACCGGCGGAGATGGCCCAGTTCGGCGCGATCGACAGCACGTTCCCGAAGGCATCGGCGACCACCGCCGTGAACTGCTGAGTGGCGCCGGGAGCCAGGGTCGGGGATGCCGGTGTGACCGTGATGCTCGCCGCCGCGCCGGCAATGACCGTGACCGAAGCGTTGGCCGCGATACTGCCGATCGTCGCCCTGACGGTGTTGGCAAAGATGCCGGGCACCGTGCCCGCCGTGAATACGCCGGAGGTGGTGACCGCTCCGCCGCCCGCGGCGACCGACCAGGTCGGGTTGACTCCGACCGGGGTACCCCCCGCGTCTCGACCAATGGCAGCGAACTGCCTGCTGGTACCGACGACGAGCGTTTCGGAAGTGGGCGCGACGGTGAGGGTCGCCAACACCCCTGGCGCCGCGGGGTGGTGCTCGCATGCCGTCGCGAGCAGCGCGGCAAAGGGCAATACTGAGGCGAGTCGAGCCGCGAATCGGGGGAGGGCTGACATTGTCACCACCTGTACTGATGGACGGAAACGGCATACCGGGCCGCCATCGAGCGTGCCTCGATCGGCGACGGTCGAAGAAGCCTAGTGATGTCCACCCGCGGTGGGTATCGTCCGAATGGTTGAATTCGGGTGTCCGCCAAACGATTGAAGCAGGAGCGATATGCGATGGTGGAGCGGTCTACGTCGGCTGCGATCGTTCAGCTGATCGTTATTGTCCCTGTGTCGACCTGAGTCAGACCCCCCGACGTGAACCGGAGGGTAAAGGCCCCGGTTCCCGTGATGGTCACGTTGGAGAAGGTCGCCGTTCCGTCGGCCGCAGTGGCCACCGCGGTCGTCCCACCGATCGTTCCGGTGCCGGTCTGGATGATGACATTGATGCTGACACCGGCTTGGTTGACGATATTTCCGGAAATATCGCGCAACTGAATCACCGGGGCGGGGGTGAGCGCCACGCCGGTGGTTCCAGTCGTCGGCATCGTGGTAATACTGAGCTGGGTGGCGGCGCCGGCCGTGATCGTCACGGTTCCCGATACCACCGGAGTAAAGGCCCCGGTGGTAAAGCTGATCGTCCGGTCGCCGATCGTTCCGGTAATCTTGAGGTTGGTGAAGGTCGCGAGCCCGTTGGCATCGGTGTTGGCCGTGAGGGTCCCGCCGAGGGTAATGCCCCCCGAAGCCAGCGCCGCGGTGACCGTCACTCCCGCCGTGAGCACCGGGTTCCCTGAGATATCCCGAAGCTGGATCGCCGGTTGCTGGGGGAAGGCGGCGTCGTTCGCCGCCGAGGCCGACGGCTGCGTCGTGATGGTGATGTTGGTGGCGGCGCCATGCGTCACGCCGATGGTGCCCGATGTCGGAGCGGTCAGCCCCCCCGACGTGAACGTCAGGGTGCGGTTCCCGACGGCGCCGGTGATCTTGAGATTCGTGAAGGTGGCCACGCCATTCGCATCGGTATTGGCGGTGAGGGTGCCACCGAGCGTAACGGCTCCCGATGCGATGGCCGCGGTAACCGTCACCCCCGCCGTGAGTACCGCATTCCCGCCACCGTCGCGAAGCTGAATCACCGGTTGCTGGGCAAAGGCCACATCGTTCACGGGAGCGGCGGAGGGCTGTGTAGTGATCGTAAGCGCCGCCTGCGCCCCAACGGTGATGCTGATGGCGGTGGAGGTGGCCGCCGTGAGCGCGCCCGATGTGAAAGTGAGGGTGCGGTCGCCGACGATCCCCGCGATCGAAAGGCCGGCAAAGGTGGCCACACCGCTGGCGTTGGTGGCCACGGTGGCGGTACCGCCGAGCGTTCCGCCGCCGGTCGCGATCGCGACGGTCACATTGACCCCCGCCTGCGCCACTGGGTTGTCGGACCCGTCGCGAAGCTGGATCACCGGCTGCTGGGCGAACGCCGCACCGCTCGCCGCGGTGGCGGAGGGCTGAGTGGTGATCGTGAGCTTGGTGGCGCTGCCAGCGCCCAAAGTAATGGTGCCCGAATTGGCCGCGGTAAGCGCGCCAGAAGTGAACGTCAGGGTGAAGTTCCCCGACGCGCCGGTGAGCATCAGATCGGTGAAGCTCGCGGCGCCGGCGGCGTTAGTGTTGGCGGTGAGGGTACCACCCAACGTGCCGGTGCCGGTGGCGATCGCCGCGGTGATGGTCACGCCGAGCTGCGAGACGGCGTTGTTCGACTGATCCTGCAGCTGAATGACCGGCTGCTGGGCGAACGCCACCCCGCTCGATACGCTGGCCGATGGCGCCGTGGTGATCGCCAGCTTCGTGGCCGCGCCGGCGGTGATGCCGATTGCCGTGGAGGTCGCCGGAGTGAGAATGCCGGAACTGAAGCTCAGCGTCCGGTTGCCGATGGTGCCGGTGATCGTGAGTCCGGCAAAGGTGGCCACGCCACTGGCATTGGTCGCCACGATGGCGGTGCCGCCGAGGGTGCCGCCGCCGCTGGCGATTGCCGCGGTGACGTTGACGCCGGCCTGACTCACCGCGTTCCCGCCATCATCCCGCAATTGGACCGCCGGCTGTTGGGCCAGCACCGCCCCATTCTGCGCAGTGGCAGAGGGCTGGGTGGTCATCGTGATCTGTGTGGCGGCACCGGGCGTGATCGTAATAGTGCCCGAGGTGGCCGCCGTCAGGGCGCCGGAAGTGAACGTAAGGGTCCGGTCGCCGATGGTGCCGGTGATGGAGAGATTCGTGAAGACCGCCGCGCCGCTCCCGTTGGTGGCGATGACCGCGGTACCGCCCAGCGTGCCGCCGCCGCCGGCAATCGCGGCGGTTACATTGACGCTGGGGCCGGTCACCGCGTTGTTGGAGACGTCCTGCAGCTGCACCACCGGCTGCTGCGCGAAGGCGGCCCCGCTTCCGGCGCTCGCCGACGGCTGGGTCGTAATAGCGAGCTTCGTGGCGGTGCCGGCGGTGAGGGTGGTATTCCCCGACGTCGCCGCCGTGAGGCTGCCCGATGTGAAGGTCAGGGTGCGAACGCCGATCGTGCCGGTAATGGAGAGCCCGGCGAAGGCGGCGACACCGCTCCCGTTCGTCGCAACGATTGCGGTGCCGTTCAGCGTTCCGCCACCGGACGCGATCGCCGCAGTGATGTTGACTCCCGCGGTGCTCACCGCATTGCCCGAGAGGTCCTGGAGCTGAATCGCCGGTTGCTGCGGGAAGGCGATGGCGTTCTGCGCCGTGGCCGACGGCTGCGTGGTGACGCCGAGCTGGGTGGCCGCCCCCGCCGTGAGCGCGATGGTGCTCGAGGTCTGCTGCGTCAGGCCGGCGCCGTTGAACGCCAGGG
>JABFSM010000311.1 GCA_013140635.1 Gemmatimonadales bacterium
CAAGGGCGGGTGGGCACTCTACTCGATCAAGGACGGTCCGCCGGCACTCCTCCTCCGGGCCGATCTCGAGTTCACGCTTCCGGATGGCCAAAGACGCACCTACCGGCTCTGGGATTTCGGAAGTACGCACGGCACCGACGACCTCGTCGTCACCCCCAACGCGATCTTCACCGCGCTGTGGTCGCGACGCGAGGAACGGGCGGTCTACCGGACCGACGGCGGTCCCTTGGCGAGGGTCATCGGCCGAGGTGATTCCCTATCGATCGGTGGACAGTTCGTCCTGCTCAAGGATGTGGCGGTTATGGGAGTGGCCGGCGGCGGGCGCGCCGTCCTGAAATACCGCACCGAGAAGCCGGACGACTCCGAAGGGTGGCTGCTTCACGACGGTGCCGCCATAACGCCGCTGTGGCGCCGAGGTGACCCGGTCGAATCGGCTGCCGCGCCCGCGAAGATCGTCGACCTCTTATCGGGCCCGTTCCAGTTCGGCGACACGACACTGGCGGTGCTCAAGGTGAACGATGGGAAGGAACGGATCGTACTCTACCGCCTGACGAAGGGTCAGGCCGAACGGTTGCTCGTCTGGGGCGAATCGAGCCCAATCGACCCTTCCCGCAAGACGCCGCCGCCGTTGCAGATCTGGGCTTCGGCGGGCGATCGCTTCATCGTCGGCGTCGATCACTGGCTCCGCGGATACGGAGCGTCCACGGGAATGTGGGCCTGGCAGCAGGACATGAAGGTGCGCACCAAGCCCGGCCAGCTCTGGCAATACTCTGTCGGTCGCTGGCGTGAGCTGACGGGGTGGCAGCGCGGCGGCGCTTCGGAGCTCCGACCGCCAAAGGACTATGGCTTCGACGTCGATTCGGTTCTCTACCTGCGAGCGGGCACCGACTCGGCGCTCGTGGCCGCCTCCTACGTTCAGACCGTGCAGTCCGGTCCGTACACGTCGACCGCCGAAGTGCGGAAGCGGATTCCCGATCTTTGGATCGTGGACGGGGCGGGGGTGCGGCGTGCGCCCTGGCGCGAAGGTGGGGCCGATATTGCCGCGATGGCGGACCAGCTGTCCAAGCGAGACCGGATTCTGCGTCCGTTCGCGCTGCGCGCGGGTCCAGGCTCGAACGACGGCGTCGTGATCGAGATCCCGTTCCTCCTTGGTGGCGCTCGGCTGTTCGGCTCGGGGCGCGCGACTCCGAGCCAACCATCCAGGCTCGAAGCGCAGGGCGTGAAGGGAATCGTGACCGAGGCGGACATTCTGGGATGGACCGATTCGAAGAGCGCCGTGGCCCGGAGTACTCTGCTTGGCGTGACGATGGGGTTCTACTTACTCACGCGACCCTGACGGGTGGCGAACGGGCCCATGTTGTGGCCGCGACCCCAGGTCGGCAGCTCGAAGGTGGTGGTCATCGGATAGTATGCATCGCTGGAGAATGCCTTTGGCGTCGAATCGGGCATGAGGATCGTTCCCCCGTAGTTCCCGACACGCATGCTATCACCGGCAACTCGATAAACGTCGTGCGCGGGTCCCGGCGCAGGGTTGGGACCGCAGCATCCGGCACCACGGCCGAAAAGGCCAGCCCTCCAGCGCTCGTCGTGCGTACTTGACCGCCGAGCTGGGCGATGAAGCCACCGCCACCGGCCTCGCGGAAACCGATCGAGAGCCTGAGGTCAGTATTGAGGGCGTTAGGGACTCCGGACACCTGAAACGCAATCGACGCAAGTCCAGGAACCGAACGGAAAGGAAGGATGGCCCGGACCTGATTGACATTGAAACGGTGAACGATCGTTCCGCCGAGCCGGACGATGCGCAGCACATGCGCGTCTGAGGGGCCCTCACGGTGTCCCTGGAGCACGATATCGAAGAGCCCGAGGGTCGGGGCGGAAGCGGGGAGAGTCCATACACTGCAGAAGAACCCGAGCGACGTGACGTATTGTGCGGGGTCACCCCGATCGGGGCCGGTAGGGTCGGCACAGCCGAACAGGGCCATCGCGGTGAGGAGGGCGGAGAGTCGCGATCGACGGGGCATGGTGAAGAACGACGCACCTTTCGGGCCAGGTACAACCGAGACTCAAGTGGAGACTCCAGTTGAGGTTAGGCAATCGCATCCCACGGTCTCCGCGTCTCATGCACATGCCAGGCGTGTTGATCGGACGCGACCAAGCACCTGCCATCGGAGGTTCCTCGACTCTCGGATGTCCATTGTTACCATGAAGGCGGCCGAGTGGGTTGTGCGTCCATTCGGCGCTAGAATTCACCCGATGCCCTCCGCCCGCCCCGTCTCCTTCGCCTCGCCGGCGGTGCTCCGCCGTTGGTTCGAGACCCACCATGGCTCCGAGGCGGAGCTCGTGATCCGCCTCTTCAAAGTCCAAGCGAAGCATCGGGGCATCGGGTACGTCGAGGCACTCGATGAGGCGCTTTGCTTTGGGTGGATCGACGGGGTGCGCCGCAGTCTCGATGTCGAGAGTTTCACCGTGCGGTTCACACCGCGCAAACCGAAGAGCATCTGGAGCGCGGTCAATATCAGAAAGTATCAAGCGCTCGAGGCCGCGGGCCGGATCCGAGAGCCCGGCAGGGCGGCCTTTCGGCGCTGGGATGGCAAGAAGGCCCCCTATTCCTTCGAGTCGAAGCCCACCGAGCTTGCCGCGCCGTTTCTGAAACGGATCCGGGCCGACAAGAAGACCCGCGCCTACCATGACGCCCTTCCTCCTGGGTATCGCCGACTCATCGCCTTCTGGATCATGAGCGCCAAGAAGCCCGAAACACAGGAGCGCCGGTTCGCGCTCTTCCTCGAGTGCTGCGCGAATGCTCGCCGCATTTCTCTTCTCACCGGAAAGTCGGAATGACTCCCTCGGAATGGCCCGGCCGCGCCGAGTTCGAAGCCGCGCACCGCCGAGTCCGCGAACATGCCTATCATACGCCCCTTCTCACTTCGGCGACGCTCTCCGCCGCCACCGGCTTCGACGTGCGGCTCAAGGCGGAGCTGCTGCAGCGAACCGGTTCGTACAAGATCCGTGGCCCGCTCAACAAGATTCCCCAACTGACCGACGAGCAGCGGCGCCGCGGCGTCATCTGCTCCTCGGCGGGGAATCATGCTCAAGGAGTGGCGCTCGCCGCCCAAATCCACCGGATCAAGGCGGTCGTCGTGATGGCGAGCAACGCGACCCCCTCCAAGGTGGCGGCCACCCGAGGATACGGCGCGGAGGTGGTGCAGCATGGCTTGATCTGGGATGAGGCCAACGAGCATGCCAAGAAGTTGGTTCGCGAGCACGGCTATACCTATATCCACCCCTTCGACGACCTCCAGCTCATCGCGGGGCAGGGAACCGTCGGGCTCGAGATCCTCTCCGACTGGGCGGCGGTGGAGATCATCGTCGTGCCGATCGGTGGCGGCGGGCTGATCTCCGGCATCGCGCTGGCCGCCAAGAGCATCAACCCGAGGGTCCGGATCGTCGGAGTGGAGTCCTCCGGGGCGCCGGGAATGCAGCGGAGCGTCGAGGCGGGGCGGGTCGTGACCCTCGACCGGGTGGATTGTGTCATCGACGGTCTTCGCGTGAAGCGGGTCGGTGAACACAACGTCGAGATCGCCCGGCAGATGGTCGACGAGATCGTGACCCTTCCCGACGCGGAGATCTTCGACGCGATGCTCTGGGTCATGCACCATGCCAAGCTGGTCGTGGAGGGCGCGGCCGCGGCCCCGGTCGGGGCCCTTCTCAAGGGGCTGATCGAGGCGCCGGCCGGTGCGCGGGTGGCCTGCGTGTTGAGCGGGGGGAACGCCGACCTGGAACAGCTGCGCGGACTCCGCTGGAACTGAATCGGAAACAAATCCGAATAGCATTCGTATTCTGGGCATGCCATCCGATATACGACTCCTCGCCGCCGGCTTCATGCTCTGCCTCGCGTCCTCTTCCGCGGCTCAGGGCCCATCGGAGATCGCCGCCGCCGTCGATCGAGTGGCGGCCCGGGCCGTCGACTCGGCGCGGACGCCCGGCATGGCGGCCGTGGTGGTCCGTCACGGCCAGGTCATTCTGCTCAAGGGGTATGGGGTCAGTTCAGTCGAGCGGAAGGAACCGGTCGATCCGGCGCTGACGATCTTCCGTTTGGCTTCGGTGGCCAAGCTCTTCGTCGCGACCGCGGCGATGCAGCAAGCGGACGCCGGCACGCTCGACTTCGGAGCCGATGTCAATCGGTATCTTGGCGGTTTCTCGATTCCGGAGGCATTCGGGCGCCCGATTACGCTGCACGATCTCTTGACTCACACTGCCGGATTCGACGAGTGGGTGATCCGCTACGCGGTTCCACCGGATAGCGCGCCTCCCTCGCTCGAGACGGCCTTGCGGGCGGCACTGCCGTCGCGAGTCCGGGCTCCGGGCCAGGTCACGGCGTACTCCAACTATGGCTTCGGGCTCGCGGCGTATGCCGTGGAACGGGTTACCGAGAGGCCATTCGATCTCTACGCCTCCGAGCGGATCTTCCGCCCGCTCGGCATGGAACGGACGTCGTACCGCGCGCCGCGCTCCGATAGCCAAGGGGCCGTGGTTGCCGAGGGGCACCGCTGCCGTGCGGGAGCGTGTGTGGCCGCGTCTCCGATCGTATCGCGGGTTTATCCGCCGGGTCTCGCATTCTCGACGGCGCTCGACATGTCGCGCTTCCTCCTCCTCCAGCTTGGTCAGGGTGGAGAAGAGATGCGGCCCGTCTTGAGTGATTCCGCCCGGGCGCGGATGCAGCGCGAACAGTTTACCAACGATTCCTGGGTGTCGGGGATCGGCTACGCCTTCTTCCGCGAGCAGCGCCGAGGCCGAGAGGTCCTGACCCATTCCGGTGGGGTCCCCGGCTTTGCCTCGCTTCTGCTGCTGGTACCGGCGGAGGGGCTCGGGGTGTTTCTGGTGAACAACGGCGGCGCTCTTGGCGTGAATACGGAGGTCGTGGATTCGCTCTTCGCGCTCTTTGCGGTGAACGCGGAGCCCACTACGCCGCCCTTCGGTGCACCGGTCTCGGGCGATTTTGCCGGGCAGTACCTCTCCACCCGGGCTCCGATGCGTGGCGTGTCGAGGTTCCCCGGGCTCTTTTTGACCGACCGACTCTCGGTTGAGGTGGTCGGCGAGGCCCTCACGGTGTCGTACCCTAACGGCAACGCGGTGTCCTATCGCCAAGTCGGCGCGCTGACATTCGAGACGGCCGGCGGCGACCGGCGGATCGCCTTCGGTCGGGACGCCGCGGGACGAGTGCGCTGGCTCTACGCCGGGGTCCCCGTCGGCGGAGCGAGCTTTCCCGGGGCCTTTGCGCGGCTTCCCTGGTACGGGACCCCTCCCTTCGTGAATGAATACATTTCCTGGCTGGTGCTCTTTCCGCTTCTCCTCCTGCCGGTTTGGGGACTGGCACGGCTGATCCGGCGCTGGCGGCGGAGGCGGGCCGCTGGGACGGTGACGCCCGGGAGTATCCCGGTGCGCCTGGCCGTGGCGCTGACCCTCGTTACATCCGCCGCCTTCCTTCTCTTCGGATTCGGATTCGTGGCCCGATCGAATCGCGAGCTCGGCTCCGGCGGCCCGTTGCTTTACGGTCCGAGCGAGGGATTTCTCCGCCTCTCCCATCTTCCCCCGATTTTGGCCTTGTTCGGCGCCGGCATGGTCGTGCTCGCGGTGATGCTCTGGTGGCGGAGATCGGGAACGACCATCGATCGCCTCGGCCAGAGCGCCGTCGCGATATGGGCGGCGCTGATGGCCCACTTCCTCGTGGTCTGGGATTATCTCCCGCTGCGGTGGTGATACTGCTTTGAAGGATGTTGCAGCGCGTGAATCTCCTCTCCGTGCGGTGCCGTAGAGTCGACAACGCTCGCCGCGATCCAGAGAGGAGTCATCTCGCTATGCGCACCGTTCGCCGACCCCGCCGGCGCCCGATCGTCTTTCTCGTTGTGCTCCTCGGCGTCACCCCGGCGATTCATGCCCAACGGTCACCGGCGCCGGCCATGTTCCGCGGCGACACCGCGCACACCGGCGTCTACGCGGCGGCGGATCTCCCCTCCTACGGCGGACTTCGCTGGACCACCCGCCTCGACGGGCCGATCCGCGGCAGCCCGACCCTGTCGGGTGGCGCTCTGTATGTTGCCACGACGGCCGGAACTGTCGTGGCGCTCGACCGCGCGACAGGATCCTCTCGGTGGCGCTACTCGGCGGGGGCCTCGGTCGGATCGACGCCGGCGGTGGCGTCCGGCCTGGTCATCGTTCCGAGTGGCGACGGCCGCGTTCATGCGCTGGATGCGGCCACCGGGCGGCTCCGCTGGCGCACGGCCGCCACGCGCGCGCACCCCTTTCCCTGGGGACATGAGAGCGGTGACCTCTATCTCTCCTCGCCGGTCATTGCCGGCGGTGCCGTGTACGTGGGGAACGGCGACGGCGGCCTTTATCGCCTCGATCTCGCGACCGGCCGGGTCGTCTGGCGATTCGATACCGAAGCGCCGGTACGCTCCTCGCCGGCGTACGGGAACGGCATCGTCTACTTCGGGAGTTCCGACGGGAGCGTCTATGCCGTTCGCGCCGCCAGCGGCGCGCTACTCTGGAAGTTCGACACCGAGGGAACGGCGCTGCTCTCCCAGAATTTCGGGTTCGACCGCCGCACGGTTCAGTCATCTCCCGCCCTCGACGCCGCCACGGTCTACATCGGCGCTCGAGATGGGTACTTCTACGCCATCGACCGCGCCACCGGCAAGGAACGCTGGCGGTTCAATCATGAGGTGTCGTGGGTGAACGGATCGCCGGCCCTCGCGGGGGGCCTCGCCATCGTCGGCACCTCGGACGGCCACTTCGTGCAGGGGGTGGACACCGCCTCGGGGGCCGAGCGGTGGCGGTTCATGACGGAGAACATCGTGTGGGGGTCTGCGGCCGTCGTCGGCGCAACGGCGTACCTCGGCGAGGCGAACGGGACCCTCTACGCGTTCGACGTTGCTACGGGAGTGGAGCGCTGGCGGTGGCGCGGCGGTGGCCGGTTCTTCTCCACCCCGGTGGCGGCCGACTCGACCCTCTATGTCGGTGCGGACGATGGGACCGTGCGCGCGCTTGCCCTCACGGCGGGCCCACGGCTCGACCGAGTGGTTTTCTGGGATAGCACCGTCACCTCGCTCGCGACTTTCGCGGCGCATGAGGTGGTCCGCCGAATGCTCGAGCCGCGCGGCTACCGGCCGGTCGGGACATCGGCCCTGGCGGAGCTCCTGGCACGGCCCGCCGAAAGCGCTAGGCGCACATCCATCGTTTTTGCGATGGACGTGCTTCCCGCGGGCTTGGATGCGCCCTTCCGCGCTTTCCTCGACCGCGGCGGGCGGGTGGTCTGGCTCGGCCTTCCACCCGGGCTCTGGCCTCCCGATTCCGCGACCGGCCAGCGCACTCTCAAAGGGGTCGATCGGCCCGGCGCGGAGCGGTTGCTCGGAGTGAAGCTCGACCATGCCAACTTCGACCTGCTCGGCGCCACGCCGACCGAACTGGGGCGGTGCATCGGCCTCGAAGGGTGGCTTCTCGGGAACTGGTCCGCCGAGCCAACCGGGGTCGAGGTGCTGGCTCGAGACAGCGACGGGCGGGCGGTGGCCTGGCGGAAGGGAGGGTTGGTCCGCCTCCCCGGTGGTTTCCCCAGGGACGCGCTGCCGCCAGATTTCGGCCGGACGATCCAGAACGCCGCGGAGGCCGCATTTCCTTGCCATCAAAGCCGTACTCTTCCAGCCATGAGGTGACCCAAGGGGGGCTCCGCCTCCTGGTGGCCAACTGGATGGACCCATGGAACCCGAAGGCCGGAGGGGCGGAAAAGCACTTCTACGAGTTGTTCACCCGTCTTGCAAGGCGGGGACATTCGGTCACGCTGATTGCCTCAGGGTTCGAGGGGGGCGAGCCGGTGGTCGAGCGGGATGGGATCACCGTCCACCGAGTCGGGACCCGTCACACCTTCGCGATTCCCGCGGTCCTGCTCGCTCGCCGTCTCTTGGCCGAATGGCCCTTTTCTCTCTTCATCGAGGATCTGAACAAGGTTCCGCTCTACGCCGACCTCTGGAGCCCAATCCCAACTTTCGTGCTGGTGCATCACATCTGGGGCAGGGCGGCCTTCTCGGCGGCCGGGTTTCCGGTGGCGGCGCTGACCTGGCTTTCCGAAGCGCTGATCCCGCGGCTCTACCGTAAGGCGCGGTTCATCGCGGTGTCGGAAAGCACCCGGACCGATCTGGTGATTCGGGGAATTCCCCGGCACCGCGTGGCGGTGATTCCCAACGCCGCGCCGCCCCCGGCCGCGCCGGCCACCGAGTCGGGCAAGGATCCGGTGCCGCTCTTTGTCTATCTCGGCAGATTGCAGCGGTACAAGCGCGTCGACCTGCTCATGCAGGCCGCGGTGGAATTGGCCCGAGAAGGCCGCGAGTTCAAGATGGTGATCGCCGGCTCGGGGCCGGAAGAGGAGGCCCTGCAGCGCCTAGCGTCGGAACTCGGCGTGGCCACCCGGGTCGAGTTTCCCGGCTTCGTGCCGGAAGAGGACAAACCGGGGCTCTTCCGGCGCGCGTGGGCCAATGTCCTGATGTCCGAGAAGGAGGGATGGGGTCTCACGGTGCTGGAGGCGGCGGTGGAGAGCACTTGTTCGGTCGTCGCCGCTGCGCCCGGGCTCTGGGACGCAGTGGTCCCCGGTGAAACGGGCCTCTGGGTACCCTACGGGGAGACGAGAAGCCTGGCGGAGGCGCTCCGCCGCCTCATGGATGCGCCGGCGGAGGTCGAGCGGCTTGGGCGCAACGCCTTGGCGCGCGCCCGCGCTTGGGACTGGGACCAGGCGGCCGACCGGCTTGAGCGGGCGCTGCGCGAGGCTATTCCGCCCGGAGCGCCGTAAGGGGATCGACCCGGGTGGCCCGGCGGCCGGGCACCGCGCTCGCCACCAGCGCGATGGCCACGACGATGACGCCGGTGGCGGCAAAGACGAGCGGGTCGCGCGCCGACGTTTGAAAGAGGAGATCGGTGAGCCGGCGGGAGAGCACCAGCGCCAGGCCGAATCCGAGCACGATGCCCACGAAGGCGACGATCAGTCCCTCCCGCAGGATCAGGCCCAAGAGATTGGCGGGCGTTGCCCCGAGCGCGGAACGAAGTCCGAGTTCCTGGGCGCGCTGCGTCACGGAATAGGAAAGCACCCCATAGAGGCCGATCGCGGCCACGATCAGGCTGATGGCGCCGAAGATGGTGAGCATCGTCGCGCCGAGCCGCCAGGAGCGCGCTTGCGAGTCGAGCATGCTCTCATACGAGCGGAGCTGAATGAAGGGGAGATCGCTACGGATGGCGGCGAGTGCTCGCCGGAGCGGTTCGGCCAGCGCCTCCGCGTCTCGCGTGGTCCGGATGATCATGTGTTCCGGAGCCGCTTCGGCGCCTCGTTGACCGAGAGGGGTGAAGTACAGGAGAAAGGGATCTTCCTCCAGCCCCTGGCGGTGGAGGTCCGCCACGACGCCGACGACTTCATGGCAAACGCCAGGTTCTCCCACCAGGACACACTGCCCAATCGGGTTCCGGGCCTTCCAGAGCGTCTCGGCCATCCGTTGGGTGACCACCATGACCGGCGGAGCTCCGACCCGATCGTCTCCTGCGGTAAAGAGGCGGCCCGCTACGACGCGCACGCCGAGCGTCTCGAGCAGGCCATCGGTCGCCCTGAAGAAGTAGGGCCCCCCTCCCTTGAGCTTCGGCGGAATGCTGTCGGCGCCGGGGAGTCTGAGGCGCTGGGCGTAATTGTTGAGGAACGGCGCTCCCTGGGTAAGGCCGGCCGACGCCACGCCCGGAAGCTGCCGGACACGCTCGACGGCCTCCCGGTAAAAGATGTTGACCTGTTCGGGCGTCAGGCCGAGCGATTCGATGTCGACGGAAAGGGTGGAGAGCCGTTCGGGCCTGAAGCCGAGGTCGAGGTTGGCTACCCGGTCCATGCTGCGGAGAAAGAGCCCCGCGCCGATCAGGAGCGCGGTGCAGAGGCTGGTCTGGAGCAGGAGCAACGTCGTGCGGACCCGTCTGGAGTGGCGCATCGTAGTGCGGGCCCCACCGTGCAGCGCCGTCGCCAGGTCGGTTCGCGTGGCCTTGAGGAGCGGAAAGAGCCCGGCGACCAGCGCGGCCACGGTAGTGACGACGCCGGTGAGGATAAGCACTCGTCCGTTGACGGGGCTCTCGCCCCAGATGCGTCCCGGAAGGAGAACGGATCGGACCAGCCCGGCACCCCATGACGTGATGAAGAGACCGGCTACCGCGCCGAGCACCGCGAGGAAGAGGCTCTCGGTGAGCAGTTGCCGCAGCAACCGGCCGCGCGAAACGCCGAGCGCCAGGCGGACCGCGATCTCACCGCGGCGCTTGAGCCCGCGGGCGAGCATGAGGTTGGCAACGTTCGCGCAGGCAATGACCAGCAGCACCGCGGTGACGCCGAGGAGCCACGCCGAAACCCGCGCCTCGGCGCCGCGCCTCGAGCCGTTGCGCGCGGCGATGAGAGAGCCGAGCCGGTTCACCGCCCTCCTCTCGTACTCCGGCTGCATGTCCGCGTGGGCGAGTTGATAGACACGAGTGGCGTCCTCTTCCGCCGTACCGTCGGCCACACCCACCTTGAGCCGGGCCAACGTCTGAATCCACTGAGCTCCGCGCTGCTCGCGCAGTTCGGCCATTCCGGACATGGTGGAGAGCGGAATCCACAGGTCCACCGGACTGAACTCCGTGCCGTTGAAGCCGCGCGGCGCCACGCCGATGATCTCGTAGGTCTGGCCGCTCAACGGGACGGTCTTGCCGACGATGTTCGGGTCGCCGGCAAAGCTCGTCTGCCAGAACGGAAAGGAGAGCACCGCCACCCGCTCCCCGCCGGGCGGCCGGTCATCGCCCTCCCCGACGTACCGCCCGAGAAACGGCGGCACCCGGAGCAGGGGAAAATATTGGCCCGACCCGAGCGTCACGGTGACCGACCTCGCGCCGGCACCGCTGCCCATCGAGTAGACGGCCGTCTCCACCGCCGCCACCTGTTCGAAGCTTCGGGTGTTTGATTTCACGGCGTTGAACGCGGGATACGACCAGGATTCGCTGGGAGGCTTGAGCTCGTCGAACCAGCGCGATACCAGCACGCGGCGAATCTGCTCCGGTTGTCCGATGCCGGGCGGCGGCTGGAAGAGCAGACGGTCGGTGATGCCGAACATCGTCGCGTTGGCGGCGATGGCGATGCCCAGCGTCAGAATCACCACGAGGGCAAAGCCGGGCGAGCGCTTGAGGCCGCGCCAGGCGAGCGCGAGATCCTGCCGAATTGACTCCACGGTCGGTCCTCCAAGTCTGGTGGCGGCGTTGAATCCTGCCTTACGTCGAACGGCGGCCAGCGCTCGGGTGAGCGTGACGCTCACCGCGGCGAAGGCGCCGGAGGCGTGCGCGGCGGCCGCCGAGATCGCCTCGGCGAACTCCCCCGCGCTCGCAGGGCGGCGGCTCGGTTCCACCGCCATCGCCCGGGTCACCGCGGCCTCCATGGCCGCGGGCACCTCCGGCGCGAACTCCCGAATCGGGGGCGGCGGCTCCACGAACCGCTTCGAGACGATCGCCTCGGTCGTCGTTCCCTCGAACGGCTTCCGGCCGGAGAGCATTTCGTACACCACGCAGGCAAGGCTGTACACGTCGGAGCGGGCGTCGAGTTCCCGCTCGCCGCTGGCCTGCTCCGGAGACACGTAGGCCGGAGTGCCGGCGGAAAGGTCGAGTTCCCGCCGGAGCGTCCACGGGAATACCTCGCTATGCAACTTCCGCGCGATACCGAAATCCATTACGTAGGGGTGCCCAGCGTCGATCAAGATGTTTTCCGGCTTGATGTCGCAGTGGAGCACCCGGTGCGCATGCGCGTGGTGGAGCGCCGCCGCAATGCCGGTCGCGAGTCGAGCCACCTCGGCCACCGGAAGCCGCGTCGAGGCTTCGAGCCTGGCGCGAAGCGATCCGCTTCGGACGTATGGCATAGCATAGAACGGATGGCCCGCGGCGTCCCCCGAGTCGAACAGGGGAAGGATGTGGGGATGCTGCAACTGGGCCACGGTGGCGATTTCGCGGAGGAACTGGGTCACTCCGATCCCACTCACCGCCTCCGGAGAGATCACCTTCACGGCGATCGTTCTGCCGTGCCGGACGTCGCGCGCCAAGTAGACCGCCCCCATTCCGCCTTGGCCAAGCTCGGAGTCGATCAGATAGCGGTCGGCTATTGCCCGGCGGAAATCGGTGTCGGCCCACGGAGCCAACCCCGCTTCGATCTCGAACAGCTCCTCGAGCGGGAGGGCGAAGGTCTCCAGGATCCGCTCCCTCGTTTTCGGCGAGGGATAGGGATGCTTGCCGTTGACGATTTCCGACCAATGGCCGCGCGAAATCCCGATCTTCAAAGCCCAGTGATTCTGGCTCAGGCGGCTTTCCGCCAGCAGTTCGAGGAGGCGTTGATGTTTCAGTCTGACGCGCACGAAGCTGATCCTGGGCGGCGGCCCTGGGCATGGGGAATGGCGAACCTATCGGAGTATGACGCTCCGATGCAGTTCTTTGTCGGACAAAGTGTTCGAGAACGTTCGATTCAGTCGCTACGGATCGCAATGAGGGGGTCGATCCGGCTTGCCCGGCGTGCCGGAACGAAGGTGGCCAGCATTCCGACTAGCCCGAGGGCTGTAGAGACGATGGCCCACGCCGGCAGGTCGAGGGGGCTGACTCCGAACAGGAGGCCGCCAAGCAGCCGCGTGATGGCCAGGCCCAAGAGGCCGCCGACCAGGAGCCCCCCACCGACGAGAAAGGCCCCATCGCGAATGACCAGGGCCACCGACTGCGCCGGCGTTGCGCCGAGGGCGGTCCGAATCCCGATTTCCCGGGTGCGGGTGGCCACGGCATAGCTGGTGAGGCCGTAGAGTCCGGCCAGGGAGAGGAGGAGGGCCACTCCGGCAAAGGCGCCAAGCAGGGTCATGTAGAACCGAGGTTGCCCGACCGACTGCGCGATGATCGCCTCCATCGGGCGCGCCAAGCTCACCGCCGCGGTGGGATCGACAGCATGGATCGCGTCGGTGACCTGCTTCACGACGGCGGCCGGATCGGCTCCGGTCACCCGGACGACAATCGGGAAGCCGGCATAGCCGGGCTCATATGGCCAGTACATCTCGGGTTGAGGATCGTTGAATGGCCCGGCGTTCCGAATGTCGGCCACCATTCCGACGATGGTGGCGAAGGTGGTGTCGGAGGTGTAGAACCGTTTCCCGATCGGATCCTGTCCGCTGAAGTCTCGGACCATCAGGGCCCGATTCACCACCACCACCTGGGGCGCGCCGGAGATCCGGTCGGCGTCGGTAAGGAGCCGTCCTTTGAGCAGGGTCATGCCGAGGGTCGGGAAGAAGCTCGGCGTGACCCGGCGGTACTCGACCAGCGGCATGCGGGTCTGATCGACCTCGGCGCGCCCCTCATACCGCACGTTGGAGTTGTTTCCCCAATTGTGGTACGGTAGCAACGTTATGGAGCCCGCCTCCGCCACGCCGGGTACGCGCTTGATAGCCTCGAGGGCGGGGGTCAGGAATTGCCGGTAGGAATCGGCATTCTCGTACCGGCGGCTGGAGACGTTGGTGACCAGCGTCAGCAACGGCTTCGGATCGAAACCGGGATCTCGGCTGATGAGCCGCATGAACCCCCGGAGCACGAGGCCGGCGCCGAGGAGGAGGACCAGCGCGAGCGCCACTTCCGTCACGATCAGTCCGCGGAGGAAGCGGTGGTGCGCCGCGCCCGCGCCGATCCGGGCGCCGCCGGACCGGAGCGCCTCCTGTGGATCGGTCTTCGAGGCGCGCCAGGCGGGAAGGATGCCGCAGAGGACCGCGACCAGCCCGGTGACCAGACCGGCGAACAGGAGCACCCGCAGGTCGATCGAGAGGCCGGCCAGCTGCGGAAGGATCCGCGCCGCGACCGTTCCGATGGCGCGCACCGACGCCCATCCGAGCAGGAGGCCTAACGCCGACCCCGCTCCGGCCAGCACCAGGCTTTCGCGGAGCACCTGGCCCAGGATGGCCCCGCGAGAAGCGCCCAGCGCGCTCCGGATGGCGACCTCACGGCCCCGTTCCGCGCCCCGGGCCAGGAGGAGGCTCGCGACATTGGCGGCGGCGATGAGCAGCACGAAGCCGACGGCGCCGAGCAGCAGCAGGAGAGGCCGCTTGACCGCGCGCACCGATTCGCCGGCGAGCGGCACCGTGCGGATCGACTCCCCGCGCAGATCCGGGAACGAGGCCACGATCTGGTCCATCACGGCCCGGAGCTCGCGGTCGGCGCCCTCCACCGTCTGGCTCGGCTGCACCCGGCCCAGCAGGCGCAGGTAGTTGGAGCGGCGCTGCGCCGCCTGTTCCGGCGTGAAGCGAAGCGGCACCCAGAGGCTCGCGGCGACCGACTCTCCGCCGTGAGGCACCCGGAAGCCCCGGGGCATGATCCCGATCACCTCGTGGGGTTTGCCGTTGATCGTGAGCGCCGTGCCGACGGTGGCCGCCTCGGCGCCATACCGGTCGCGCCAGAGCTCTTCGCTCAGCACCACCACGTCGGGCCGGTCGGCGCCCTCATCGGCGCGGGTCAGCAGGCGCCCGCGCAGCGCGGAGACGCCGAGCATCGGAAAGAGGTTGCCCGACACTTGGTAGAGCGGGACGCGGGCCGAGCCGCCTTCGCTCTCGATCAGCCCTGCGTTCGATGCCACGGCGGCGAGCTGTTCCAGGGACTTGGTGTTTGCGCGAAGATCCAGAAAATTGGCGGCCGAGAAGGGCCCGGTATTGAAATGCGGGGTGGTGCGGTACACCGTCACCAGCGAGGCCGGGTCGGTGAACGGTAAGGGGCGAAGGAGTGCCGTGTTCACCGCGCTGAAGATGGCAGTCGTGGCGCCCATACCTAGCGCAAGGCAGATCAGGGCGGCGAGGGTCACCACAGGAGTTCGCCCGAGGGAACGGACGGAGCGGCGCAGGCCGGTAACGGTGCTCGACACGATGCGCTCCCCGGCCGATCGGCCGGTGCTGGGGACGGCCGACAGCGTGGTCGCGGCTGCGACCGCGCGCCGGCGGCTTCGGGGAATGGGGGTCCGGGCCGCATGGCGCGGCCCCGGCGCGGCGGCATGGCGGCGCAGCTCGGCCTCGAGT
>JABFSM010000245.1 GCA_013140635.1 Gemmatimonadales bacterium
CACCGAATCCGCGCGGGCGACCGAATCGCGTATCGCGACCTCGGCGGCCCCGACGTTGTACTCGAAATAGCTGCGGCCGATCGAATAGAACGCCGCCCGAGCATCGGTGGACCATCCGATGAAGTCGCCGCCCACCTTGGTGAGCCGCGCCGTGGGCACCGAGCTCCCCGACACGGCAACGGCCGGCGCCTGTCCGACCACCGGTGGGACCGTGATCAGGAAGACGTTGTTGTTGGCGAGCACCAGCGCGCGTTTACCGTCGGGAGAGAGCAGCACTTCATCCGGCGAGGGGGGCGGCGGCGGGGTGGCGCCCGGTGCGAGCGGCTGCGCCGGGAGCGGTGGACCGGCAACCCGAACCACCACCTTTCGGTCGGTGCCGTCGAATCGCATCGACACCAATCCTTCGTTCCCCGCCCACACGTACAGTCGCGCGCTGTCGGGCCCGACGTGCGGCACGTTGCGGCCTTGCTGGGATTGGCCGCTGCCGGCCCAGGCGATGCGGGTCGCCTCGCCGCCCTCCGCCGGGAGCCACACATACTCGAGCTCGGCGTTGTTCACGTTGCCGAAATCCTCGAACTGCCGCATCCGGCTGTATCGCGATCCGCGCACCGCCATGAGGCGCGTGCCATCCTTGGTGTACGCGATCTTGTCGTAGTACGCCGCCGCCCGCGTGAGCCGCTCGGCCCGAGCGGCCCCGTCTGGGCGAACGCGATAGATATTGCCCCCCGCCGTGTCGCTCCATGTTACGTACGCGATGAAGCGACCATCGGGCGACCAGACCGGCGCGTGTTCCACCACGCCGCCCGCCGTCAGCTTGCGCGGATTGCGCACCTGGCGCGGGGCGGCATCGGTGCCGGCCGGCGCCGGGCCGAGTTCGCCCACATAGAGGGCGTCGAGAGCGGTGAATGCGATCGATCGGCCGTCGGGCGAGGGCCGCGCCCCGCGAATTTGCGTGACGACGAGGGTCGAATCGTTGACCGGGTACTCGAACTTGGCGAGCGGGCCCATCTGCTGGTCGACCTGCGCGGTGAACGGAATCGGCGTCACCCGTCCCGATGGGACCTCCACCTTCCAGATCTTGCCGTTAAAGCTCGTGATCAGCGATCTCGAGTCCGGCGTAAACGCGGACGCGGGGTAGAGATCGCGATCGTTGACGCCTCCGCCCTGCGAGTTATCGCGCTGGACATCCAGCGCGAGCCATCGCTCTTCGCCCGTGGCCAGATCGCGGAGCTTCAACGCCCCGCGCGCGTCGTACCGCGTGGCATACACCAGCCATTTACCGTCGGGGCTCGCCACAGGGCGAAACGCCCCTTCGGTTTCATGAGAGCGCACCAAGGTACGGCCGGTCTCGCGGTCGAACTGCGCCACCTGGTACTGTCCGAGTCGGCGTGCGTTGCTGCGCGCGGCGTGCTCCTCGTTTTCCTCGCGCACCGACTGGATGTCGTCCGAATGGGCGCCGAGAGCGAAGGTCGGTGGAATGCCGCCGCTCACGTTCACCCAGAGGTAACGACGGTCTCCACTCGGCGCGGCCGCGTAGTGCGAGGGGATAGTCCCGCCGGCCGGGGCCCCTTCGGGGCGGAGCCCGGTGAGTTGCAGCCCCGAGCCGCCGTCCTTGTTGTACATCCAGAGCTGTCCCGTACGGGTCGCGATCACGTACTGCCCGTCAGGCGACCAGATCGGCGATGCGAAGTTGATCCGCTCGCTTCTCGTGAGCGCGCGGGGCCTGGCACCGTCCGCGTTGGCGATCCAGAGGTTCTTCGACCCGTTGCGGTCGCTCACGAACGCGACCTGGCTGCCGTCGGGCGAGTAGCGAGGCTGCTGGTCCCACCCGGGGCCGCTCGTGATGCGCGTGGCTGTCCCGCCCGCGATGGGAAGTGTATAGAGGTCGCCGAGGACGTCGAAGACGATGGTCTTGCCGTCGGGGGAGACGTCGAGGGAGATCCAGGTCGCTTCGTCCGTGGTGAAGCTGAGCTTCCGTGGCGTGACCAACGGCAACGAGTTGGACCGCCCGGCGGCCCGCACTGCGCTGTCGTTCTGCGCCGCCGTTTGCGCGGCGAGCGGCACGCCCGCGACAAGGGCGATCGCGAAGGCCGATCCGAGTTGGCGCAGGAACATCATCGAAAAATCTCCCTATTCGCGGTGGCGTCGCCCGCCATGCGCAGCGACGAATGGTTGCCGAAGTTATACAGCCGCCTGAAGCGGCGCCAGCGCGAGCATTCAGCCACGATGCGCAGGCGGGCGGGCGCGACACGCCGAGTCGTCCACGACGGTCCACGCGGTTTTTCTGCCCCGTTATGGCTGCAAGCGGCGCGTCTTTGACTCGAGGGTCGTGGCCCCGGAGCTCCGCTTCGACGGCGGCCCCGGCAGCGGTTGCATCCTCTGCTGCTATTCCTACGGCGACGGTGCCGTTCGCGACAGCAAGCCCGCCGCCGGCGACATGAGGCCGCAACGCCAAAGCCGGTCTGGTTAGTCTCGGTGCTGAGCACGGCCGCCTCTGTCGCTCCAGCGCGATGACGGCCCCGAATGCTCATCGACGCCCCGACTTCAACCAGAGGAACCGCATGAAACCCCGCATTCTGGCGTTCACCGCTCTGCTGACTCTCGCATCATCCGCTCACGCGCAGCAGGCGATCACTGACCCGCTATCGGATTTTCTCCGGCGATCCTACACCGCGCTATCCAAGGACCTCGTGGCCGTGGTGGCGACGATGCCCGAGCAGGATTTCGGATTCCGTCCAGCCGGTGCCGGCAAAGAGGTTCGGACATTCGGCGAAATCGTCTCCCACCTCGTGCTCGTGAACGCCTTTGTGTGCGCGATGGGCTCCGGCAAGCCGGATTCGAACATATCGGCTGCCTCAGCGAGTGCCGCCGACAAGCCCCGGCTCGTCACCCTGCTCGATGAAACCAACGCGCGCTGCACCGAATACTTGGCGACGTTGACCGACACGATGTTGCCGCAGACCATCACCAGCGGACCGGCGTCGCGCCAACTGCAATCAACTCGCGGTACCTCGGCCATGTTTGCGATCGCGCATTCCAATGAGCATTATGGCAACCTCGTCACTTATCTTCGAGCGAACGGGCTCGTGCCGCCGGCTGCTCCCGCCCAGGCGAGCTTTCTCTCGCCTGTTGCTCCACCCAAGCCCTGACCCGAGTGTCGATGAGTAAATGACGGATACGGCCGCTTCCCCTCTCGGCGCGATCTCCGAAGCTGGAGCGGGGCCGGCGACGACCCACTCCCAGGCTGCGATTTCTTGGCGATGGGTCCTTGGGATCTGGAGCGTTCCAGTTGTTCTCGCCGCATACGGGAGCTACGCCAGTTCCAGGGGGGCCGATCATCCCATCTCCGCGGCTCGAGCCCTCTGGCTCGGAACGGGGGCGTGGCTCATCTGGGCGCTGTTGACACCGGTGATCGTTCGACTGGGACAACGGTGGCCGCTCGACCGAGGAAGACATTGGCGTTTCGTGATAGGGCACTTCGTGGCGGCCGCAGCCATCGGTGTGATTGCCGCCGCCGTCACCGCCGTCGCGGTGTACGACCGGCAGACCAGCAACGCGCTCGTCGGACATGTCGCCTCGCGCATCATGTTCCGTGCGCCGATGGAGAGCGCGCTCTATTTCATCGTCCTTGGCGTCAGCTATCTGGTGATCAACACCCGGCGCCTCCGAGAGAGGGAGCTGTTCACCGAGCGCCTCTCGAGAAAGCTCACCGAAGCGCAGCTGGGCGCGCTCCGCATGCAACTTCAGCCACATTTTCTCTTCAACAGCCTCAACGCGGTGATGGCGCTCGTGCGCGACCAGGCGACGGACCGTGCCGATCGAGCCCTCTCACTGCTCAGCGACGTGCTCCGCACGACCCTGCGCCAGGGAATCCGGCCCCGGGTTCCGTTGAAGGATGAGGTGGCCTTCATCCGAAATTATCTCGAGATCGAAACGCTGAGGTTTGGCGACCGGCTCCGGGTGACCTACTCCGTTCCGGAGGACATTGCCGATGCGCAGGTGCCGACATTCATCCTGCAACCGCTCGTCGAGAACGCACTGCAGCATGGCCTCATGGACTTGCCGGATGGGGGTACGCTCCAGATCGGTGCGGAGAAGCGCGGCCAGACGGTGGTGCTGTCCATCATGGATGATGGAGTCGGCCTGTCGCCCGAGTGGGAGGATCGTGCCCGACGTGCCGTGGGCATCATGAACGTTCGAGCGCGCCTCGCGCACATGTACGGCTCTGCCGCGAGCCTGGCAATCACCTCGCGCGCCGATCGGACCGGCACGCGCGCCACCGTCGAGCTCCCGTTCGAGGATGGGGCGTGATACGCGCGTTGGTCGTCGACGATGAACCACTGTCGCGGCGCGCGGTGCGGCAACTGTGTGCCCGGCATCCCGATGTCATCGTGGTCGCCGAGTGCCGCAACGGGGCCGAAGCCGCCGGGGCATTGCGCCGTTCGGCGGTGGATGTCGTGTTCCTCGACGTGAAGATGCCGGGGCTGAATGGGCTCGATGTCGCCCGCCGGCGCCAGAGAGCTCAGCGGCCGCTCGTCGTCTTCGTAACCGCCTATGATGAATTCGCGCTTCCGGCGTTCGATGCCGCCGCGATCGACTACCTGACGAAGCCGTTGAATCCAGCCCGCTTCGCGCTCGCGCTCGACCGGGTGCGGACGCAACTTGGATTGATGGCGCCGTCGGCGCCGGCGGTGGAAAGCGAGCCGGAGTTCTTGCAGAACCTCGTCGCCCGTTTCCGCAACTGCGATATTCTGCTGCCGACGGAATCGATCGAGTACATCGCCGCCAACGATGTATATGCCGCGGTGCATTCTCAGACCGGAGTACACCTGGTTCGCCAATCGCTCGGTCTGCTCGAGGAGCGGCTCGATCCATCGCTATTCGTTCGGGTTCACCGGTCGTTCATCGTACAGGTCGACTATGTCACCGCGGTCCGCCGCGCCCGGCACGGCAAGCGAACTCTAGTGCTGCGAAGCGGCGCCGAAGTACCCGTGAGTCGGCGGCGGCGGGACGCGATCCAGCGCCTGCTCTCGCAACGCGCCCCGACGACCACCAGCGGCGGGTGACGACCTGCCGATGCTGCCTGCGGCCAGGCCGAGTCAGGCGGCGTGCGCGCGAGCGGCGGGGTCCCGGTTATGCGCCGCGATCAAGACATCCAGCGTCGCGGCGATGCCGACACCGACCGCATAGCAGGCAAAATCACGCCACAGGAAATCGCTGCCGAGGGCAAGCGCCCCGATGCGCGTCCGTCGAATCGACTCGATCCAGGCGGCGTGGTAGAGCTGACTGCATTCGACCGCAAATGCGATGGCCATCGCGCCCCCCGCGAGCCGGCGCGTGCCGGCTCGGCGCCACCCCAGCGCCAGTATCCAGAAAATCAGCGCCGCCCACAACGTGTCCCCCGCGTATCGCGCGACGAACGCCGGAAAGAACTCCGGGGACAGGCGTGAGGCCAAGCCAGCGCCGATCGTCAGGCACGCGAGTGTTACGTATAATGGCACCGAACGCGCGCGAATGGCGGCCCGTCCGGCTGGTACGCTAGGCATCTCCTCGCTCCACCCTCCCCCCAGCCTCGAACGCTCCCAATCTCCACCCGGCGCAGTGGATCGCCTACGTTACCGCCCTTCGTGCCGGCTTGATGCAGGCCACTCAGGCGGGACGTGCCTCCAACGAGTCGTTCTGCGCGACCGGCAAGCGGCTGGACGTTTGAAACGTACTATACCGGCCCGAGATTCGTCGCGAAGTTGGACCCCAGCATGGATGCCAGATTCGCTGCCGCAGTGCTCACTCTCGCCTTGGCCAATGGCTGCGGTTCGTCCGGCCCGCCTGTGGAGCCCTCTCCGCCCCCACCCCCTTCGTCGGTCACTTGTACCGGCTATCTAGCGCAGGCGTCGTCTCCCTATGTGCTGCCGTACGCCATTGGCCGGTCGTTCCAGGTCGGCCAGGGCAACTGCACGACCCGCTCACACGCGACGGGCAGTCCCGACGAGTACTCCTACGACTTCCTCATGCCTATCGGCACATCGATCGTGGCGTCGCGCACCTGACGTTCGGCGGCGCGCTGGTCTCGCCGGGCAACGTGGTGACGCAGGGCCAGCCCATCGGCCTGAGCGGAGACAACGGCAACAGCTCGGAGCCTCACCTGCACTTTGCCGTCGTGATCAATGGGCACACGGTGCCGGTGACGTTCCGCAATACGCGGCCGCATCCGACCGGGCTGGTCGAGGGTGAGAGCTATTCGGCCGAACCGTAGCCCTTCAATCGATCCAAGCGGTTGGCCGGCACCTAATGAGGAAGTCGTGGGCGCAGGTATCCGTAGAGCCATGCGCCGGCCAGCGCGCTGAGCGCCGCCACCGCATAGACGCCGAGACCGCTCCCTGTGAGGGCGAACATCGGCCCGGGGCAGGCACCGGTGAGCGCCCATCCGAACCCGAACAGGGTGCCGCCAATCCAGTACCGATAGCCCTTCCGAAGGCTCTTTGGCGGAATCGCGATCGTCTCTCCCGCCAACGTCCGCGCGCCGGCCCGCTTGAGGATGGCGATCGAGAGCGACGCCGTGACAAACGCGGACCCCATGATCCCGTACATGTGAAACGACTGGAAGCGAAACATTTCCTGGATGCGGAACCAGGAGACCGCCTCCGATTTGATGATCACGATGCCGAAGAGGCAGCCGAGCACGAAATACAATGGGAGGCCCGGCCCACGCCGTTCGCCCACTTCTGAGGGCTGATACGCGCTGGGTTGTTGAGAATCGGTGGTCACGGCGGCTTCAGAAGAGGAGAGGCAGGATGGTGTACGTGCAGGCGATTCCACCGGCAAAGAACGCAACGCTGGCTAAGAGGGAGGCGCGCTCGAACGCCGCCAGCCCGGCGATGGCATGCCCGGAGGTGCAGCCGCCGGCGTAGGCGCTGCCGAATCCGACCAGAAATCCGCCCCCGACGATTGCCACCACACCGGGAATCGTCTGGAGACTCGACCAACTGAAGAGGTCGCTCGGCGCGAGGCCACCGAAGCTCCGCACGCCCAGTTCCGCCAGTGCCGCCTTGGTATCTGCGCCGATCGCGACATCTCCAATGCCGATCAGGCGAGCCGCGATGATACCACCCACCACGATACCGGCCAAGAACGTCAAGTTCCACTTGCCGGCTTGCCTCCAATCGTACCGGAAGAATTCCACCCGCCCCGGCGCTACGGCGGCGCACAGATGGCGCAAGTTGCTCGAGATCCCGAACTGCCTGTTGCCGAACAGCAGCAACGCCGGGACGAAGAGTCCGATCAGTGGCCCCGACACATACCAGGGCCAGGAACTGGACAGGATATCACGCATCGAGGCCTTTAGGATTGGACTTGCACCCGGATCTTAGCCCGGCCGTACCGAAGGAGCCAGGGTAGCCATGAGCGACCGTTCATTCTCGGTTCATGGTCGGTTTGTCTTCCGTAGGCCATTCTACAGACCAGGGGGACACTCCCTGTTTCGAGGGGCACTGGAGGACGCAATATGAACTTCCGCACAGTGGCAGTGGGCACCGTCGTGGGGCTTCTGGTCATCGGTGGCACAGGGTGCGCAGGCCGAAATCGGCTGTCGACCTACGATTTCCAGCGCGGATCGTTGGCGGTGGTCTACGACTTTCCACCCCATCCCGAAGTATTGACCGGCCCCTATGTTCCGGGGCACTTCCGGGACCCGCTGCACGCGATCGTCCGCGCGGGGTCGCAGATTGTGAAGGAGATAGAGGCGCGGCAGGTCCGCCGGCGCCTCGACAGCGCGGCGGTCCTGCTCAACGTCTCGAGTCGTGTGGCCGACGGGACCGGCGCCCGCGCCGCCCGCTACCTCGGCGCGCGCCTGACCGACAAGGAGGAGGGGGCCGACTTCATCCTCGACATACAGGTTCGGGACTATGGTATCGACGCCGAGGAGTGGGATGCCGCGGCCCACTTCTTCGTGGTGGCCGAAGTCGTGCTGCTCGATGGAAAGGACGGCCGAATCATCTGGGAGACGCGGGTTCGGGACCGCGACAAGATCACACCGGCCATTCTCGGCTGGCATTCGGTTTCACGCAACATCGTCACCGCGGCGGCCCTGGCCGACCTTTCGGTCGACGATCTCGTGCGGGCGCTCACCCGTCTGGCCGACTATACCGCCGATCATGTAACGCGGCGGTTGCGGGACGCAGTGGACGACAGCCGGCGGTGAGGGGTGTCACCCGGCCCTTACCGCGGCTTCGGTGCCGAATGGAAGCTCTTGGCAATGATCACCCAACGCCCATTGTCCTTGAGTAGCGTCATATAGTCCACAAGGAACGCGGAGGGGTAATCGAGCTCGATCCGCCCGACCGCCGCCGTTCCCGTCACTTCGATGCTGGTGATCCGCCGTTTGCGCTGTGCCTCGTCCGCCGCCGGCTTCCCGGTGGCGCGGCCGATATACTCGCCGATCGGCGTGATCACGAGCCGGCCCTCGCGCACAAAAGTCATACGGGCGTCGGGATGGAACGCCTTGCGAAACTCCTCCGGATCGCCGGTGGCTTGGCCGTTCAGGTAGTGCTGCAGTGTGGCACGGACGGCCGCTTCGTCGTCGGCCGGCGGCGCCTGGGCAGCAAGGGGCCCGACCGCAAGGAAGTATCCGATGAGCGCTACGCCTGCGATTCGCGACATGATGTTACCCTGTGTGTGGTGAAGGTGACGCGAAAACTAGTCGCGCCGCAAAGCATCTCACGGGGTTCAAACAAATGAGTACACCCCCGGTACCCGGCACTCACCGCGGCAAGGGACACCGCTGAAGACCGTCGAGAATATCGCCAGGACCTTCCTCCGCGTATGCATTCGGTGAGAGGGCGTTGATTTCGGTTGCCCGACCCAGGCGACCGAAACACATTGAGATCTCCCCCACTTTCTGAGTCGGTCTTGATGCGTTCCCCCCTCATTCTCGTGGCGTTCGCCACAACCGTCGGCCTGGCCTGTTCCCCGGCCGGCGGCACCCAGCCGGCCCCCCCCGCATTGACGACCATTGTCATAACGGGCTCCATCTCTCCGATCGTTCTTGGCGTGGTGCCAACGCTACAACTGACGGCCAGTGGCCTCGATCAGAACAACACTCCCTTTCCCGCGACGTTCACCTGGAGTTCGTCGGACGTCTCCAAGGCACCGGTGAGCGGTTCGGGACTCGTCACCATTGTTGCCGTGGGATCGGTCAGTATCAAGGCCGAGTCTCAAGGCGTTTCCAGGTCGGTGACCATAGAGATCATCCCCCTGCCGCCTGCTCCGAAAGCCAGTGCCGTGATATTGGACGATGTAACCAATAACGGCAATGCCGGCGATGTCGAAGTGTCGTTTGAGAGGGCCGGCGATGAAACCAAACTGAGCGAGTATCGGGTCATCATCGTCAAGACCGCCAAGGCATCCGGCTTTCTATTGAGCGAGGCCAACGCCGCCGGGGCCACTCGATACCTGGCAATCGCCAAGACCAGTCAGAACGTGAAGGTCACGCTTCCGACCGATGCGTTGGATAGCGATGGCGACGCCATCCTGGAGGGCACAAGCTATACCGCGTTCGTGCTGTCGGTGGCCGACGGGGTGAACGCCAAGGACAATGCGCTCTCTTCGGCGTCGAATGCGGTGAAGATTGCGCCGACGACCGTGAAAATCACCTTCGTAGGCGATGATGGCGTGGTCATCACCGACGGAGCCAAGACCGTCATCATAGACGCCATGCCGCCCAGCTTTTCGGTCGTGATCAATCAGATCACCACGTCATGGATACCGGCGGCGGCGGGGTTGGTCAGTGCAATCCAGAACGGCACCCCGCCCTACGACAACATTTCCGTTGCCATGGTGACGCATGACCACTTGGACCATTGGGCGATTGCCAGCACGGGGAGCTTCCTTGCCAGCCATCCACAGGCGCAACTGATTGGGCCGCCTCAAGTGGTTTCGAATTTCCCAGGAAACGGGCAAGTCAGCCCGCTCAACCCAGCCCTATTTCAATCCGGAGAAACAACCATAGACGGGATCAGAATAAAGGCCTTTCGAATGGTGCATTTCAGTAATTTCGGCCTTGACTTCTCGTCCGTCCAAAACCTGGCCTTTCTGGTGGAAATCGGAGGCAAGAAGATCTTGCACCTTGGCGACGCCGACTACACCAACGAGAACTTTGCTCCATTCGACTTCGTGAATGAAAACGTCGACGTGGTCATACTGCCCGCAGCGACGTTCAAGCTCAATGCGGCCAACATCGGCCTCGTGCGAACGCTCATCGCCGCAGACAACATCATCGCCGCGCACTTGGAAACCAGCATGACCGCCGGCCAAGTGAAGGTCGTCTGGGGAGACGATGTCGCCGTGTTCACTCAGTCGCTTCAGTTTCTGAGATATTGAGGCGGCGTGGCGGTGGCGGTCCGGCCATGAGTATTATGCGGTAAAGGTATTGATGCCCGTTGGGGAATAGGGGGCATGACGCCGCCGCACATCCTGAGAACGATCCGGGGAGCGCCCCTCCATTGGACTGCGTTCATTCTGACCTTGGCCCTCGGGGTCGGGGCAAATGGGGCGCTCTTCAGCGCGGTATACGCCGTTCTTCTCAGGCCTCTGCCTCATCGGAATGGAAGCGAGTTGGTGGTGGTGACCCACCCGGCGCGGTTGTCCGGGATCGCCGACGCGACCTTCTCAGTCCCTGAGATTCAGGACCTAAGGGAGCAGGCCCGCACGATCCGGGGCGCAGCGGAATACTCCAAACTTTCCCTCATTCTCCGCGGAGACGGCGAACCCCGCTCGGTAGCGGCGGGAATCGTCTCGGCCAACTTCTTCGAGGTGCTCGGCCTCGACCCGGTGACCGGGCGGCTGATCGACTCCCGCGACGATGGGCGCGTGGAGCCGGTGGTCGTGCTCAGCCATCCGTACTGGACCAGCCATTTCGGCCGTGACAGCGCCGTGGTCGGTCGCCTCCTGGACCTAAACGGGCGGACGATGCGCGTGATTGGCGTCCTGCAACCCGCCCCGCACTTCGACGGCCGGGGAGAGATCTTCGTCAACCTGGCAGCGAGCCCGCACCATCTCAGCGCCAGCATGCAAACCGATCGGAAGCACCGGATGACGGGTGTCCTGGCCCGCCTGGCACCGGGCGCGACCGTTGCCGACGCCGCCGCCGAGCTGACCGTGGTGCATGAGCGCATGCGTTCGGCTTTCGCCGAGGCCTATCCTGCCTCGGCAGGGTACGAAATCCAGGTGGAATCCTTGCGGGAAGAGCTGAGCCGAGGGGCGCGGGGGCTCTTGCTTGCCCTCTCCGCCGGCGCCCTGTTCGTCCTGCTGGTGGCCAACGCCAACCTGGCCGCGCTGACGCTGACCCGCTCTTTGAATCGCCGCCAGGAGGTCCATACCCGCCTTGCGCTCGGGGCCACGCCGGGGAGGATTACCCGGGAACTCGTGGCGGAGACCCTGGTCATGGGAGCGCTTGGATCGGCGCTCGGGCTGGTGTTCGCCGCGATCCTGAGCGGCGTCCTTTCGTCCTTCCTGGCCACCTACACTCCACGTGCGGCCGAGATTGCCATTGACGGTACCGTTATTGGGGCCGCCATCCTCATGGGGCTCGGTACGGCGCTCTTGGCGGCGCTCGCCTCGGCGGTGGTTCTGCTGCGCGGCGGGCTCGACCATCGCGGTACCGGAGGATTCCGCGGCCGCCATTCCCGCGCCTTGAGCCTGCTCTCCCAGGCGCAAGTCGCGTTTGCCATGGTCGGCCTGGCACTCGCGCTCTGGTTCGCCGGCAGCTACGGGCGCCTGCGGAACGTCCCCCGCGGGTTCGAGCCGGCCGGAGTGGCCACCCTCGCCGTGTCGCTGGGTGCGGCGACTCCCGCCGACTGGTCGGCACGTTATGATGACGCGCTGCGGCGTCTCGAAACCCTTCCGGGGGTGGTCGGAGCCGCCGTCGCCATAGCGCCGCCTCTGACCGGCAGGCCTTGGGAGGTCGGCGTTCGCGTGGAGGGGGCGCCGCCACCCGATGCCGGCGACCCTCCGGCGCTGGCCGACTACCGATCGGTGTCCAGCCGCTACTTCGATGTGCTTCAGATACCGCTCGTCGAGGGACGCTTCCTGCGAGACGGTGAGAGCGGCGATGAGGTGGTCGTCAACGAGGCGTTCGTCCGGCGGTTCCTGCGCTGGCGCCGGCCGGTCGGGGCCCGCATCCAGTGGCCCGGTCTCGATTCCGCCTGGCGCACCGTCGTGGGGGTAGCCGGCGACACCAGAGATCATGGCCTAGCGGACGAAGCGCTGCCGGCCGGCTATCACCCCGCCGCGCGGGACGGCTGGGCCCAGGGCTTCGTGGTGCGGGCCGGCGGAAGGGGGGACGAGACGCTCCGGGCGGCCCGGGCCATTCTCCGGGCAGTGGCGCCCACCGCACCGATCGGCCGCGCGGCAACCCTCGAGGAGCTGGTGCGCCGAGATACCGCGTCGGAGAGAGTGAGCGCGATGCTCTTCAGCCTCTTCGCGGTGCTGGCCATATTGATTGCGACGGTGGGGGTGTATGGCGTCGTCGGATTCGGCGTGGCCCAGCGAAAGTCGGAGTTCGGGCTCCGGCTTGCCTTGGGGGCGGCGCCGGGAGATGTCGTGCGCGGGCTGCTGCGAGAGCGGCTTCCGAGCCTAACCATGGCGCTCGCGGCCGGCGCCCTGGCGGCGATGGCGCTATCGCGCGTCGTGCGCGGGCTGCTGTTCGGCGCCGAACCGATTCATCCGGCGACCATCGCCGTGGCGGCGGGCGGGGCGTTGCTGTGCGCGCTTCTCGCGGCCGTACGGCCCGCGGTGTTGGCCGGCCGGATCGACCCGGCCAGGACGCTGCGAGGGGAGTAGGGCGCCCGATGGGCTGGTGAGCTTCCCGAGGCGATGCAGCCAGCACAAGGGTCTCGACCACCATCGTCCCCACTGCATCGGAATCTCGTGACAGTCTGGTTAGGCTCCAATGATCTCGTTGAGCCCCTCGAGCACTTGGTCCAATTCTTCCGGCGACACCTTGCCCAGGCGCCGGCCAATGCGCTCGACCGAGAGGGTCCGGATTTGACTGATCTTGACCCACGATGGCTTCGGGAGCCGAGGGGCGGTGAGTGCGAGCGTCAGGGGGAAGGCGGCCCGCTGCGGCTGGCTCGTCAACGCCACCGCGATCACGGTGCCGGAGCGGTCATTGAAAACATCGTGACTGAGAATCAAGACAGGACGTTGACCAGCCTGCTCCTTCCCCCGCGAGGGGTTGAGATCCGCCCACCGAATCTCGCCTCTCAGTATTCCGGCCATGTTCCCGCATCCGCCCCCAGCCCCTCGTCGGCGAGGGCCTGCTCGACCACAGGGTCAAGTTTCGCGCATTCTTCGGCGAGCCGGCGGTGTTCAAGGCGATCCAATTGCCCCGTGACGGCGGCCTCAATCGCTTGGCTGCGGTTCGGATAGCGTGCCTCCCGAACCAGGCGATCCACGCGGTGCAGCGTTCGGGTATCGAGGGTCACCGCGACTTTGGTCTTGGCCATAGATCCTCCTAGTATGACAATATATCATACCCACGATTCCGGCAAGGGCGCATGGCGGTCATGGGCGAAACTCATCCCGGCACAGTGGGCTCCGCCAGCGTCTTAGTATGGCTTAAGGGATAAACCATACTTTAGATAGTATCGTAGTATGGTTTATGGCGGCGACTACACGACCTCCGTGTCGTTCCGTCTTCCGGAAAAGAGAGCAGCTAGCCCACCCACAGGACCGTCTCCACCCCGCAACGCTCGCTACATGTTGCCCTATCAGCACTTACGGCCTTGCTGACATTAGGAACGGTTATGGCCCACCTTTGGCACTAGACCCTCTAGCCGACAGACGGAGGAGCCCTTGCGAAGGACGACGTCCATGAACAGGAACCTGCGGCGTGTCCATCGAACAGCCCTGTTGCTCGTCCTTGCGGCCTGCTCTTCGACCAATGAATCGCGGGTCGGTTACTACTTAGCATTCAGCTTGGCATCCGAGACCTACCTGGTCGGCGAGGAGATTACCGGAACGGTGCGGAATACGTCCACCGGGGTGATTTATCTCAACACCTGTTTCCTACAACTCGAACACCAGGTGCGCCATCGGTGGGTCGTGCTCCCGAACCCCAAAGGCGGACGGGTGTGCACTACACAACTCAATTCACTCGGGCCAGGTTCGGAATCGACGATCTCCTTCCGCATTCCTGAAGGCACTTCTCCCGGTAGAGTTCGTCTTGCGCTCGTTGGCGTATGGGACGCCAGCGACCGTCCCCTGACCAGCAACGATACCGCCAGCCACAGCTTCTCTCTCGCGGCACCGCCACCACCCTAGAAAGCGCCCCACGCACCACCCGCGTTTTCCGCCCCTGCCCGCAGCATCTCGGTACCAACGATCCGCTGACCCCATCCCACCTTGGCCGCGCTTCATCCGCGCCAGTCCGGCGCGGCAAAGCACCACCGGCAAGGAGGAACGATGACCCCCACTCTCCGCCGCGCGGCATGGACCGCCGCGCTCATTGTGGCCGCCGCCTGCGCCGACCGGCAAACGCCCCTCGAACCGCCGGCCAATACCGGCACGCTCCCCCCACCCCCGGCGCAGCCGGAGCCCGCAGGCATCGCGCTCCAGCGTGCCCGCCACGAGCGGTTCGCCCGCCGCTTTGCTCTGGCGCTCGCCGACGACGACTTCCGCGCCGGCGTCTACGCCGCCCTCCGCCAAAGCGGCGAACCCGAGGGAAAGG
>JABFSM010000181.1 GCA_013140635.1 Gemmatimonadales bacterium
CCCCTGCAGGATTCCTTGAGTACCGATGTAGATCCACGAGCCGGCGGTCATCTGCCCGTACATCGTCAGGCCCATCGCTTCGAGCCGCCGGAACTCGTCCCACGTGGCCCATCGCGGAACCAGATTGGAGTTCGCGATCAGAACCCGCGGCGCCTCGTCGTGGGTTCGGAAGACGCCGACCGGCTTGCCACTCTGGACCAGCAGGGTCTCGTCGTTTTCGAGCCGGCGGAGGGTCCCGACGATCCGTTCGAAGCACTCCCAGTTGCGAGCCGCTTTGCCAGTGCCGCCGTACACCACCAAGTCCTCCGGCCGCTCGGCGACCTCGGGATCCAGATTATTCATGAGCATCCGGAGGGCCGCTTCCTGGTGCCACCCCTTACAGGACAGGGCGGCTCCCCGGGGGGCCCGAACGACGGCGGCGGCAGCGGTGGTCATCCCCAAAGATACTTCCAACGCCGGACAGTCCAGCCGTATCGAACCCTCTGTCTGAATCCAGATTGCCAAGGACCCCGTACGTGGTTCGCCACCCAGACACGAGGACCCGTCATGATCCGCCTGACCCCCTTACTCGCCGTCGCCCTGCTGGCCGACAGCACCCCCGCCCTGGCGCAACGCGGAGACTTCGACTGGCGTCGTGTGATCGCCTCCGGCAAGACGATCGAAATCGTCGGGGTCAACGGCTCGATCGACGCGGTCGGCACCTCCGGCCGCGAGGTCGAAGTCGAAGCGGTCAAGCGCGCCCGCAGGAGCGATCCCGACGATGTCCGCATCGAGGTGGTGGAGCACGCCGACGGAGTCACCATCTGTGCCGTCTATCCGTCCGGGCGCAATGGTGAGCGGAATGAATGCCGCGAGGGTGGCCGGGGACGGAACAACACCCGGAATAACGACGTCGAGGTCATGTGGACCGTGAAGGTGCCCGCCGGCGTCCGGTTCGTCGGCCGCACCGTCAACGGCGAAATCGTCGCCCGGCGCCTCGATGCCGAAGCCGAAGTCCATACCGTCAATGGCTCGATCTCGGTGGAAACGAGTGCGTGGGCAAGCGCCACGACGGTCAACGGCTCGATCAACGCGCGTATGGGGCGGGCCGACTGGCGCGGCGACGCGGAGCTCGAAACCGTGAACGGCGGCATTACCGTCGATCTCCCCGACTCACCGAATCTGGATGTCGACGCCTCCACCGTGAACGGCTCCATGAGCACCGATTTTCCGCTCACGATCCGGGGCAAGTGGGGCCCTCGGCGAATGACCGGCACCATCGGCCAAGGAGGCCGGGCCCTGGTGATGGCCACGGTAAACGGGGACATGATGCTGCGGCGCGGCCGCTAGAGAAGCTCTGCAGAAGTCATCGCGAGGCCCGTCGGGCCGAAGCGATCGGATGCGCCGGGCCGAAGAGGCCCGGCGCATCGTGTTTGGTCCTCCGAGGTTCAACACAGGTCCCCGATGGGGCGTATCTTTGTCGCCGGGCCGGGCCTCCCGCCCTCGCCCCCTTCCTCAAGACAGCTACAGGATTCGCCATGGCCGTGAAGCGGACCGCTCTCGCGCTCTCCCTGGCCCTCGTGGCCGCACTACCGGGCTCCCTGGCCTCCCAAGGCAAGCTCACCTCACCCAAGGAGGCCTTCGGCTGGAATATCGGCGACGATTACCGCCTGGCCACCTACTCCCAACTGACCGACTACTGGAAGAAGCTCGACGCCGAATCCGACCGGCTGAAGCTGGTCCCGATCGGTAAGAGTGCCGAAGGGCGGGATCAGTGGATGATGGTCATCACCTCTCCCGCCAATTTCGCCAAGCTCGACCGCTACAAGGAAATCGCCGCGCGCCTCGCGCGGGCGGAGGGGTTGACCGACGAGCAGGCCCGAGCCCTCGCGCGGGAGGGCAAAGCGGTCGTCTGGATCGACGGGGGCCTCCACGCCACCGAGGTGCTCGGCGCGCAACAGCTCCTGGAGCATGTGTGGCAGATGGCCAGCATGAGCGATGTCGAGACCACTCGGCTCCTCGACGATGTCATCCAGCTGGTGGTCACCGCCAATCCCGACGGGATGGAACTGGTGTCCAACTGGTACATGCGGCGGAGCGACGAGAAACAACGGAGCGCGGGAGGCCTCCCGCGGCTCTATCAGAAGTACATCGGGCATGACAACAACCGCGATCACTACATGAACGCGATGCCCGAATCGGAGAACATGAGCCGGGCGATGTACCGGGAGTGGTACCCCCAGATCATGTACAATCACCATCAAACCGGGCCGGCCGGAACCGTGATCTTTGCGCCGCCCTTCCGCGATCCGAACAATTACTTCTTCGATCCGCTGGTGGTGGATGGCTTGTCCCTCGTCGGCGCCGCCATGCACGCACGCTTCTCGGCGGAGGGCAAGGGGGGCGTGGTGGAACGGGAAGGGGCGAGCTACCAGACCTGGTGGAACGGCGGCCTCCGCACCACCGCGTACTTCCACAACATCGTGGGCATTCTGACCGAAGCGATCGGCAGCCCGACGCCGATGGCGATTCCCCTGGTGCCCGACCGTCAGTTAGCCAGCGGCACCCTGCCGATGCCGATCGCGCCGCAGCCCTGGCGCTTCCGCCAGTCCGTCGAGTATGAAATCACCGCCAACCGGGCCATCCTCGACCTGGCCTCGCGCTACCGGGAGACGTTCCTCTACAACATCTACGTGATGGGGCGGAACAGCATCGCCCGGGGGAGCCGAGACACCTGGACCACCACGCCGAAAGAGATCGACGCGCTCAAGGCGCAGGTGGCCAAGGACCGGCCGGCCCAGGCCAACACGCAGGGCGGATTCCAGAGCGCGTTCCAGGCCGCGGTCGGCGGCGGGGCGGTCGACGGCAAGTACATGGAGATGCTCCGCCGCCCCGACGACCGCGACCCGCGCGGGTACATCCTCCCGGCCACGCAGCCCGATTTCCTAACGGCCACGAAGTTCGTGAACGCGCTCATGAAGTCGGGGGTCGACATTCACGCCGCCACGGCGCCGTTCACCGCCGGCGGGAAGCAATACCCGGCGGGCTCCTATGTGGTCAAAACGGCTCAGTCCTTCCGGCCCCACATTCTCGACATGTTCGAGCCGCAGGACTATCACAACGACATCAGCTATCCCGGCGGGCCGCCGAAAGCGCCGTACGACAACGCCGGCTACACGCTCGCCTATCAGATGGGAGTCAAGTTCGACCGGATTCTGGATGGGTTCGACGGACCGTTCGCCAAGCTCAACGGCCCCATCGCCAAGCCTCCGGTGGTCGCTGCCCTGGGTTCAGGCCGGGCGTACGTGATCGACCGCCGCATCAATGACGGATTCACGGCGGTCAACCGCCTACTGGCGGCACGCATGCCGGTACAGGTGCTCGACGCGCCGATGACCGCCAACGGCACCACCTATCCAACCGGCTCCTGGTATGTGCCCGCGGGGGGGCAGGCCACCGCCATTCTGCGAACGATCGCCGAAGAGAAGGGACTCGTCGCCGCCGCGGTGAACGTGGGCCCCGGCGCCCGGGCAACGGCGCTTCGGCCGATCAAGGTGGGGCTCTGGGATCAATACGGCGGTTCGATGCCGTCCGGGTGGGTGCGTTTCATGCTCGAGCAGTTCGAATTCCCCTTCGAGGTGGTCTTCCCGCCGCGGTTCGATGCCGGCAACCTCAAGAGTCAGTTCGATGTCTTGGTGTTCGTCGACGGGGGGATCCCCGCGGTGCGCCCACAGGGCGGCGGCTTCGGGGGTGGTCGCACCGCGCGCGTGGAGATTGAGCAGGCTGGCGATGACCTGGAGGTTGTTCTTGACCCGGTGATGGACCTCGCGGGTCAGCTTGACCTGCCGGGCGATGCCCTG
>JABFSM010000075.1 GCA_013140635.1 Gemmatimonadales bacterium
TGTCTGGCATGTCGGGTTCGTCACCGCGGACGCGCTCGACCACCTCGGCCTGCCGGGCCATGTGGCGGTGTACCTCCCCTGGTCCTACAGCTTTGCGGGCCGAGTGATCCTGGTGCCGTCGGACCGAGTCGAGCCGATTCAAGCCAACAGTACGGACATGCTTGCTTTCATCGTGTCCGGCGGAGTGGCCCGCCCGAACGATCCCACCCCGAAATCGTGACGCCGGTCACAGCCCTAAACCCTCCCCCTCCTTAGCGTTAACAACACCAGTCGCGGCGCGTCATCCTCGGTGGCCACCAGGATGCTTGCAGCGACCGAACACCACTAAGCGAGGATTGAAATGCGTACCCTAATTCGTTGTGGCGCCATGATTTGCGCCGTTGGAATGGCTGCCTGCAAAGGTGACGTCACGGGCACCGGGGAGCTGGCCACCCCCCTGCTCAACGCCGATGTCGCCGCGATGGCGGCGGATGCCGCCGGTGAAGACGTGGATATCATGCGGGAGCCGGTGTTCTTCATCTCGATTGGTCCCTTTGCAGCGCTGGTCGGGCCATTCACCGTAGCCGGAACCGGCGACCTCCGTCCGGCCAACTGTCCCTACGACGCCGCATCGCAGCGGCTCATCTGCCCGGTGGTGACGCGCGGTTCGATCACCATCAACCGCAGCTATGCGTTTTGGGATGCCGGCAACGTCTCGCAGCAGGCCTATGATGGCTTGCTCACCGCCAAGGCGAACATCCAGACCTCGATCGTGGGCAGTAAGAGCGGCGACAACTGGAGCGCTTCGATCAGCCGAACGCGCGACATGACGGCGACCGGGCTCTTGGGTGAAGAGACCCAGCGCACCTGGAACGGCACCGGCACGAGCAACGCCACCGGCAGCCGGCATAACGACAGCGGCGCCGAGCGGAGCTACGACATCACCTGCACCCTCACGGTCACCGATGTCGTGGTCCCGGTGCCGATCGGCCACCCGCTGAGCGGAACGATTACCCGGCAATGCACGGTGACGTTCGACGGCGGCCCACGGGACGGCGAGTCGGTGCAGCGTACCGCCACCGTCACCTTCAACGGCACCTCGACGGCTACGCTCACGGTCGGGGACAAGACCTTCGATCTCGACCTGACCAACCGGCGCCGAAGCCCGCGGAACCCGTAGCGGCGCGCACCACCCTTCACGACGGTTGCGGGGGGCCAATGGCCCCCCGCTTCCGTTTATTCTTCCTTCGTGCGCGCACGCCTCAAGTTCCTCCTGCTCTACTACCTCTACTGGCTCGGCTTCTTTGCCGTGGCGCGGGCGGTCTTTCTCGGTTTCTTCTACCCGAAGTCGGCCTCCCTTCCGGCCGCGGCGCTGCTCGGCGCGTTCGTCCACGGGTTCCGGCTCGATCTCTCCGCCGCGGCCTATCTCTCCCTGCTTCCGTTCCTCCTCGTCGCGCTCTCGGCGGTCCGGGGGTTCACGAAGGCCGCGGGGCACCTGGTCCTTTTCCTTACCGTCCTCGCCATCCTCATCGTTTCGCTCCTCGTCGCGGCCGACCTCGAAATCTTCAGGAATTGGGGCCGACGGATCGACGCCTCCGTGCTCATCTACGTGGGCAATCCCGCCGAGGCCTGGGCCTCCGCGGGAGGAGGTCCCCGCCTCCTTCTTCTCGTTGTCCTCGGCGTGCTCTCCATCGGCTTCATCACCCTTGCGGTCCGGCCATTCCGCCGGCGCTGGGCGGCATTCCCTCCCATCCATCCGACCGGCGGATTAGCTCTCTTCGTTCCCGCCGCTTTGCTCGTGATTCCGGCCCGGGGCGGAATGCAGCAGATCCCGATCAACCAGAGCAGCGCATACTTCTCCGCCAACGCGTTCGCCAATCAGGCTGCGCTCAACGTCGGCTGGAATTTTTTCGATTCCTGGGTGAAGGGGCTCAACCGGCGCGACAATCCGTACACCGTCATGCCGGCCGATTCCGCGCGGGCGCTGGCGGCGCCGCCGCCGATCTCTTTGCGCGGGTTCTTGCCGCCGCTGCTCCGGACACAAAGGCCCAATCTGTTGCTCGTCGTGTGGGAGGGGTTGACGGCCCGGGCGGTGGAGCGGTTGGGCGGCGTACGGGGCGCCACCCCGGCGTTCGATTCGCTCGCCCAGACCGGCCTGCTCTTCCGGCGCTTCTATGCCGCGGGGGACCGGACCGAGAAGGGGCTTGCGGCGCTCCTGTCGGGGGCGCCGACTGTCCCCAACGCCTCGATTTTGATGGTGCCGAGCAAAGCGGCGACCTTGCCGATGCTCTCCAAGGACCTCGGAACGGCGGGGTATCAGAGCGCGTTCTACTACGGCGGCGAGCTCGGCTTCGCCAACCTCAAGGGCTACGTGCTCGAAGGACAATTCGGGCGCGTGGTCGGGAAGGAAGATTTCCCGAAGTCCTCTTGGAACTCGAAGTGGGGCGCGCACGACGGCCCGGTGGCGGACCGGGTGCTCGGCGAGCTTCGCGGCATGCGCCCTCCCTTCTTCGTCACCTGGCTCACCCTGAGCAGTCACGAGCCGTTCGACGTGCCGGGACCGATCCGGGTGCCGGGAAACGACGGCGAGTCCCGTTTCCTCAATTCGCTGGCGTACACCGACCACGTTCTCGGAGACTTCCTTCGGCGCGCGTCGGCGGAGGCGTGGTGGGACAGCACCCTCGTGGTGATCGTGGCCGATCACTCGAAGAAGCTGGAACGCACCGATGCCGATGTCCCGTACAAATCGGCCGCGAGCTGGTATCACGTCCCGATGCTCTGGACCGGAGGCGCGCTCGCTCGCCGCGGCGAGAACGTCGATGCCCTGGCGAGCCAGGTCGATCTTGCGCCGACGCTCCTGGCGGTGCTCGGCATCGCGGGAGGGGAACGCTACCGGTTCGGCTACAATCTCTTCGCCACTCTCCGGCCCGGGGCGTTCTACGGCTTCGACGATGGATTCGGACTCGTCACCGAGTATGGAAGCCTCATCTGGGAACACATCCCCAATCGGGTAACGTCGAGTGCGGGCGTTACGACGGAGGCGGACCTTCTTCTCGGCCGGGCCATGCTCCAACTTGCCTATCAGGATTACCTGGACCGATAATCGTTCGCCAGGTGGTCCCTCCGCGTGTCTATCCCCTCGTGCATGGGTCGTCTCCCCATAGTCCGGCGGTTCAGCGCCGGCCGATGACACCAACAAGATGACTCCAACAAGGAGAGACGCGCATGCAGCGAATTCGGACCATGGGTGCGCTCGCCGTTGCCATCATCGCGGGGGCGTGCGACAAAGGGACCGGGCCGAGCAACTCGCTCGATACCGACCTCGATGCCGACGTGGCGGTGGTCGCCGCGAACAGCGTCGCGGAAGATGCCGATGCGATGAGAAACCCCGGCATGCCCACCACATCGGCGGCGGCGGTGAGTGGAGACTTTCAGCTCGGCGTTTGCACCTTCAGCGCCGTGGCGGGGCGCTTCACCTGCCCGGTCAAGACCTTCGGCGGGCTGACCTTCACCCGCAGTTATGCTTTCTTTGCGGTCGGTGGGGCGCCGATGAGCCTGTTCGACGCGCTACTCACGGCGAGCGCCAATCTCCAGAGCGGCGTTTCCGGAGAGGTCAACCGCGGACACTGGCGCGCCACGATCGAATGGAATCGCGACTTCACCGTCAGCGGCCTGGCGGGCGAAGAGACCAGCTGGACCTGGAACGGCACCGGGAGCGGGAGCATCGAGGGGAGCCGCCACAAGCATGGCGACACCGAGCGGACCTACAATCTGAGCACGAATACCACGGTCACCAATGTCGTCGTGCCGAGGAGCGAGGGCGCTTACCCGACGTCGGGAACGGTGACGGTGGCGGTCGAGCTGAGCGTGGTCGGCGGAGAACGCGACGGCGAGAACTTCACCCGCACGGTGACGGTCACCTTCGACGGCACCCAAAGCGCGCGCGTGTTGGTCGGCGGCGCGAAGTTCAAGGTCAACCTCGCCACTCGCGCCGTGGTCAAGGAGGACTAGCGCGGGAGAGGTCCGTCACTGCAGCATGCTCTTGACCACGAACCAGACGTTGGCGGGGCGCTCGGCAAGGCGGCGCATATACCAGGGGAACCAGGAGCTGCCGTAGCTGATCAGCGTCTTGACCGTGCGCCCATCCCGCGCCAGGGCCCGCTGCTCCGCCATTCGAATGCCGTAGAGCATGTGAACTTCGTAGCCCCCGTCCGACACGCCGAGCGATGCCGCCTTGGCGACGATCCGCGCGACGAGGCCGAGGTCGTGGGTGCCGAAGATCGGGAACGCCTCACGGCGGGCCGCGGCGGAGAGCAGCGTTTGCGCCAGATCGTAGTACGCCAAGTCGGTGTCCCGCTTGGCCGGGAATGCCACATGCGCCGGCTCCGCGTAGGCCCCCTTCACCAGGCGGACGGTGGGCCGGAGGGGAAGGATCGCCTCGAGATCCGCAGGTGTGCGCCGCAGATACGCCTGCATCGCAAGCCCCACGCGCTCGTGGCGGGCTCGAAGCGCGCGGTAAAGCGCCAGGGTCCGGTCGACATAACTCGAATCCTCCATGTCGAGCCAGAAGTAGACCCCGGTCGTTTCCCCCTTTTGGGCGAGCTTTTCGAGGTGGTCGGCGCACCGCGATTCGGAGAAATCGAGGCCGAGCTGCGTCGGTTTGACCGAGACATGGGTGTTGAGTCGGCGGGTTTTCACATCGTCGAACACGCGGAGGTAGTGATCGAGCACGCCATCCGCGTCATTGGGCGAGGTGAGGTTTTCACCCAGCTTGGTGAGGACCGTGCCAAGGCGATCCTTACCGAGTGCCTCGCTTGCGGTGAGCGCGTCGGCCAGCTCCTCGCCGGGCATGAACTTCTTCACCGCCTTCTTGGCGAAGGGGCGGGTCATCACCTTGTCGGCGAGCCAGCGGCTTCTAGACATCCGGAGCAGCGTATTTCGGGCAAGCGACATCGGAGGGCTCCCAGAGATGTGCGGAGGGTGCCGGAACCTAAACGGGCGCGGGCTATCTTTCACGGGTGAGACCGATCACCGCACTTGCCTTCGACAACGCCTACGCGCGCCTCGATCCCGCCTTCTACGACGTGGTCGACCCGACCCCGGTTCCCGGCGCGCGGCTCCTGGCCTTCAATCCGGAGGCGGCACACCTCATCGATCTCGACCCCGCGGAGGCCCTTCGCCCCGAGGTGGCCGAATACCTGAGCGGTGGAAAGCGGATTCCCGGCTCGGAGCCGATTGCCCAAGCGTATGCCGGCCACCAATTCGGGGTCTGGGTGGCGCGCCTCGGCGATGGGCGCGCCTTCCTCCTCGGTCAAGTGACCAACGCACGCGGAGAGGTCTGGGATCTCCACCTCAAAGGGGGCGGCGAGACCCGGTTCTCGCGCCGGGGGGATGGGCGGGCGGTGCTCCGGTCCACCATCCGGGAGTATCTCGGCTCTGAAGCGCTGCACGGCCTTGGTATACCCACAACGCGAGCGCTCGCGATTGTCGGGAGCGACCTCCCGGTGCAGCGGGAGATCGTGGAACAGGGCGCCACCCTCCTACGGCTGGCGCCGAGCCACGTGCGGTTCGGCACGTTCGAGTATTTCGCCTCTCGAGGAGAGCGCGACCGCATCCGACAACTCGTCGAACATGTCGTCGCGCGGCATGGCCCGCTCCTCGGCCTCGAGCCGTCCGAACCGGCGCCGTTCCTTCCCTTCTTCCGCGCCGTCGTTTCCCGCACCGCCACGCTGATGGCGCATTGGACCGCCGAGGGTTTTGCGCACGGCGTCATGAACACCGACAACATGTCGGTGCTCGGCATCACCCTCGACTATGGCCCCTACGGATGGCTGGAGCGCTACGACCCCGGGTTCATCTGCAACCACACCGACACCGAGGGCCGCTATGCCTTCGACCAGCAGCCGGCGGTGGCGCTCTGGAACCTGACCCGTTTCGGCGAGGCGCTGCTGGTGGCCGCCGGTGAGCCGACCGAGGCTTGGATCGAGGCGCTGGAAGGGTATCGCGCCCACTTCGCGGCGGAGTACGCGCGAATGATGCGAGCGAAGCTCGGGCTCCTGGGGGAGCGAGATGAAGACGCATCTCTCCTCCGAGACCTACTTGCGTTGATGCGTGCCGACCGGGTGGACTACACCGTCTTCTTCCGGCGGCTCGCGGAGTTCCGAGCTTGGCCTCCGGATGTCGTGCAGCCGGCGGGGGCTGAACCTGGGGCGCTATTCGACGATCGCGAAGGATGGAGGGCGTGGGCCGCGAGGTACGCCGAGCGCCTTCGCGAAGTGAAGAGCAACGATACCGAACGGGCGACCCGGATGCGTCAGGTAAATCCGGCTTACGTTCTGCGGAACTGGATTGCACAGGAGGCGATCGAGCGGGCGGCGGCGGGGGACGCCGCGTTCATCGAGGAATTACGGCGGCTCTTTGCGAACCCTTACACCGAGCGCCAGGGCATGGACCGGTATGCGGCACCCGCTCCCGACGGGTCGGATGAGATCGTGGTGAGTTGCTCGTCGTAGGACTTGGTACGACTATGATCGCGACCTTCACCGGGCTCCTTCATCCGACTCACGATGTCTCTCGACATGAGTTCACTTCTTCTCGACAGCCGCCGGGTGATCATCCCCGCCCGGGTGGAGGGACTTCCTGGCCGAGGGCGCGCTCACATAACCGAGTCTCCGGAAAAGTCGGGGCGATTCAGTTTTCCGCGCCATTCGCCGTGAGGGCCAGCCCATGAGCGTGCCTGGGGACGACGCCGAAGGGAACTGATCCCCCCCACCCGATCACGTCCGGAAGATGCCGACCGAATCGGTGAGCTTGAGCGCCGCGTTGGCCAGGTGCTGCGCCGACGCGGTAATCTCTTCGGTGGAGGCGTTGACCTCCTCCGTCGAGGCCGCGATCTGCTCCGCCGCCGCCGCGAAGTCTTCGGTCCCGGTGGCCAGCTCGCGGGTCCGGGCGGCAATCCCGTCGAGGAGGGATCGCACTTCGTTGGTGGCCTGGGAAACGTTTCGGGTCCAGCCGTCGACCGCGTCAGCCTCGACTGAGACGAGCCGGAGGCCCTCCATGGCCTCGCGGGCCGCGTCGCGCGCCTGGAGGCCGCCCTGGCCGAGGCGGAGGAGCCGCTCACGCGCCGTGGCCACGCGGCCGGTGATGGTCCGGACGGTGTCGCTCGTGGCCGAAGCGGCAAGGGAGGCCTGGCCTGAGAGCTTGCGCACCTCGTCGGCCACCGTGGCAAAGCCGGTCCCTTCGCCTCCGGCTCGGGCCGCCTCGATGGCGGCGTTGAGGGCGAGCATCCTGGTCTGCTTGGCAACGGTCCGCGCCTGATCGACGAATCGCTCGAGGGCCACGGAGGCCTCGGCGAGCGACTCCGCCTCCGCCGTACCGAGTTCCACCTCCTCCGCCAGCCGGTCGAGCGCCTCGACACTGACCCCCAAACGTTCACGGTGGCTGCGGGCGAGCGCCGCGAGGGCGGCGTTCCGGTCCACCGCCTGCAACGCACCGCTCGCCACCTCTTCGGCGATCGCCAGGATCCGCGAGGCGTCGTCCGCCACCGAGCGCACCAAAGCTGCTTGCGCGATAGCCCGGTTGGTCAGGTCGGCGGTCGTGCCGGCCACCTCCTCCGTGGACGACACCATTTGCTCCGTCGCGGAGGAGATTTCCTCCGCGAGAGCGGCGGAGTCGGTGGCGGCGGTGCGGATCTGCCCGACCAGGCGGTTGAGCTCCCGGATCATCCGGTTGATCCCGTCGGTCACCGCGCCGCCACCGACCCGGGAGATCTCTTCCTTGGTGACCGTGAGGTCGCCGTCGGCCACGCGAAGGGTGATCGACGTCACCGTGCCGAGCGGAACGATGATCGTCCGTTCGAGCCAGGAGAGCGCGACCCATTGAATGAGCAGGCAGAGGAGCGCGAAAGCCCCGACCTTGTACGGGAGCGGCCACTCGATGTCGCCGGAGAGGAAGGCCCACACCACGGTGGAGAGCGCCACCGTGGCGATCGCGCCGCCGGTCTGGACCGCCCGGCTCAGCGGATTTCGGAAGAGGGCCATGAGGAATTGGATATTAAGTTACCCCCATGACCGAACACCATCCCGAGGACGGGTACCACCCCGGCCAGGTCGAGGCCAAGTGGCAGGCCCGCTGGACGGAGCGGCGCACCAACGAGCCCAATCTGGAGCGGGCCGAACGGCCGTTCTATAACCTCATGATGTTTCCCTATCCCTCGGCGGAGGGGCTGCACGTCGGGAATTTCTTCGCCTTTACCGGCGCCGACGTCCACGGCCGCTTCAAGCGCCTCCAGGGGTACCAGGTGTTCGAACCGATGGGGTTCGACGCCTTCGGCATCCACAGCGAAAACTTCGCGATCAAGATCGGCACCCATCCCGCCGAGCTCATTCCGAAGAACATCGCCAATTTCCGCCGCCAGCTTCGCGCCCTCGGCGGGATGTTCGACTGGCGCCACGAGCTCTCCACCACCGATCCGGCGTACTACAAGTGGACCCAGTGGCTCTTCCTCGAGCTCTACAAGGCGGGGAAGGCGTACAAGAAGAAGGCCGCCGTCAATTGGTGCCCTCACTGCAAGACGGTGCTCGCCAACGAGCAGGTGATCAACGGCGCTTGCGAGCGGTGCGGCACCCCAGTGGAGACCCGCCTCCTGGAACAGTGGTTCTTCCGGATCACCGAATACGCCGATCGGCTCCTCGCCAACCTCGACGACCGGAGCAAGATGGACTGGGCGCCGACGACCGTCGCGGCGCAGCGCAATTGGATCGGACGGAGCGAGGGGGCGGAAGTGCGGTTCGAAAGCCCGGCGGGGCCGATCGCGGTGTTCACGACCCGTCCGGACACGATCTTCGGCGCCACTTTTCTTGTGCTGGCGCCGGAGCATCCGCTCGTCGAACGCCTGACGTCGGCCCCGCAGCGCGCGGCGGTCGACGCCTATCGGCACGCGGCGGCGGCCCAGGATCTGGTGAGCCGCAAGGTGGGCGACAAGGAGAAGACCGGAGTGCCGACCGGCGGCACCGCGGTCAATCCCGCCACCGGGCAACCGGTGCCGGTCTGGATCGCCGACTACGTGCTCATGGAGTATGGCACCGGCGCCATCATGGCGGTGCCGGGCCACGACGAGCGGGATTTCGAGTTCGCGAACCGCTACACGCTTCCTATTGTCCGGGTCTTGGCCGGTCCCGAGACTGACGCCGGCACGCCGGTGGAGGCGGCGGAGAGTGGGGTGGAAGGCCACCGTCTCGTCAATTCGGGCCCCTTTTCCGACATGCCGGCCCAGGCGGGACGTAAGGCAATCGTGGCGTGGCTGGAACAGAACGGCCATGGCAAGGGGGTCGTCCAGTACCGGCTCTACGACTGGTGCATTTCCCGGCAGCGGTATTGGGGCCCGCCCATTCCGATCATCTATTGCGATGCTTGCGGCCCGGTGCCGGTGCCGGAGAAGGATCTCCCGGTACTGCTTCCTAACATCGCCGACTTCCGCCCCGACGATTCCGGCATCTCGCCCCTCGCCCGGCACAAGGAGTGGTACGAGGTTCCCTGCCCCACCTGCGGGAAGCCCGGCCACCGCGAAACCGACGTCTCGGACACCTTCCTCGACTCGGCGTGGTATTACCTCCGCTACCTCTCGACCGAATTCGACGACCGGCCCTTCGACGCTGGCCGGGTAAAGCGGTGGCTTCCGGTGGCCACCTACATCGGCGGGAACGAGCACGCCGTCCTCCATCTGCTCTATTCGCGCTTCGTCGCGATGGTCCTCTTCGACCAGGGCAAGCTTCCCTTCGAGGAGCCGTTCCGGAAGTTCCGCGCCCACGGCCTGATCGTGAAGGACGGGGCCAAGATGTCGAAGTCGAAGGGGAACGTCGTCATCCCCGACGAGTACATCGTACGGTGGGGCGCCGACACCTTCCGGATGTACCTCATGTTCCTCGGGCCATTCGAGGAAGGAGGCGACTTCCGGGACGAGGGATTGAGCGGCCCCCGCCGGTTCCTGAGCAAGGTGTGGGATCTCGTGGGCCAGGCCGAGCGACGAACGCTGGTCGGGAGCGAAGTCCACCACGGCATCGTCGTGAAGTGGCACCAGACCAAGAAGCGGGTGACCGAGGGGCTCGAGACCCTCTCCTACAACACCGCCATTGCCGCGCTGATGGAGCTGCTCAACGCGATGCGGGCGTCGAATTGCAGCGAGCGGAAGATCGTGAAGGAAATGGTGCTCATGCTCGCGCCCTTCGCGCCGCACTTCGCGGAAGAGTGCTGGGAACGGCTCGGCGCCACGACCTCGGTGTTCGACGCCGAATGGCCCTCCTGGGACGAGGGGCTCACCCAAGAGCACACCGTGGAAGTGGCGGTGCAGATCAACGGCAAAGCCCGGAGCCGAATCCGGCTTCCTCGGGGCGCCCACGAGTCGGCGGCCGTCGGCGCCGCGCGCCAAGACCCGACCGTCGCGAAGTTCCTCGAGGGCGCCGAGATCAAGAAGGTGGTCTGGGTTCCCGACCGCCTGCTCAATCTCGTGACGGGGTGACGGCTACTCGACCTTGAACGTGGCGAGCATCCCCGCCAACTGATGCGGCGCCACATGGCAGTGAAAGAGCCAGGTCCCGGGGTTGTCCGGGACCATATCCGCGGTCACCATCTCCATCGTCGTAAGACTGAGAACGTCGGTGCGCATGTGATTCGCCACCACCGTCTGCCCATGCCAATGGGGGGCGTGCATCTCGAAGTTTGAATTGGCGAACACATACCATCGCACCCGTTCACCCCGCCGCATCGTGAGTCCGTCCAAGTGTCCGAAGGAAAACCCGTTCAGCGACTCGCGCAGATTGGCCAGGTAGTGGAAATCGGAGAACGGCACCATCCGGGGCACCTTGGCCGGCTGTTTGGCGTAGGTGGTGATGTTGTGCTCCAGGTACCAACTGACGTTCTCGTCCGACTCCAGGAACGCCACCACGAATTCCCGGTCGACATCGGCAGGCGTCCCGTCGGCGCGCGCCTTCCCCGCCGCCGTCACGATCATCGGCCCGATGAGGCCGGCGTTGACGTCCTGCTCTTCGTGGGTATGGGAGTGATACATCCAGACCACCGAACTTCTCTCGCCATGCGCCGGGCCGGCCCGTTCCGGAATCGGCCAGGTGTAGAGATGCGTCTCGCCCGGCGGCACACCGTCGTCATGTTTGTCGCCGGCGCCGCTCCCGTCGTTGTACGGGGCGCCCTCGGAGTCCTTGTTGTAGAAGACTCCGTGCGGATGCATGCTGTAGGCGCGGTCTGCCTTGTTCCGGAAGACCACGCGAATTGTGTCACCCACCGTCCCGCGGAGCAGGGGGCCGAGTATGCCGAGGTGCTCCCACTCGGGGGCCCGTGGCTTCTGGGTGGTGAAGGTCGAATCGGTGTACTCGCGGTAGATCGCCTTCCGGTACACCCGTCCGATGAACTCGGCTTGCGGCGCAACCACGAAGCTGTCGAGTGGAGTGAAGGGAGCGCCTGTAATTCGGTTCGCGCCGCTCGGCGCATAGTCCCAGTCTACGATTTCAGCTGCTACGTAATAGGTATGTGTTGCCCCCCCGCCGCCGCCTGCGGCGCAGCCGACGAGTACGAGGAGCGGGAGGGCGGTGGTGAAATGCCGGAGCACTCCGCGGGCGGCGCAGGGCATGCGAACCTCCATGAATTGTGGGCCGGGAGACGGGTCGAATGTACCGGGTTCCGGGGTGCTGTCCAGAGCGGGCCGACTGAGCGATACTTCCCTATGGTCATCCACCGCGCCACCCAGGACGACATTCCCCGTTTGGTTCCGCTCTTCGATGCGTACCGGCAGTTCTACCGCCAGCCCGCCGATCCCGCGCGTGCGGAGCGATTCCTGACCGAACGCCTCTCCCGCGCCGAGTCGGTCATCTTTCTGGCGGAGCAAGCGGGAGTGGCCGCGGGCTTCGTGCAGCTCTACCCGTCGTTCTGGTCGGTGGCCGCCTGCCGGTCATGGATTCTCAACGACCTCTTCGTGGCGCCAGGGCACCGAAAGGGCGGCGTCGGCCGAGCGCTGCTCGAACGGGCCCGAACCCACGCTCTGGAAACCGGCGCCGGCGGTCTCTCCCTCGCCACCCAGCGCACCAACCTCACGGCGCAACGGCTCTACGAATCCCTCGGCTGGCGGCGCGACGACGAATTCCTTCATTACGAACTCCCTCTCGCGCCATGAGCGAAACCACCGCCAACCCCCGTTTCCAGTCGGCGGCGCGGGCGGCGGGGCCCCTCGCATTTGTCCTCCTGCTCTTCTTCGGCCCCGCCGACCTCTCGCCGGAAGGGCGCAAGACCCTCGCGGGGGGCGCCTGGATGATCGTGTGGTGGATCACGGAGTGCGTGCCGATTCTGGCAACCTCCCTTCTCCCTCTCGCCCTCTTTCCGCTGCTCGGGATCGCCTCATCGAGGGACGCCGCGGCGCCTTACGCGAACGACCTCGTCTTCCTCTTCATGGCGGGGTTCATTCTGGCGGCGGCGCTCGAACACTGGGAGAGCCACGCCCGGGTGGCGTACCGGATGGTCCTGACGATCGGCCTTTCGGGGCGCCGAGTCGTCCTCGGCGTGATGCTCGCCACCGGCTTCATCTCCATGTGGATCTCGAATACCGCCACCGCCGCGATGATGTATCCGATCGCGATGGCGATCGGCGCCCTCTTCGCGGCCAATCGGGAGGGAGACAACACCAGGACCGCGCTGATGCTCGGCGTGGCGTATGCCGCGTCGATCGGCGGAATGGCCACGGTCATCGGCACGCCACCCAATCTGGTGGTGGCCGGCGCCATCCGGGAGCTGACCGGCCGGAGCATCAGCTTCGTGGAGTTCATGGCCCTCGGGCTGCCGATCGCCCTGATTCTCCTGCCGGTTTGCTGGATCCTGCTCACCTTCGTCGTCTTTCCCGGCCGAGCAAAAATCGGTGGCGATGCCGGCAACCTGCTCCGCGCCCGGCTCACGGGCTTGGGTCCGGTGCGCGGGGGCGAGGCGAGGGTGCTCGCGATCTTCTTTGCGACCGCGCTGGCCTGGTTTCTCCGCGAGCGGAAGGAATTCGGCGGCTTCTCGATGCCGGGGCTCGCCGATCTCTTTCCGAAGATCTCCGACGCATCGATCGGCGTGACGGCCGCGGTCCTCCTCTTCGTGGTGACCGGCCAGGCCAAAGACGGTTCGCGCCGCCCGCTGATCACTTGGCGCGAAGCCAAGAACATCCCCTGGAACGTGCTGGTCTTTTTCGGAGGCGGCCTCGCTCTGGCGCAGGCCATCGAAACCCACGGCCTCACCATCTGGATGGGGTCGGGGCTCGACCGCTTGAAGGACTTTCCGCCGGTGGCCATCTATCTCGGGCTCGCCGTCACCGTGCTGGTGCTGAGCGAGCTCGCGTCGAACCTCGCGGTGGCGGCCATGACCATGCCCATTGCCGCGGCCCTCGGCGCGTCGGTCGGCCAGCCGGCGATGGTCCTCATGCTCGTCGCCGGCTTCGCCGCCTCCACCGGTTTTGCCCTGCCGGTGGCCACGCCACCTAACGCCATCGTCTTCGGGTCGGGCCAGATCACCGTGCGCCAGATGGCCCGGGCCGGCGTCCTCCTCGATATCGTGGCGGTCGGGGTGATCGTCGCCGTCATCTACTTCCTGGCGCCGTTGGTGCTCGGATAGCGCCTACTGGATCCGGCGCGCGGGCCCGTCGCGATTGAAGATCGACCAGTGATAGCGCCATCGGCCCGCTGCGGCCCGCCGCAGAACCGCCACGTACTTGCCCTCCTCGACAAGCGGCGTACCGCCGGCCCGCGGAGTCAGGATCTCCCGGTACACCCCCCGCTCGAGCACCCACTCACCTAGCATCAGGAGCTCGGTCGCTCGGAGCTCGAGGGCCGGCGTGAAGGCCCGCTGCTGGAAGCCGCGGCGGAGCGCGTCGATGATCGGCGTCGCTCCTACGATGGTCGGCGCGTCATATGGCATCCGGGCCGCCGTCGGCGTATAAAGCGAGTCGAGCCCAGTCGTATCGCCGGCGTTGTACACGCGGACGAACTGTTCGCGGAGCGCGCGGACCGCTGCCGAGTCGGCGGCCGTCTGTCCGAAGAGCGGGGTCGCGGCGAGCATCGAGAGTGCGGCGACGGCCGCAAGGTGGGGCCGGCAGGTCATGGTATTGGCTTTCCTCTGGCGGGGAGACCGAGAACCGTACCGATGTCGGCATTCCTCCCGCTATCAGTCGATTGCCCGCCCCGGAAACCCAGTTCCCCTTTTCCTCGTCGGCTTTAGAAGGCCCATGCAAAGTCTCGACCGTATCGTCTTCGCCAGCCCGAGCGTCCGCGTCGGCGCTTTCCGCTGCCCGGTGGCCGATCCCCGCTTCCGGGATTCGGGACCGATCGAGGCGCATCTCATCGCCTTCCCGCGCACCGGTGTCTGGATCCGGCACGCCGGCCAAGTCCCCTTCGTGGCCGATCCGGGGGTCGCCACCATCTACAACCAGGGCCAGGAGTATCGTCGCTCGTCGCTCTGCCGCGACGGCGATCGAAGCGACTGGTTCGCCGTCACCCCTGAAATCGCCGTCGCCATTGCCCAGGAGGTGGGCGGCGTCGCGCCCGACGATCCGCGAACGGCGTTCCGGGTAAGCAGCGCCCGCGTGGAACCCGACCTCTACCTCAGACAGCGAAGGCTCTTTCTTCGGCTGGAGCGGGGGGGGGTCGAGCCGCTGGAGGCGGAGGAAGCGGTGCTCGGGCTGATCGGCGCCGTCTTGGGC
>JABFSM010000298.1 GCA_013140635.1 Gemmatimonadales bacterium
CATCTATACTACGCTCTCGGGCTGGATTATCACGATCGAGCACAGGGTGAATAACTTCGGCGTCTTCACGATGCGGCACCCGAGCGGGCTGTGGACCTACGAGATGTGGGGAGAAACGAGCGAGGGCAGTAGCCTTGCCCTGAGCCATGAAAACCTCCGCGGCAAGCACATCAAGGACCGATTCGGCGCGCGGTCGACCTTCCAGCTGCCGGGCGGCGCCCTCATCACGGTCCACGCCGCCAACGCACCGGCGGTTGGATTCGTGAGTATTTACGACGGCAACGAGAGCCATCGGATCGACCTCCCCAGTCACCTGGTCACCCGGAGTTGCGCGCTGCCACTCTTCGAGGAAGCTGCCGAATGGGACGGCGAGACCTCACGATTCGCAGACATCGTGGACGGCATGCGCTGGGAGCACATCTACGACCAGGATGCGAGCCCCGCCGGCCTCCCGCTCGGCAAGGTGGAGAACATCTACCCGCTGGGCATCACCTCGATCAGCAACCCGAACCAGGTGCTGGACTTCTACGACGATCCGAGGCTGGGCCATACGTTCTAGGGCTGGGCGGGATGTCATTGCGAGCGCAGCGAAGCAATCTGATGTGTCATTGCGAGGCCGCGCAGCGGCCGAGGCAATCTGAGATTGCTTCGCTTCGCTCGCAATGACAGCAAGGGCGCCTACCGCCGAGTCCAGATCATGACCCACTGGCCGTAGCGTCCCCGTCGGCGGTCGAAGATGTCCTGTGGCCCCTCGCATTCCCTTCCCAGTAGAATCGCTACGCCACCCGAACTGTCGCTGCACCCGGATCCCCACTCGACCAACTCCAAGTCGTCCGCGTCGATCGCGCAAAGTGGCCAGTCCCGGATGACGTCCGAGCCGTTCACGATGAGAATCGGATCATCGCGCCTGATAGTCGAACGAATCCGAGGGATGTCGCAAAGACTTCTTCCCTTAGACCTCCGAAGCTCCTCCGCGGTCATTCTGCTCCACCTGGAGCCGAGCGCCAGTCGTGTGCCGAGGTCGCGCATGACCCATGCGGCCCGGTTGGGCACTCGGTACCCGCTCGGTGTCGGGCTGATCACGATCACCACCTCTTTGCTGCCGCCAGACGGAATATCAACAAAGAGCGGGCGCGCGATGTGGCCAGGGAACTCCACCGATACGGCGTAGCTCATGCCAGTCCGGATTCTCGGAAAGGCAAACTGCCCCACGCTGTCGGTGATGGCACTGGTGCCGGCGCCATGGACGGTAACTTTTGCGCCGGATATCAAGCGAAAGGCGTTGTCACCCACCTTGCCGTAGAGTCCTCGGCGCCTTCCTTCGACAACGATGTTGTCGAGCGCCTGGGGGATCTGGTTGAGCGATATCTCGACGTCAACCGATGTGGTGTCCCTGATTTCGAGAGTCATCCTGCCCGCGGCGTAGCCCGGCAGCCGAGCCAGAAGGGAATACCGCCTAGGTTTGAGATTGTCGAAGCGGAACTCCCCGCGGGCGTTGGTGAACACGCTGTGATTGAGCTCGTTAAGCCTCACCTCCGCGTTGAGCAGTGGAGTGTTGTTCAGATCCTTGACCACGCCGCGGATCGACTGGGCCGTAACGGGGGTGGCGGTGGCAAGAGTAAGCAAGGCGGGGAGACCAAGTCGCATCACCAACCAAGGAAGAGCGCCAGCGATGTCGAAGATCGACTGGTTCACCACCCTGTCGCTCGAAGACCTTGGCTGCCGCTCTCGCTCCTCCGAGAAGTCGACCGCGCTTCCTCGCTCAGAGAGCCTAGTGCCACCATGAGACGCCTTTCGATACAACCTCATTTGTCGTCACAGACGTCAAGACCAGACGTGAATAGCAGACGTAGTCCGCATTGTCTAACGACGACGATCCCGCGTCTAGTGCGAAGATGCCGATGTAGAGCTGAAGGGAGGCCCGCCGGTCCCTGAACGGCCCGCATGTGAGCGACAATTGTCATCTGGCTGCCGATCTTTTGTCATTTACTTCGCCGCAGAAGTGCCACAGCCCCTTGAAAGAGTCTCGCTACTCCCGCAACCAGAGTCAAGAAGCCACTGATAGGAGACTGTGGGTTTCCACAGTTCCATCCTGTGAATTAGGCGGCTACTCTACTATGCGGCTCAGTCGCTGGACGACTCCACCTATGGCACCGCGATGCTGTGATCACTGCGCGTGATGACACTTGGCTCCTGCGCCGCAAGGGCCCGAGGCTCAGGAGGTAGATTGCGCGACAGCGAACTGGGCCTCGACTTGCATCCACCTGAACGCGCGTGTCATGAGTCAGGGTCGAGAGTGGCATTTGATTGGCCATGCATCATTGAGCGATGCGGCCCGCTCTGGCCTCTACTAATCGAATGTGATCTTGCCCTCAGTCGAGCAGGCGCGGCTAGAGCGCTAGGCTTCGCGAACGGAGCAGCGTTTGACCGTTGGCTGAGGGCTCAGGCGCTACCTCCCTTCAGACTCCTTCGTGAATGGACTTACGTCGTCGCGGTCATGGATGGTGCTCGTCAAGAGGGATCACTCGCCCGCTGGTCGCTTCAACGTGGAACATACCCGGAGATATTCTATCGATTCGTGGCAAGAGTGACTGGCCGGTCGTGGCGTCACGCGCGCTCACAAGACGTGACGTGGGCGGTGGCGAGTGCCATCCAGGCGTGGAGGCCATTTCTCGAGCCATAGGCTCTGGTCAAGTGACCTTCCGGATCGCCTACGAGCCTACGATAGGAGAATATGACTCGTTGGAGTTGTAGCCATCGCGGTGATTTGGCCCCATGCTTGATGGGCGCCCGCGCCGCGGGTGCGTCAGCCTACTCTCTCTCCGTTGGAGGTCTGCTGTGAACGAGCCGGTGCGTGGGCGGTATCAAGTGTTGATAGGCCTACTGGTTGCGGTGAATCTCGGAATCGCGGGAGTCTTGGTGAGCGCACGCCCGGCGTCTGCTTCGCCGGGGCCGTGCTGGGATCCGAACACAGACTGCCACTGCATCGGAGGAGGGGGAGGGACGGGGAATGGGGTCTGTTCCCGAAACGGTAGCAGCTGGGATCCAGCCTGCAGGTTCCAATCGGACTGCAGCGAGACCTAGGAGCAGGCGAGTTGATGACGGAGAAGGCGCAGCTGGAGCGCGGGCATGCGCCTTCCCCTTTCCGGCGCGAGTCGGTCTAGGCACGGGGCGAAGCATGAAGCGAACGATACTCTGGCCCTTGCTGCTCGTTGGAATTCTTGGTGCACAGCTCATGCTGCTCGCCCCAAGGCTCTCGGGAGCAAACGAACTGAGTGGGCCGCTGCCGGGCAGCAAAGTTCCAGAAGTACCAGTTCGTCTACTTGGCACTGATACGTTGTATACGCTTTCTCTGCAGCAGTACGTCACATCCGTTTCTCGGCAGTGCACTCTAATTGTCCTCATGAGCGTTAATTGCACGATCTGCCGACGCATGCGGGTTACGTGGCCAACGAGGTTTCGTGAATGGTCGGACTCGACGCCTTCGGGAATCCGGTCAATATGGGTCTTTGGGGATTCGCTGGAGGAAATCAGAGGGTTTATGCAGGGCCACGACACGATCGGAATCCACTTGGCTCAAGTGGGCATAGATCGGGATGAGGCGTTTCGACGCCTCGGCGCATTGGGAACGCCAATCAGCTATCTGGTCGATGGTTCAGGAATCACGAGAATTGGTATTGCGGGGGACCAATTTCCTCCAGCCAGTCTGGCGGTCGAAGCATGCGCGAAGGCACAATGAAGATGCATTCGCTTGTCCTGGCCGCTCTTGCTGGCGTCATGGCGGTTGGGTGCCGTGCCGATACGCCGAGGCTTGTAGGACTCCCGGTGGCAGGGGCGATGCTCAATACAGTCTCTAGAATAGTTGTCCCCGACTCCTTCATCGTGACCGGCGCAGCTGGAGGATCGTCGTGTGAAATCGTCCTTGTGGGGGGAGAATGGGGGACGCTCGTTCGCGTCCGAAGGGACGGATCTGTTGATTCTTTGACGGGTCGGCTCCCTGGCGCGCGTAGTGGTGGGCACCTGCAGTCGCTTGGGACCCGCGGAATCGTTGTGTGGTCGAATGCCCCGCCGTTCTGGGGTCGCATCGGTGTAGATCTCTCCGTGTCCGTGCTTCCAGTACCGATGCATGCGTGGGGAGGGCGGGTGGTTGGTCCACCGGTTCAGATTGACAACGGCTATGTGATGGTGCCCTTTGGCGATCTTCTTATGCCTAGGCGGGCCCCGCGGCCTTGGCAGGGAGCTCCCCTCGGGTATGACCTAGCGCTTGACGGCGCTAAACAGGATTCCGTGGGCTGGGTCGATGATCGAGGAGGGATGTATCTCTCGTGGTACGGCGCGCGGACCGTGCCTGGCTCAGTGAACGATACGCTTATCCTGCTTAATCTTGAATCGGCGGCTTTCTCCGCATGGCGTCGGCCCTATTCCGAGCCTATCTGGGTCCGGACTTTGCCGCGGTATTTCGAGCCCCCGGTCGCTCGCGAGGAGCTATTCGAGTATCCTTGGCTCCAATTCGGGGGGGTGATGCGTAGTTTTCTCGCTGTATCACAAGTTGAGAGTGCCGCAATTGCGGAAGACGGCACCATGTTCGCTATTCGCAACTACCAAGCGCGGTGGGAACGCATTTCTAGGCCTCGTTTGAAGACACAGGGAAGATGGGTGGTTGTTTCCCGTGGACTCGAAAAATACTCCCACGATGGTCTCTTGCTTGAGCGGTACGCTCTTCCATCTGGCATAGATGTTCGGTGGGTCGGTATCGGCCCGCATGGGAGAGTATTTCTTCGACAAGGGCAGCATGTCCTCGTGATTGAGACTGCTGGCGACACCGAGCGGTGTCCGGCAATGCCACGACTTATCGTCGTAAAACACTCGGATCCTCCCCCGGTCAATGGCGCTGCGGTATCTGGCGAAGGAGGCCTGGTAACCGACATGAAGCCATGATGCTGAACGATAGGAGAACCCAGCTGAGGGTTTGGTTATTAGTCGCCGGCGCCGCCACAGGCTACCTCATCGGATGCCAGGGCTCTGATTCGAAGTCAGAGTCGCCCACAGCAACGGTGCTCACGGTCGAGAATCCACCTGAGCGTTCGACAGTCAGACTCGGGCCTGCGCTTGGTGCCGAGCCGCTTCGGCAGTTTCCTGAGCTGGAATTGAGTGGTGTGAGAAGTATCCGGCTGCTTCATGGGGGTCGCTTGGTCCTCTCTAACAATGGAAGCTCCCAGCTCATCTTCCTTGACATCCAAACTCGAAAGGCCAAACCGGTTGGCAGATCGGGATATGGACCTGGGGAGTTTCAGTCCATTCCGCTTCTGGCTCGCTGCGCGGGAGACACCGTGGTCGTGTACAGCACGATTCAGCGACTCTCCTTTTTTGACGCAGATGGCGGATTCGTCAGGGTTCGAGATGCGCCTGGCTTCAGGCGTGGAGTCGATGGGGTGAGCGCCGACTGCTCGTCCGTAGTAATTCACGGGCTGGAACGGCGGGCAGCTATCGGCAAGGTAAAGACAGATTTGGTGACGTTTTCCTGGCACGATGCGTCCGGCGATTCGGTGCGCACGATTGGGAGCATTCCTGGTCCTGAGACTGGCCAGGCCCTCTTTCATGGGAGAGAAGCCTTCCTTCCGCTTCCCTTCGGCAACCTGCCGTCGATGGCTGTGTTCGGGGATATGGTCTACCTAGCCTCGGGGGATCTTACTGAGGTTAAGATTTATGATCGGACCCGCGGATTGGTCAGAATCGTTAGGTGGACGGCCAAAGCGCCGACGCTCACTTCGGCGGATAGGGCTCGACATGATTCGATCCGTGTGCAGCTCGACACCCGATTCGGGCAAGGGACTTCGGAGGACTTTCCGGCCTCGGAGGTCTTTGACCTCCCTTCAACCAAGCCGTACTTGTCTCGGATCCTAGTTGATGACCGTGGCTTCATGTGGGTGCAGAGATACCCGCAGGTTTGGGAGGGGTTTGAGCGGATCTTCGGGGTGGACTTTGGGACGGCGGATTCGGAGTGGTGGCTCTTTGACCCGTCAGGGAATCTCCAGGGAGTGACTACGATGCCGCGGGGTCTGGGCATCCGTGACATCGCCGACAGTCTCGTTGCTGGAGTCGCGCGGGACCAGAACGACGTCGAGCGGGTGGTAGTCTACCGGTTGTCGGATACAGTTCTTCGGCTTCGCGCGGAGGGTCGAGGCAAATCCTGAGATCGCTTCGCTGCGCTCGCGATGACTGAATTGTGCCCCTCCCTCCTTAACGATTGCGCCATAGTTCCCGCAGGTATCCTCGAGGGTGGTAACATCGCCTTCGGAGGTGATTTGAAGACCACGCCGAGCCTCTTGAGCGGCTCGTACTCCTCTTGAATATCCGCTACGCCGAACGAGGTCCAGGGAATTCCGATGTCGAAGAGGGTCTTCAGGGACTGCAGCGCCGCACCTTTGAGGAAGGAGTCGTCGATCGGTTCGAGGAGAGGCCTCGACCCCTTAGTATCCTCAGGGGAAGCGACAGTGGACCAAATCCTTTGTCGGGATCGAGTCCCGCTCAATGAAGCCGATGGCTTCGGTGCAAGACTTGAGTGCCTTCTGTTGGTCTCCCACCGGGACCCTGATTAGTGCGATTCTCATCCGGGTTTTCCACGTTACCGTCATTGCGAGGCGGCGCAGCCGCCGAAGCCAAAGTTGCGAGACCCGCAGGGTCGAAGCAAACTGAGATTGCTTCGCTTCGCTCGCAATGACTGGCGGCTTCGCTCGCAATGACTGGCGAAGCCCCCTCGCAATGACCGCCATATCTGCCAATTTGGCACAAATTTCCGGCACCGAACCCGCTTGACAAGTGCTTCAAGCGGCTTAACTTACGCGCCTAATCTGGCACTCAAGTGGCAAGACTGCTAACTCGTTGGCTGTAGTGGGTTTACACCGAATCACCATCCACCGTTCCGAGGGAGTTCAGATGTCCACGTCCACGAAGAGCAGGACCAAGCTCAAGATCACCCCGCTCGAGGATCGTGTCGTCATCATGCCCGATGACGAAGGCGAGACGATGCGCGGGGGGCTCTACATCCCCGACACCGCCAAGGAAAAGCCCACCCAGGGCGAGATCCTCGCGGTCGGTGCCGGCCGGATCGAAAAGGGGGCCCGGGTGCCGATGGATGTCAAAGTCGGCGACAAGGTGCTCTACGGGAAGTACAGCGGCACGAACATCACGCTCGAGGGAGAAGAGGTCGTGATCCTCAAGGCCTCCGATATCCTCGCCAAGCTCGGCTGACCCCAGGAGAATAGATAAAATGGCTGCGAAGGAACTGCTGTTCGATTCGGATGCCCGTGCCAAGCTCAAGAAGGGCATCGACGCCCTGGCCGAAGCGGTGAAGGTTACCCTCGGACCCAAGGGCCGTAATGTCGTCATCGACAAGAAGTTCGGTAGCCCGACGATCACCAAGGACGGCGTCACCGTCGCCAAGGAAATCGAGCTCTCCGATCCGGTCGAGAACATGGGGGCGCAGATGGTGAAGGAGGTCGCCACCAAGACCTCCGACCTGGCCGGCGACGGCACCACCACCGCCACCGTGCTGGCGCAGGCGATCTTCCGCGAAGGCCTCAAGAACGTCACCGCCGGCGCCAATCCGATGGAGCTGAAGCGGGGTATCGAGAAGGCGGTCGAGGCGGTGGTCGAGGAGCTGCACCGCATCTCCACCAAGACCACGGGCCGCAAGGAAATTGCCCAGGTCGGCGCCATCTCCGCCAATAACGACAAGGAAATCGGCGAGCTCATTGCCGATGCCATGGAGAAGGTCGGCAAGGACGGGGTCATCACGGTCGAGGAGGCGCGCGGCCTGGAGACCACCCTGGAGACGGTTGACGGCATGCAGTTCGACCGGGGCTATCTCTCCCCGTACTTCATCACCGATCCGGAAAAGATGGAAGCGGCGCTCGAGACCCCGTACGTCCTGATCCACGACAAGAAGATCTCCGCCATGAAGGATCTTCTCCCGGTGCTGGAGAAGGTGGCCCAGACCGGCAAGCCGCTGCTCATCATCGCCGAAGATGTCGAGGGTGAGGCGCTTGCCACGCTGGTCGTGAACAAGCTCCGCGGCACGCTCAAGGTTGCGGCGGTCAAGGCGCCGGGCTTCGGCGACCGCCGGAAGGAAATGCTCACCGACATCGCGGTGTTGACCGGCGGCAAGGTCATTTCCGAGGAGTTGGGCTTCAAGCTCGAGAACACCGTTATTGCCGATCTGGGCCAGGCCAAGCGGATCGTGATCGACAAGGACAACACCACCGTCGTCGACGGCAAGGGGAAGTCCGACGGGATCAAGGGCCGGATTGCCGAGATCAAGGCGGCGATCGACAAGAGCACCAGCGATTACGACCGTGAGAAGCTGCAGGAGCGGCTGGCCAAGCTCAGCGGCGGCGTGGCGGTGGTGCATGTGGGCGCGGCCACCGAGACCGAGATGAAGGAGAAGAAGGCTCGGGTCGAGGATGCGCTGCACGCCACCCGTGCCGCGGTCGAAGAGGGAATCGTTCCGGGCGGCGGCGTGGCGCTCATTCGGGCCCAGTCGGCGCTGGACAAGGTGAAGGGCACGAGTGACGAGAAGATCGGCGTCGATATCGTGCGCCGGTCGCTCGAGGAGCCGCTTCGGATGATCGCGCAGAACGCGGGCGCCGAGGGGTCGATCGTGCTGGCCCGGGTGCGGGAGTCGAAGGACAAGAACTTCGGCTACAACGCCTTGACCGACACGTACGAAGATCTGGTCAAGACCGGCGTCATCGATCCGACGAAGGTGACGCGGACGGCGCTGCAGAACGCGGCCTCCATTGCCGGCCTCCTGCTTACTACCGAGTGCGTGGTGGTGGAGCGGAAGGAAGAGAAGTCTCCTCCGGCCGGCGGTCCTCCGGGTGGCGGGATGGGGGGGATGTACTAGGTCGGTAGCTCGCGTCGGGGCCTACGGGCCCTCGCGACGACCTGAAGGTCGATTGCGAGGCCCCCGAAAGGGGGGCCGAAGCAATCTCAGCGCGGGGCGGCGAAAGCCGCCCCGTTCGTGTTTAGAGGTAAGTGCATTGCTACATACTCGCGATTCGTTTGGAGGTTAGTACATTTCCATCCAAGAAGGCTGCAACCGGGAAGGTGGTCGGGGTCGAAATGGCTAGCCGAATCGAGACGTCTAGCAATCACCTGAAAGTCCTCGGTCGCTTCGAACTGACCGACGTGCGACGTTTCACCGCCGCATTGCATATACTGACGGCGAGGCAAGGCCATGAGGCGGTCGTCTTGGATTTCTCGGACGTGGGAGGTGCCTACCTCGGCCCAATGGCCGCGGTGTGTGTTGAGATTTTGATGCTACGCAGCCGCCCTGTCCGGCCTGTCAATGCCCGTCTAGTGCTTCCAACACAGCCGAGACTTGCCACTTTGTTTCGCAATTCTAATTGGGCGCACCTGATCGATCCGGACAATCATCGATCATCGACCTATAAGGGGTATGTCAATCTTCCCCTGATTCGATTCCAAAATCCCCAGGAACAGAAAAAAGTCGTAGATCAATTAGTTGATGCAATTCTCTGTTCCATGCCGGTGATGGACCGTCTTGATGTCGCTGCCATTGAATGGGCCCTGAATGAGGTAACTGACAACGTCTTGGTCCACGCCAGGTCACCAATTGGGGGCTTGGTCCAAATGTCAACTTTCAAGACAACCCGAAGGGTTGAGTTTGTTGTGGCTGATGGTGGCGCAGGGATACCATCTACAATGCGCGAAGGTCACCCAGAAATCGGTGAGGACATCCGAGCTCTAGAGCAAGCAGTCAGAGAAGGGGTAACGCGAGATCCGAAAGTTGGGCAGGGTAACGGACTCTATGGGACTCTTGAAGTAGCTCGAGCAAGTGAAGGGACAATGCACATCTACTCATGTAAGGCTCGTCTTGACTACGAGAATCACGAGTTACGACTGACGCGGGAGGATGTTCCATTTCGGGGAACCGTTTTGACAGCAAGCCTAGATTCCTCGAACGCAGCGGCGCTTGGCGAAGCACTGAAGTTCGGAGATCGTAAGTGGATTCCATTGGACTACGTTGAGACGCGCTTTGAGAGCGATACTTCGGACGCGCTCATTTTTCGGCTTGGTCAGGAGGCGGAGTCTTTTGGTTCTCGGGTTGCAGGCGAACCAGTCCGAACCAAGCTTGCCAATATCATCCAAATGAACCTTGGGCGGCGAGTCATCGTCGATCTTGAAGGCGTGCCTCTAATCTCCAGCAGCTTTGCGGATGAGGTGTTTGGAAAACTCTTCGTGGCGTTGGGTCCGTTGCGATTTGGCCAAGTACTGGATATCAGGGGTGTCTCGGCTACGGTCCGATCGTTAATAGACAAGGCTATTGTGCAACGGAGTGGGAGCAAAGACGCGTAGGGGATGGGGCGCCATCAATACCGTTCGTCTCGATGAAGGAGGTTGCCAATTCTGAGAAGCAGGGCCTGCTGACTTACTTGGCATACCACCGCTAGATCCTCGACAGCCCCAGTAATCCGCTTATTCGCCTCTCCATCCCAGGTATCTAGTCCCAGCTCTTGTAGCTTGGGCACAATCAACTTCGTGGGTAGGAGTATTTCTGCAGCAAATTGATTTGCCTCAATTTCATCGCGATCTGTGCCACGAGACGATTCAGTATCTCGATATCGAACTTGGCGAACGCCGTCTGCATGCGGCGTCCGATACTCGTGGAGTACCAAGTGGCCCAACTCGTGTGCCATGCTGAATCTCTGGCGCTCAATTGAATGGTCTTTGTTAATAACTATGATCCATCGCTTCGAGGCGCCTTCAGGGGCTGGGATGAGCATTCCAGAAACATCGGAAGGGAGGCGATCGCGTTGGATGTGGGCGTACCGTTTCGCAATTTCGTAAATCCGAACAGGCAGTTTGCTTTCTCCAAGCGTCTCTAGCATCGCTTGAGCTGCCCTCAGGGCGCGGGTTCGTGGAGGCATCTCTAAGAGGTTTCCTTGAGGTTGTTGGCTCGCCGCTCGCTGATTGATGCCTTACGGAGCGCCTTGGCAACTAATGGGGGAAGATTATCGCGACCGATGTCTTGGATACGTGCGCCGAGTGGGATCGTAACGAGGGGTCGAGTGAAAATGTCTTCCTCTGGCGGAAGGAGTTCATGCACTTGAACCCCTAGCCGCGCCGCCGCCGCATAAACTTGGTCGAGGAATACCCTATGACGGCCGTTTTCGATGTTACTAATGCTGGTTCGTGAGACTTGGAGGGTCTCGGCGAGGACATCTTGTGAAATCTTGGGGTGAGCGAGACTTCGAAGTTCTCTAAGTCGTTTGCCAAAAGCATGTTGAACCTTCTGGCTCATTCCCTTGCTTTCAGCGGACCTTGTCTTTCCCATAGCCCCAACTTGGGCTGCCGCATTCATAATGTCAACTACCACGAACTATGTTTATACAGTTGACGTTATTCTGCAAGTAACACCACTTGCGGCCGCGCCGGCGTCAGATAGATTCGATCGGAACCTCTTGAGGTGAGCAAGAGAGTGCGGCCACAGACATAGAGTGATTCATTAGGTACAACAAGACAGCCTCGAGGCGGAAATGAGCGATCCTGATCTGACACACCTCACGGAGTTGATCGTTGATCACATCGATATTCCAGAGTCGTACTACAAGAAGGCGGCGGCTCGTCACCGTTCCGTCGGGGATTGGCTGTGTAGGCCCGAGTCGGCGGTGTCACGCTTCGAGCCTCAGGTTTCGTCCCAGGGGTCGTTCAGGTACGGCACGGTCATTATGCCCGTTGTTATGCCTTGGGAGTATGACCTCGACAATGTGACGAGACTCAATATCAGAAAGACGGACAAGACTCAGCGCGAGGTAAAGACTCTCTACGGAGACGAGGTTCGGAAATACGCCACCGCTAACAGTATTATTGCTCCCGTCGAAGAAATGAACCGTTGTTGGCGGCTGAAATATGCCGATGAAGTAAGCTTTCATCTCGATACGCTTCCCTGCGTCTCTGAGGAGGCAGCGATCATCGAAATGATCGTCGCGCGCGGTGCACCCCGCGAGCTCGCCGATCTGGCCATCGCCATTACGGATAGAAGGCACCCGCAGTATGACTCTATTTCCCGCCTGTGGCCTAGCAGCAATCCTCAGGGGTTTGCTAAGTATTTCGAAATGCGTGCGCTCTCAGGCGGTGGAGTGCGCCGTGACCAATTAGTGAAGGAGGGATTTTATTCCTCGATCGAGGATGTCCCGCCTTATGAATGGAAAACCCCATTGCAGCGGAGCATCCAACTGATGAAGCGACATCGGGATGTGATGTTTCGCGAGGACCCCGGGCGCGGACCAATTTCAATGATTCTTACTAATCTTGGGGCACGCGCGTATCAGGGTGAACTGGATCTGTGGGCAGCGTTCAGCGGCATCGTCGAGAGAATGCCATTGCACATTAATAAGACCTTGCCCCGAGTTCCCAACCCCGCTGACCCTGCGGAGGACTATGCAGACAAGTGGGCTCGTAATTCCCAAAAGGAGGAAGATTTCTGGATGTGGCACAAGCAGCTGCTCCGGGATGTTGAGAGCATGAAGAGTCTGATCCAGAAGAACAATGTAGTAGCCGGTCTCAGGGCGATGTTTCGAGTGGAAGTGACACAAGAAGAGCTTGGTCGCTTGAATGGAGGCTATGTGACAAGGACGAAACCGATCGCCGCTGCTGCGGTCCACATCCAGGAGGCTCCGAGACCCTGGGCGAAGTGTGTCTGAGCAGTTCCTCCGGCGGCTGTCCAGGCTTGGAGTAGACAATTTCCTAGCTAGACAACCCGACCTCAGGCTGCTGCCGGACCGAGGTGGAAAGGTTCGCATCGCCGGAACGTTTCGGTTGGCTGCAATCGCCAAAGACAAGGAGCGCATCGATGATGAGTTCGAACTTGAGTTCCTAGTTCCACATGAGTTTCCCAGGGCGATGATGACGGTCAGGGAGACGGCGGGCAGAATACCGGCATCCTTTCACACTAATCCAGATCGGACCCTTTGCCTCGGCTCGCCGACCAGGCTACGACTGATTGCCAACCAGGTGGGATCAATTCTCGGTTTTATTGATGGGGCGGTAGTACCGTTCCTGTACGGCTTCGTCTACTACCAACGACACCACATCATGCCGTTTGATGAGCTGGCTCACGGCGGACCGGGCCTACTCACGGATTTCGCTATGCTCTTCGGTGTGAACGGCGCACAAGCGGTTGACGAGTTCCTTTTCCTGACAGGATTGACAAAACGAGTCGCTAACAAGTATCCCTGTCCCTGTGGGAGCGGGAAGCGCCTTGGAGTGTGCCATCATCTAAATGTGAATCGCCTTCGGGGTGAGCTTGGAAGGCATTGGTTCGCCAGCCACCGAATAGATGGGGAGCACTAGCTTTCACAATATCCGGATAAGCGCTTCATGTGTCAGTAAGTTACTAGAGCGTTAGCCCGAGTAACCCATGAAAGGTCGTCATGCTAATAATTGTGCGCCACCAATCACCGATCCGAGTTGTTGGTGAGAGTGAGGTCTTGGCGGCCTTAGACGCGCCGTCATTGGCGGAACCCCGAAGGATGTTCGAAGTCGACGGACGTCTATTTGAGGAGGACATTGCGGGGGGGCATTGGCGGTCGTCTCACGCAGACATCCGTGCAAAGGCTGGGGAACTCAAGAGACTCGCTGACTCGGGCCCTGATACGCGGCTACTGTACTTCGGTATGGCAGAGGCTCCTCATGCGATTGCACTTGGTGCATACCTTGGTGACGAGCGAAAGATTGCGGTAGTCGACTATGATCGGGATAGGGATAAGTGGAGTTGGCCTCTGACCGACGCCACACTCGAGTTACGGATTGTTGGTATGCCAACAGAAGTCGTGGAATCCTCGGGTATCGCGGTACTCCGTGTTGCTGTGTCGTATCCAATTCTCACATCCGACGTAGATGATGTCATCGGCACTGACAGGCTTGTCGATATTCTGGTCGAACCCATCATCCAGGGGGGACCTAGACCTGGACTCATGCGATCCGCATTGGATGTGGATGAGGTGCGGCAATGTGTCCGTAAGGCGCTCGGGGCAATTGCAACCTATCGTCCACGTGTCGAGGTGGTTCATCTGTTCGTCGCGGCGCCACCGTCGGTGTGCATCGCCGTCGGGCAGGAACTCAAGCTTCGCAATGGCCCTGCTATTCAAACGTATCAGCATAGGAAGCGGCCTGAAGACAGATCGCTTTGGCCCGCCATCAGGCTTAGTGCTGGTTCCCTCAGCGAAGTTGAGAGGCCACTTGGCGCTGAGGAAACTGCCCTGGCGGCTGAAATCCGGTCAGTGTTCGCCGAGACTCTGAGGGAAGTCGTTGGCTATTCCCTGGAGAAAGCCTCACGTACAACGGCGTTCACAGGCCCTTGGTTTGCGGGACTAGAGCCTGGGGTTCCGTTGCTCCGCGGCAGGCCGTTCCCACTATTGCCCCCGCTCGAAGCCCTCATTCAAGTGGGTGACGAGGTGGCGCTGGACCCGCGCCTGGAGGCATATGCCTTCGACAAGGACCCGAAACGGGTATGTGAACCGCCCCGGGTTTGCCGGAGGCTCCAATCTGTGAGAGGTTGGAGTCATGGACAAACGCACACGGTATTCTCCTGAGGTCCGGGAGCGGGCCACCCGCCTGGTACTGGAGCAGCAAGCAGCGC
>JABFSM010000004.1 GCA_013140635.1 Gemmatimonadales bacterium
ACGGGCCGACTCATCCCGAAGGGCAGTCGACCATCGGGTCCGCAGCCAACGTCAAGGCCCTGAGTCGAGAGGATATCGTCGGGTTTCATCGCGGCGCGCTCCGCCCCGATCTGGCGACCTTCGTCATCGTGGGAGATGTCTCGCTCGGCGAGATGAGGGCGCGCCTCGAGACGGCCTTTGCCGGGAACTGGCCGGTATCAATGGCCGCAGAGGCCGTCTCTCCCGCCATCGTCCCTCCCCCCCGGTCGCGCTCGGTGCTCGTTGTCGATCGCCCCGGCGCCGCACAATCGGCGATTCGAATCGTCACCCTTGGGCCGGCGCGCTCCTCACCCGACCTCCCGGCCCTCGACGTGCTCAACATGGTCTTGGGTGGGAGTTCGACCAGCCGCATCGAACGAAATCTTCGCGCCAAGCATGGATTTGCGTACGAGGCCCGCTCTTTCTTCGAGTTTCGGGACGGCGCCAGCCCTTTCATCGTGGCGGCCAACGTGGAGACCAAGGCGACCGCACCCGCGATTCGGGAGATCCTCAACGAGCTGGCGGCCATCCGAGGCACGATCTCGGCGGCTGAGGTCGGGTCGGCTGCGAGCATACTCCTACGGGGAGTGCCCGAGCGCTTTCTGACCGTGCGTAGCATCGCCGGCGGTGTCACCGACCTTGCCCTCGCGGGACGCCCGCTGGACTACACCACGACACATCTCCGCCGCATTGCAGAGGCACGCCCACCCGACGTCATGCGCGCCGCCCGCACCTATATCGATCCAGCGCGCGTCGTGGTCGTGATCGTTGGAGATTGGAGGGCTCTCGAAGCAGAGATTCGACGGCTCGCGCTTGGCCCCATCCGCGTGCTGCGCCCCGAGGAGCTCATCCCGCCGCCTCCATGAGCGAGGGGATGGCTCGGCGTGGGCGACCGGTCATGCAGGTCTCACACATTTCCTTTTGAAACTTCGGCACGTGAGAGTCCGTCGAGGCCGGACCCCAATCTCCGGCCGAGCAATAGATGGATACGTTCCTCCGAGATCTGCGTTACTCGGTGCGCCGCCTCCGGACATCGCCGGGCGTCGCACTCGTTGCCATTCTGATCGTCGCACTTGGCATCGGCGCCAACAGCGCGGTCTTTTCCCTCGTCAACGCGGTGCTCTTCCGGCCTCAGCCGTACGACAAGCCGGAGGAGCTGGTCAACATCTACGTCAGCGACTCCGACGGCAGGGACTACACCACCGCTTCCTACCCGGAGTATCGCGACTTCAAGGAACAAGCGCGGCTCTTTGCCGGCACCGTTGCGCTCGAGCCCCAGATCGTCAGCAGAACGACCGATGACGGCTCGAAGATCGCGTTCATCGAGGCGGTGTCGGCCAACTACTGGGAAGTCTTGGGACTTCGGCTTTTCCGCGGCCGTGGCTTCCTTCCCGAAGAGGAGTCCGGCGGCGGGGTCGTCGCCGTCATCAACTACCAAATGTGGGATCGGGAATTTGGTGCCGACCCCGGTTTGATCGGCAGGACCGTTCGGCTCAATGGCGCTCCGGTTACCATCGTAGGCATCGGCCCGAAGGACTACCGCGGAGTCATCGGTGCGCTGACGAGCCAGTTTTGGATGCCCTCCGGATCGTTCAAGGCCATCGATCCGGAGTACGCCGCCAAAACCGAGCGGCGCGGGAGCCGCTCCACCTGGGTACGCGCTCGTTTGCAGCCGGGGGTGTCCGTCCAGGCTGCCCAGTCCGCAATCGATATCGTAATGCAGCGGCTTGGCACCACCTTTCCGGAATCGAATGCCGGCCGGAAGGCATCCGTGGTGCCGGCGGATGGCGTTCGTTTTCACCCGGCCATAGATGGCGCACTCTACCCCGTTGCCGGTATCCTCCTGCTCGTGGTTGCCCTCGTGCTGGCGATCGCCTGCAGCAACATTGCGAGTCTCATGCTTGCCCGGGCCACCGCCCGCCAGCGCGAAATGGCGCTGCGCCTCGCCATCGGCGCCCACCGCGGACAGCTGGTGCGTCAGCTCTTGACCGAAAGCGTACTGATCGCCTCGATCGGTGGATTGGTGGGAATTGGCGTCGCGCAGCTCATGGTGCGAGCGATCATGTCGTTCCAACCTCCGATTCCAATACCGGTAAGTCTCGATCTCAGTCTGGACGGCCGAGTCGTGCTCTTCAGCGCCATCCTCACTCTTGGGACGGGAATCCTCTTCGGCCTCGCGCCGGCGCTTCGGGCCACTCGCCCCGACTTAGTTCGCTCACTCAAGGATGAAGAGAGCTCCGCAACCGGCGGCCGCCGCCGGTTCAGTCTGCGAAATGGGCTGGTGGTGCTCCAGGTTTCGGTGTCGGTGCTACTCTTGGCGGGCGCAGGACTATTCGTGCGGAGCCTCGGCCAAGCTCAGGGAATCGACCCCGGGTTCGAGGCCGAGCGGGCGGCCATTCTCACCGTGAGCCTGGGCCATGGCCGGCTCAACGATGAGCAGGGCCGAGAGTTGCTCCGCGTCTTCTCGGAACGCATCGCCGCCGCTCCCGGGGTCCGCAGTGTTGCGCTGGCCGATCGTATTCCCCTCGGGGCAGGCTTCCAGACCCGCGGGGTCTGGATCGACCAGGCGCCCCCGCCCTCGGGGCAAGACAATATTGAGCTCGACTTCGTTCTCGTCGGGCCCCGGTATTTTCAGACGCTCGGCATAGCGCTCGTTGCCGGCCGTGATTTTGCCAGTACCGACCTGCCCGGATCGCCCCACGTCGTGATCGTCAGCGAAGCGATGGCCCGAAAGTACTGGGGCAGACCGGACATCGTCGGCGAGCATTTCCGAATGGGGGGCGCCAACGGTTCCTTAGTCGAAATCGTTGGCGTGGCCCGAGACACCAAGGTCCGGACGCTCGGGGAGGTACCCCGTCCGTACGTCTACGCCTCATTCGATCAGGAGTACACCGGTATCATAGCGGTGATTGCCGCCACGGAGGGAGATCCGTCGGCCGCGCTCGCCGCGATGCGCCGCGAATTCACGACCCTGGCACCCGACGTGCCCATCTTCGACGCAAAGACAATGACCGAGCAGCTGGGATTGGCATTGTTCCTTCCCCGGATGGCCGCGGCGCTGCTGGGACTCTTCGGCATGATCGGTATTGGCCTGGCGGGACTGGGGCTGTACGGGGTAGTAGCGTTTGCCGTGACCCAACGGACTCGGGAGATCGGCATTCGAATGGCACTTGGGGCCGATGCCCGCAAGGTTGTCCGGCTTGTCGTCCGAGAGATCGCGGCCCTTGTCCTGACCGGACTGCTCCTGGGCACCGGCGTGGCACTCCTGGCCATGAGGCCGCTGGCCGGGATCCTGTACGGCGTGAGCCCAGCCGATCCGGTCACTTTCATCTTCGTGACCGGCCTGCTTCTCGTCGCCGCCTGTATAGCGAGTTACCTGCCCGCCCGGCGGGCCGTGACGATCGACCCGTTGGTGGCGCTGCGCAGCCAGTAGATCGAATGTCCACCCTGCGTGCACTCTGGCTTTGCGCGGCGCTCGGCTGTGCCGGTACCGGAAGCCCATCCGGCCCATCGAAGCCGCCTTCTCCGCCCTAGCGATATTCATCGCGGGCCGGCGCGAACGCATCGACTAGCTCGCAGGCGGTGACCGCCCTGCCGCTATGCGGCACGCCGGATGGAACGACGGCCACATGCCCGGGCCCGAGCAGCTGGGTTTCGTCGCCTATTGTCAGCTCGAACCAGCCGGCTCGGACCGTTGTGACCTGCTCGTGGGGATGGGCGTGGGTGGGGAGGGTCGCGCCATCGATCACCCTCCAAAACGCGAGGGTCATCCGTTCGGAATGCACGAATCGAGCGTGGAAGCCTCGTGCG
>JABFSM010000104.1 GCA_013140635.1 Gemmatimonadales bacterium
CCCGCGGCCGGCGCGGTGCGGTCCGATCCGAAGGAAGAGATCCGCGCGTTGCACGACGGATTCGCGCGGGCCGCGGGCATGCTCGCCTCGCACCACGCCGTGGCGAGCCACCGCTACCGCGCGCCCTGGTACCTCATGGTGGGGGATGTGGCCGCCGGCAAGAGCACGCTGCTCGCCCACAGCGGGCTCTCTCAGCCGTTCGGGGACGGTGACGGCGCGGTGCAGCATCCCGATTGTCGGTGGTGGTTCTTCGATCGCGGCGTCGTGCTCGACGTGGCCGGCACGCTCGCGCTCCGCTCCGGCGCCGAGAACACCGAGCCGAGGCGCTGGAAGACCCTGCTTCGGCTCCTGCAACGGCACCGGCCGGAGCGGCCGCTCGACGGCGTCATCGTGGCCGTCTCCTGCGCCGATCTCCTCGGCACGCCGGCGGAAGCGCGCCGGGGGCTGGTCGCCAACGCGACGGCGCTCCGGGAGCGGCTCTGGGAATCGCAGAACACCTTCGGGCTCCGCCTACCGGTCTACGTGCTCGTGACGAAATGCGACCTGGTGGAGGGTTTCACGGAATTCTGCGCCGGCCTCTCGCCCGATGTCCGAGCCGACCTGTTCGGCTGGTCGTCGCCCCACACGCTCAGCACCTCCTTCTCCGAGCAGTGGGTTACCGACGGCCTCGCGGCCATGCGCGAGCGGTTGTACCACGCGCAACTCGAGCTCCTCGCCACGCGCCCCCCTGCACCCGAGAACGACGGCGTCTTCGTATTCCCGTCGCGGTTCGCGGCGCTCGCCGACCCGCTCCGCGAGTACCTCGGGCGGCTCTTCCATGAGGTCGCCTATCACGACGGCAGCATTTTCCGTGGCGTCTACTTCACGGGAGACGGAGGCCTCGAAGCCGCCGGCCCGGAAGAGGGGCGCCGGCCCAGCCCTCTTTTCCTGCGCGGCCTTCTCACCCGAAAGGTGTTTCCGGAATTTGGCCTGGCGCAGCCGATCCGGCGGAGCTTGCTGTCGGCCAACCGGACCGTTCTCGCGCTGCAGGCGGCGATCGTTACCATCGTGCTCGGCGGCGCTCTGGGGCTTTGGGTCACGACGAGCGGCCTGCGGATAGGCTCTTGGCACGTCATCGAGGGGCTGCGTCCACAGATCATGGCGATCGAGAGCGCGCTCAAAGTCGTCGACACCACGCTCGCCCAAGAGGCCGCCGATTCGCAGGCGGGCCGCGACCGAGGGCGCCGCCGCACCTCCGGCCTCGCGCTGGCGACGGCGATCGCGCGGATGCCGCACCATCGGCCCTGGTCCCTCACGATGCCGACCTCCTGGCTCACGCCGGTCTTGAGTTCCGCCGTCACCGGATCGCTGGCTGTGGCGTTCAGCGAAGTGACGCTGCCGCACTTGCGCCGCCGCTTCGACGCCCGCCTCAACCGAATGCTCCGGGACAGTACGAGCTACGACACGCGCGGATGCCCTTCCTCCTATCCAGAGCACCCCGCCACCTTCGTCGGCGAGCTGAATACGCTGGGACGGATGACCGCGGTGTATAACCGCGTCGTGACCCCCATCGTACCGGTCGACCTGGTCGAGCAGCGTGGCGACATCCGCCGGCTCCGCGAGCTCCTCAGCTACGCGTACTGCACCGCCATTCCGGAGGGCTTCGAGCGTGTCGGTTACATCGGACCGGCGCTGTGGGACGCCACCGCTCCGCCCTTCGATCGCACCGATTGGCAGCCGCTGGCGCTCCCCGCCGCCGCTCGGCGCCTCGCGGCAGCGGCGGCGCTGGTGGACAGCCTCCTGCTCGATGCCAGGCCGGAGGCGGTCGGAGCGCTCCGCGATTTCCTGCGCGATGCCGACTCGGTCCAGGCCCTGTCGCGTGAGACCGACGCCAACTTTTTCTTCGGCGCCGACTTCGCCACGCGGCTCTCGGACTCCGTCACCCTCTACCTCGGGAATCTGCTCGGCCGCGACCCGAATGCCCGGTCCATCCCCACCATTCGGGCGGCCCTCGACTCGCTCTTGGGGCAAGAGTTCATGGCGCCCCGTTTCCAAGGCGGCGCTCGGGCGGAAGTGCCGGTGGGCGAAGCCACCTGGGCGGTGGGGCCCCTCGAGGCGGCGGCCCGCTTGATGGCACGTTATGCAGCCTATGTCGAGCCGGCCGCCGATTCGGCCGTGGCGCGCTTCGATCTCCTGCCCGAGCACCTCCGCGAGCCGGTGCTGGCCGCAGTTCGTGCCCAGGTCGTCGACCGGGTCGTCGGCGCCGTGTACGAATCCCGCGCCTCCCGGCGCGGCGCCTTCGGGCCGATCGCCGAGACGGCCCGCAACGCCCTCCGGGCCAACCTGGCGGCATTCGACAAAGCGGCCCCCGCCCTCGAACGGTTGATCGCCGACCTCGATGGACTCGACGCCGCGGCCGAGCGAAGCCTGCTCCTCGAAACGGCGGTCGCCGACGCCGAGGCGATGCTGGAGGCCGCCGAATCGCTCCTTTCCGGAGACGCGGCGTACGACGCGATTCCCACCGCCTTCACCGCAAGCGGCGGAATCGAGGCGGAAGGGATCGCCGCCTATCTCGGCCGGCAACGCGAAGGGGTTCGGGCCTGGACCAGTGTGGCCGCAGGGGTCATCGGCTTCCTGAAGCGGGCCGGCGAGGAGGGCGTCAGAGTGCCCTCCCCGCTCGTCACTCGCTGGACCGGCCTTCTCGGCACCCTGGAGCGGTACGACCAGAAGCTGCCCGGCACCTCGCTCGAGGCACTCGAGGCCTTCGCCCGGGACTCGGCGCCTCGCCTCGAGGTTGCCACCTGCGCGGCGCGCGCGGCGGAAGGGCCGGCCTCCGCAAGCGACTTCTTCGTACAGCGGCGGACGGCGGTTCGGCGCGCGCTCTACGCTCGGTGCACCGATGCCGCCGGCCAACTCGGCGCGACGGCGTACGCGGATGTGGCGGCGGCGTTCGGCGCCACCCTCGCCGGCCGGTTCCCCTTCAGCGACCCCCGTCGGCCGGCGCCGCGCGGCGACGCCGACCCTGAGGCGATCCGCGCATTCTTCGAGCGTTACGACCGCGTGGCGCCGCTTCTCGAATCGACGATCCACGATGTGGCCGCCGCCGACTTCCTTCGGCGGCTCCGGGAGAGCCGGGCCTTCTTCGCGCCCCTCCTCGACAGCGCTTCACAGCGCACGCCGGCCTTCTTCGTCGAGCTGGCCTTCCGGACCGATCGCTCCAATGAACAGGCCGCCAATCAGATCGGCGGTTGGAGCCTTCGGGTGGGGCGCGAGCGGCTTGACGATACGAGCATGGCGCGCCGGATCCGGTGGCGCCTCGGCGATTCGACCCGCCTATCGCTTCGGTGGGCGGAGGGGTCGCCGGTCCGCCCTCTTGCCAGCGGACCCGGCCAGGTGACGACCGGCAAGACCATCACCTTCCTCGCCTCGGGCCCCTGGTCGCTGCTTCGCTTCCTAGCCGGCCACGCCAGCGACCGAGAGGACGGCGGTGAGACCACGTTACTCGACGTGGCGGTCTCGACCGTCCGTGCGGAGGGGCCGGCCGAGGAGGCGCGAGTTCCGATACGCGTGCGCCTCACCTCCACCGACAGCCTCCATCCCCTCCGGCGGCCCGCCTTCCCCTGGCAGAGCCCCCCGGTCCCGCCGCGGAGTTCGCGATGACCACCCTCGACGCCGAGGAGGCCTTCACTCCAGACCATGCCGGACTCCTTCGGCCGATCTCGCCGGAGAATCCCGGCGGGGTGGAACTGCGCCACGAAGGCACGTACGAGCGCATTCGTGAGGCGCGCCGAGCCGACGATCCGACCCTCCCCCAGGGCGAATGGCAGCGGCCGCTCAAGCGGGCGGACTGGGGTGCGGTCGAACGGATCGCCATGGAGGCACTCCGCTCCCGCTCCAAGGACCTGCAAGTCGCCGCCTGGCTCGTCGAATCGTGGGTCTACCGATACCGATTCGCCGGCGCTCGGGAAGGTCTCCATCTTGTCCACGAGCTCTGCCGAAGTTCATGGGAGCACTTGCACCCGAGGGTGACGGGTGAGGCGCCCGCCGAAGTGCTTGCCGGCCCGATCGTTTGGCTCGATGAGCGGCTGCCGAGCGCGCTGATGCGGGTACCGCTCGTGGGCCCTCGGCGCGGCGGGCAGGCGCCCACCTGGAGCGACTGGCTGGCCGCTCTCCACGCCGACGAACTGACCCGCAGGGGGGGCAACGCGCGTTCCGGCGGCGCCTCGAAGGACACGGGGTCATCCGCCGAGATACTGAGAGCGATCGCCGCGGGGCCGCCTGACGCCTTGCGCGACGACGCGGCGGCCCTCGCGGCGGCGGGAGAACAGGCGCATGCGCTGGAGGGTTTCTTGGAGGAGAAGTGCGGGCGGGACGCGCCGAGCCTCCGTCACGTTCGGGACCTCTTCCGGACGATCGAGTCGTGGCTCCGCGCCCGCCTCGACGATGCGGCGCCGCAAGCGGAGCCGCCCCTTTCGGTAGAGGCCGCTGAGACGAACACACCGCGCCACGACGCCTATCGGCGATTGGAGGCCGTGGCCGCCTATCTCCGCGCCGAAGAGCCGCTCGGCCCCGCCCGCCACCTCGTCGACCGCGCCCTGGAGTGGCGGGACCTCTCCCTGGACGACGTGGCGGCGCTGGCACAGGACGAGGGCGGCGACCCCCACACCGTACAGATCCTGCTTGGGCTTCCCACTTGGGACGACGACACGCTGGACATGCCGGGATCCCGCGCCCCACCGTAGCACGACTCTCTCCGGCAGCACGACACGCAGTGCAGACTTTCACTCATGAGGAAGGACCGGTCCTATGGCAGACAGCACCCAACATTGGCTCGACCGCAACCGCCCCCCGCGCGTACAGATCACTTACGATCTCGAAACGCTCGGCGCGATCGAGAAGGTGGAGATTCCGTTCGTCGTGGGCATCATGAGTCATCTCTCTGGAGACCTCAAGGATGCGCCGCCGCCGCTCAAGAAACGCAAATTCGTCAACATCGATCGGGACAACTTCGTCGACGTCATGAAAGCGATCGCCCCGCGGCTCGCGTTCCAGGTCGATAACCGCCTGGCCAACGACGGGAGCAAGCTCAACGTCGAGCTCGCCTACGATACTTCGGAGAAGGCACCGAATCCAGGCATGGGCTTCTTCGACCCCATCGAGATCGTCAGGCAAGTGCCGGCCCTCGCGGCGCTCTACGGCGCACGCCAGAGCCTGCGGGACCTCCTGACCAAGCTCGACGGGAACGACGAACTCGACTTGTTGCTGCAGGATGCGGCCAAAGACACCGCCGGGCTGACCGCCATCAAGGGGGCCATTGCCCCGCCACCACCCGCGACGGCATGACCGGCCACATCCACGGCATTCCAGACTCCGACTGAGGACGACCATATCATGACGACACCATCGAAACCCGCGAAAGGCGGCGCCACGGCCACGGCCGCCGCGCCCCCCGCTTCCCTGCTCGATCGCATCATCTTGGAAGGCCGCATGACCCGCGACGCGTCCGACACCTTGCAGCAGGCGGCGGCACGCCGCCTGGTGGAGGAGTTCGCGGTTCAGGTCGTGGACAAGAACATCACCCCCGAATCGGATACGGCGAAGATGATCTCCCGCCGAATCGAGAAGATCGACGAGCTCCTGAGCGCCCAGGTCAACGCGATCCTGCACACCCCCGCGTTTCAGGCGCTCGAAGCCCGGTGGCGGGGCCTCCACGACTTCGTGATGGGCACGGAGACGAGCACGACCCTCAAGCTGCGGCTCCTCAACGTGAGCCAGGCCGAGCTGAAGAACGATCTCGACAAGGCCGTCGACGTCGATCAGAGCACCCTGTTCAAGAAGGTGTACGAAGAGGAGTATGGCACCTTCGGCGGCCAACCGTACGGCCTCCTGGTCGGCGATATCGAGTTCGGGCGGCATCCGGAGGACGTCGGCCTTCTCAAGAAGATCGCTCAGGTCGCCGCGTCGGCGCACGCGCCGTTCGTCGCGGCGGCCAGCCCCCGTCTCTTCGACATGGACGATTTCACCGAGCTCGGGGTTCCGCGGGACTTGGCGAAGATCTTCGAGAGCTCCGACCTTGCCGATTGGCGCAGCTTCCGCAAAGACGAAGATTCGCGCTACGTCGCGCTGGCCCTTCCGCACGTGCTCAAGCGGCTGCCCTATGGCCCCGACACGAAGCCGGTGGAGGGATTCAATTTCAAAGAGGATACGGACGGCCGTGACCATCGCAAGTACCTCTGGGGCAACGCGGCGTACCTCTTGGCCCAGCGCATCACGAACGCCTTCGCCCGTTACGGATGGTGCGCCGCCATTCGCGGCGTGGAAGGTGGCGGCAAGGTGGAAGGGCTTCCCGCTCACATCTTCCGCACCGACGACGGAGACAAGACCCTCAAGCCCCCGACCGAGGTTGCCATCACCGACCGCCGGGAAAAAGAGCTCAACGACCTGGGCTTCATTGCGCTCTGCCATCGCAAAGGGGAGAACTACGCTGCCTTCTTCGGCGGCGCCACCACCAACGACGCGCCGGAGTTCTTCAACCCCAACGCCAGCGCGAACGCCCAACTCAGCTCCCAACTTCCTTACCTGCTGGCCGCCTCACGCTTTGCGCACTTTCTCAAGGTGATGATGCGCGACAAAGTCGGCAGCTTTCAGAGCCGGGAGAACGTCGAAAAGTACCTCAACGCCTGGATCGCGAACTATGTCCTCGTCCTGGATGACGCACCGCAGTCCACCAAGGCACAGTTCCCGCTCCGCTCCGCGCGGGTGGACGTGACCGAGGTGCCCGGGCGTCCGGGTGCCTACCGCGCCACCGTCTTCCTCCGGCCCCATTTCCAGCTCGAAACGCTCAACGTGTCGATCCGGCTCGTGGCGGACCTTCCGCCGCCGCTCGCGGCCTAACCTGAGGATCATCCCATGTCGGACATTATCCTGGTCAAACTCCCCGGCATCGACGGGGAGTGCACGCTCAAGGGTTACGACAAGTATGTGGAGGCGATGTCCTATAGTCACGGCGTGGCGATGTCGGTGACGAACACGGTGACGAATTCCGAGCGAACCGCCGGCAAGCCGATGGTTCAGGACTTCACCTTCACCAAGCAGCTCGATCTCGCCTCCCCGGTCTTGAACCAAAAGTGCTGCCAGGGCACCATCCTGGCCGAGGACACGCTCGTCGTCGTCGGGCGCAACGACAACGGGGCGGTCTTGCCGCTCATCACCTACACGCTCTCGAATGTGGTCGTATCGTCGATCAATGTCGGCGGCGGCGGCGGGATTCCCAGCGAGACGGTGAGTCTCAATTTCACCAAGATCAAGTGGGAGTACAAAGCCCAGAAGGGGTCGGGCGGCCAGGACGGCACGGCCCCGGGCGTCTGGGATGTGGCGAAGAACAATGCCGCTTGATCCGGCTCGGGCTCTGCGCCCTCTCGCGGGGGCGGCGATCCCGCTCTTCGAGCGATTCATCCAGGACGCGGAGCCCGGGCGGGAGCCGCCTCGAACCCTCGATCGTGAGGGGCTGCTCGAGTCGGTGCGGCGTGAAGTCGGCCGCATTCTGAACACCCGCTGCCAGGTGGCGGCGGGAGAACTTGCCCCCGGGGAGCGGACGACGATCGACTACGGGCTCCCCGACATCGCGCCCTTCTTCACCGCGGCCGGGACCGATCAGGCCCGGGCGGCGCGTTTGGCGGTCGATGCGATCACCGCGTTCGAGCCCAGGCTTCGGAACGTTGGCGTTGGCATTCGGCCGGAGGTCACGGGCGGCCGCGGGCTCATCTTTCAGATCGATGCGTTGCTGGTGGTCGGTGACGTCGTCGAGCCGATCTCGTTTCCCATCGTCGGACCCGATGTAGCCGGAACGGAGGCGGGATGAGCACCGAGGCGCGCGAGGAGTTGCTGGCGTACTATCGCGGGGAGTTGGACTACCTGCGGACGATGGGTGCCGAATTCGCCCGCGACCACCGGGATATTGCCGGCCGGTTAGGGCTGTCCGCCCACGGCGCTTCGGACCCGCACGTGGAGCGGCTGATCGAGTCGTTCGCCTTTCTCACCGCCCGGATCCGCCGCTCGCTCGACTCGGCGCAGCCCAGGATCAGCACCGAACTATTGCAACTGGTCCATCCGCACTTCGCGACTCCCACACCATCGGCGTCGATCGCCCGGTTCGACATCGACCCCAAGCAGGGGAAGATCACCACCGGGCACCGGATTCCGCGGGAGACTCCGGTCTTCGCCACCGCCGGTGAGGTGACGTGCCGGTTCCGTACCTGTTACCCCGTCACGCTCTGGCCGTTCCATGTGGGGCATGCCGCGATCGAGCCATCCGATCAGTTCGATTTGGGCAATGCGTCCTGCGCCGCCGTGTTGCGAATACGAATCGAGTGCGCCGACGACCTCCGAGCGCTGGAACTCGACACCCTCCGCCTCTATCTCGATGGCGATCCCCGCACCATCGCGGAACTCTACCGGCTCCTCTTTGCCGGCGAGCGACGGGTGGCGGTGCGGAGCGACGGCAACCCCGAGCTCTCCTGGCTCGCCGCCCAGGCGCTTGCGCCGGTCGGATTCGGCGCGGATGAGGTGGTCCTCCCCGACGCGCCATCGGCACACCCCGGTTTCCGGCTTTTGCACGAGTATTTCACGATGCCGCAAAAATATCATTTTGCCGATCTCCGAGGATTGCAGGGGTGTTTCGCCGGGCGCTGGGCCGATCTCCTCATTCTCTTGGACGAAACCCCCACTCCCGGAGTCGCCGTCACCTCCAAGACCTTCGTCCTCGGCTGTACCCCGATCGTCAATCTCTTCCCGAAGGTGGTGGAGCCGATCCGCGTCACCCACCGGCAGGTGGAGTATCGGCTTCTCCCCGACGTACGCTGGGAGCGGACCACCGAGATTCACTCGATCCAGGGCGTCGCCGCCGGCGCTGATGGTGCGCCCGCCGGGACGGTACAACCCTTCTTCTCCTACCGTCACGACTCCGGTGCCGGCGGCCCCGGGATCTTCTGGCATGCACGGCGAGAGCCGAGCCGCCGGAGCGATCTCCCCGGGCACGATGTCTACCTCTCATTCGTCGATCACACCGGCGGTACGGCGTTCCCGCAGGAACGCACCGTTATTGTGAAGACGCTCTGCACCAACCGGCAACTTGCGGAGCATCTGCAGGCAGGCACCGAACTGCAGCACGAGTTGGAGGGCCCGGTCCAGCGCATCACCTGTCTATTCCGTCCCACCCGGCAGCTGGAACCTCCCACCACCGGGTCGGCCCAGTGGCGCCTGGTGTCCCACCTGAGCCTCAACCAGATATCTCTCCTGGACGGCACCCAGGGCCTCCCCGCTCTTCGGGAGATCCTCCGCCTCTACAGTAGTTCGGATCCGGTGGCCGCGGAGCAGCAGATTCGCGGCCTGACCGGGATGACGAGCCGGCCGGTCGTCCGGCGCGTGGGCGTAGAAGCGTGGCGTGGATTCTGTCACGGCACCGAGGTCGCCCTGCAATTCGACGCCTTCGCGCACTCGGCCATGGCGTATTTCCTTTTCGCCTCGGTGCTGCACCGGTTTCTCGCCTCCTATGTATCGATCAACAGCTTCGTGCAGCTTCGGGCCGCCAGCACGCAGCGGGAAGGGATCTGGTACGAATGGCCGCCGATGACCGGTCAACAGACCGTTCTGTAGCCGACGTTCTGACCGACGAAGGGGTCGGCTTCGAGTTCCATCAAGCCGTCCGTCTTCTCGAGCTTGCCGATTCGGCGGGGGTGCCGCCCGGCGAGGGAATCGACCCCTCCGCGGAGCTGGTGCGATTCATCGGTTCGCCGGCACTCGGCTTCCCCGCGAGCGAAATCGTCGAGGTCACGACCTCTGCGGGCGCTCCGGCGCGCCTGACCGTTGCCTTTCTCGGTCTTGCCGGCGCCGAGGGGCCGCTCCCACCGCCCTATACCGAAATGGTCATCGCCGATCAGGCCCGAGGCGACGGCGCCCTGGCGGCATTCCTCGACATCTTCAACCATCGCCTGATCTCGTTCGCCTATCGGGTGCGGAAGGAGCAGTTGCCGACCCTGAGCGGTACCCGCTCCCACGAGACCTCCTACGCCAAGTATCTCGGTTCCCTCATCGGCCTCGGCACCCCGGCACTCCGCGAAAACGCCCCGCTCTATCGCTTGCTCCTCTCCTTCGCCGGACTCCTCGCGCTACCGACCCGGTCGATGATGGGGCTCGAACGGCTCCTTTCCACCAGCCTCGGCGTTCCAGTCTCGGGGCGGCAGTTGGAGGGGCGCTGGCTCGAGTTGAGCGGCGATCAAACCACCCGCATCGGTGCGGCCGGCAGAAATCACCGGCTCGGCCGAGAGGCGATGCTCGGGGCCAGGGTCTGGGATCAAATGGGTGGGATCGAGCTCATCATCGGCCCGCTCGACTGGGCCGATTTCCTCGACTTTCTCCCCGGCACCGATTCATACGCCTTGCTGGGCGCGCTCACTCGCTTCTACGCCGGGGCCGACCTGGACATCCATGTGCGGCTGCTCCATCACGTGGCAGATGCGCCCGGCACCTGCCTAACCTCAACGCGCCCTCCCCGGCTCGGCTGGACCAGCACCCTCCAGCGCTCGTGCCCACTGCCCCGAACCGCGACCTTGCATGGCGCCGCGGTCACGGCCGTGAGCCCCACGTGCGGACCCAACATCCGATGAGCCGGCGCGCCGACCTCGACCGCCTGATCGGACGCCTCGACGCCCCCTGCCGAAGCGGCCTCGAAACCGCCGCGGCGCTCTGCGTGCAGCAGACCCACTACAACGTCGAGATCGAGCATTTCCTCCTCGGGTTGCTCGAGCAGCCGGCCTCCCCGATCGGCCTCGCTCTGCGCCGGGCGGAGCTCGATCCGTCGCACGTGGTGCGGGAGCTGACCGGCGCGATGGACCGCTTCCAGCGGGGGAATGGGCGGACACCCGCGCTCTCTCCCCATCTTCTCGGCCTCCTCGAACGCGCCTGGGTCGAATCGTCGCTCTACCTCTCGGCCCCCGCCATTCACTCCGGAGCGGTCCTGCTGGCCCTACTCGAAGACGACGCCCTCTACCGGCTCATTACCGAGTCGTCGTTCACGCTCTCGCGCCTGTCCGCCGGTACGGTGCGGGAGATGCTGTCCGAGCTCGCCATGGGCTCGCTCCCAGGGGGTCCGCTTCATTCGCCCGAGGGAATGACCGCCGGTGGCCCGACGCCGAATCTCGACTTGTACACGGTGGACTTGACCGCGCTCGCCGCGGAGGGACGGATCGACGCAGTGCGCGGACGGGATGCCGAGATCCGCCAGGTCATCGACATCCTGATGCGGCGGCGGCAGAACAATCCGATTCTCACCGGCGACGCGGGGGTGGGCAAGACCGCGGTGGTCGAGGGCTTCGCGCAGCGGGTGGCCGACCGCGAGGTGCCGCCGCCGCTCCTCGACACGAGCGTCCGGGCCCTCGACCTGGCGCTGCTCGAGGCGGGTGCCGGCGTGAAGGGAGAGTTCGAACAGCGGCTCAAGGCGGTGATCGACGAAGTCAAAGCCTCGCCGCGGGGAGTCATCCTCTTCATCGACGAGGCGCACACCCTGATCGGCGCCGGCGGAAGAGAGGGCCAGGGCGATGCCGCCAACCTCCTCAAGCCGGCTCTCGCCCGGGGAGACTTGCGGACGATCGCCGCGACGACCTGGTCCGAATACAAGAAGTATTTCGAGAAGGATCCGGCGCTGGCCCGCCGGTTTCAGGTGGTGACCATCGATGAGCCCGGGGAGGAAGCGGCGATCGATATGCTGCGCGGGGTTGTGAGCCGGCTCGAGCGCCACCATGGCGTCCGCATCCTGGAGGAAGCGGTGCGTGAGGCGGTCACCCTCTCCCAGCGTTACCTCTCCGGGCGCCGCCTTCCCGACAAGGCGATCGGCGTTCTCGATACGGCCTGCGCCCGGGTCGCGATCGGACAGCACGGTGCCCCCCCGGCCGTGGAAGCCCTGCAACGGCGCATCGAAGCGGCCGAAGCGGAGGAACGCCTCTTGCGGCGCGAGCAAGTCACCGGCGGCGGGCATGACGAGCGGCTCGCGGTGCTCCGCGTTATGCTGGACGGCCTGCGGCGCGAGGGCGCGGCCCTGGAGGAGAGTTGGCGGGACGAGCTGAGCGCCGTCCGGGAGATCGACCGGCTTCGCGGCGAGATCGAAGAGCTGGCCGGCGATGCCGCCGCCGACCCCGTGGAGTGCGCCCGGCTCCGGGCGGTCCTCGCGCGGGTGGAACGCGGCCTCGAAGCGATCCAGGCCGACCCACCGATGGTGCCGACTTCCGTCGATACCAAGGTCATCGCATCGGTCATCTCCGGCTGGACCGGCATTCCGGTCGGCAAGATGCTCACCGATGAGTTGTACACCGTGCTGACGCTCCGGCAGCAGATGGCCACCCGGTTGGTCGGCCAGGACGATGCCATCAACGCGATCGCCGACCGGATCCAGACCTTTCGAGCCGCTCTCGACGACCCCGGAAAGCCGGTCGGCGTCTTCCTGCTGGCCGGCGCGAGCGGGGTGGGCAAGACCGAAACCGCCATCACGCTGGCCGACCTCCTTTACGGCGGTGAGCGCAACCTGATCACGGTCAATCTGTCCGAGTATCAGGAGGCCCACACCGTTTCGTCGCTCAAAGGAGCGCCGCCGGGATACATCGGCTACGGAACCGGCGGCGTGCTGACCGAGGCGGTCCGGCGGCGGCCGCACAGCGTGATCCTCCTGGATGAGGCCGAGAAGGCCCATCCGGATGTGCTCGAGCTCTTCTATCAGGTGTTCGACCGGGGAAGCCTCGAAGATGGCGAGGGGCGGAGTGTCGACTTCCGCAATGCGATCATCCTGCTCACATCGAACCTCGGGGCCGAGACCATTCTGGAGGCGTGCCGCCGGCCCGGCACTACCCCGGGCACCGAGGAATTGCTGGCCCTGATCCGTCCCGAGCTCACCCGGCACTTCAAACCGGCGCTCCTCGGCCGCTTGGTCGTCATTCCCTATCGCCCGCTCGGCGAGCTGCAAATCCGCGCCATCGTGCGGCTCAAGTTGGCCCGGGTCGAGCAACGTTTCCGGGAGCACCACCGGGCGGCGCTCACCTTCGATGCGGCGGTCGTGGCCGCGATCGCGGCTCGCTGCCGGGACGACCAGAGCGGGGCGCGCAACGTGGACCACCTCTTGACCAATCGCATCCTCCCCGAGCTCTCCACCCGGGTGCTCGAGCGGCTGGTCCGCGCGGAGCCGCCCTCGTCGATCGTGGTCTCGGTGGATGCCGATGGGGCCTTCGTCTACGAGGCGGCCTCATGACGGCCGCACCGGCCCAGGAACGGCTTCGCCTGACGGTCGCGACACCCTTTGGCAAGGACGCGCTGCTGCTCCGGCACGCGCGCGCCGAAGAAGAGATCTCCGCTCCCTTCCGGATATCGCTGGAGATGATCTCCACCAAGAACGACCTGGCGTCGGAGCGAATCCTCGGGCAACCGGTCGGCGTCTCGGTCGAGACCGTCGCGGGAGAATGGCGCCGGTTTCACGGCATCGTCACCCGCTTCATCCAGGCGGCGAGCTCCACCAGATTTACCTCCTATAGTGCCGAGGTGCGCCCATGGTTTTGGCTGCTCTCGCTCAGCAGCGACTGCCGCGTCTTCCAGAACCAGTCCGTCCCCGACATCGTCACCGGCCTCTTCGGCGAGTTGGGCTTCCACGACTTCCGCAACGCATTGACCGCCCAGTATCCCGCCCGGGAATATTGCGTCCAATACAACGAGACGGCCTTCGCCTTCGTCTGCCGGTTGCTGGAACAAGAGGGGATCTTCTACTACTTCGAACACGAGGCGGACCGCCACGTGCTGGTGCTGGCCGACGACGCCGGCGTGCACGACCCCTGCCCCGGTGCGTCCACGCTTGCCTATCGGCCGGATGACGGCACCCACCCGTCGCACGACGGCGTGACCCGTTGTTCGCTCGAGCATGGGCTCACCTCCGCCAAGTACGCGGTGGACGACTTCAACTTCAAACTCCCGACGCTCGACCTGATGGCCGCCGCCGCGGGCAAGGCCGGCACCGGGCGCCGGTACGAGTATCCATCCGGCTTCGATACGAAGGACGCCGGTGAACGGCTCGCGAAGGCGCGGCTCGGCCAACTGGAGCTGGCGGGCCTCACCCTCACCGGCGAAAGCGGCACCCCCGCGATGACCGCGGGCTACACCTTCGCGCTCTCCGGTCACCCGCGGAACGATCTCAACCGAGGCTATCTCCTCCAGCGAGTCGTCCACGAGGCGGATGCCGACGGCTACCGGAACCTCTTCGCGGCCCTCCCGGACGATCTCACCTGCCGCCCCGCGCGCCTCACCGAGAAACCCCGCATTCACGGGTCGCAGACGGCGCTGGTCGTCGGCAAGAGCGGCGAGGAGATCTGGACCGACAGCTTCGGCCGGATCAAAGTGCAATTCCATTGGGACCAGCGTGGCAAGTCCGACCAGGACAGCTCCTGCTGGATTCGGGTCGCGCAGGGG
>JABFSM010000212.1 GCA_013140635.1 Gemmatimonadales bacterium
CTCGGGCGAGCGGCGCGCCGCCCAACCGCGCCGCAATCCCTCCAAGGAGCAGCAGGAGGCCAAGACTCACGCCGCCGACGCCGAGGGTAAGCGCCGAACTAGGCAGAAGCGGCACCAGGAGCGTCGGGGGCGCCGCGCCCACCGCAAAGGAAGCGGCCGATGCGACCGCCGCCTGAATCGGGCGCGCACGGGTCATTTCATGAATACCGAGCTCGTCCCGGGCATGAGCCTCCAGGGCGTTGTGCGCCGTCAGCTCGTCCGCAACCTGGCCCGCCAGCGCCGGGCTGAGCCCCCGAGCCACGTAGATCCCCGCCAATTCGGCCCGTTCCGCCTCGGGAGAGGAGGCGAGTTCCCCCCGCTCCCGCGCGAGATCGGCGCGTTCGGTGTCCGCCTGGGAACTCACCGAGACATACTCGCCGGCGGCCATGGAGAGTGCACCGGCCACGAGCCCGGCGACCGCCGCCAGCAACACCGCGGCGCGAGCCGGTTCCGCGGCCGCCACACCCACGACGAGGCTGCTCGTGGAGATCAGGCCGTCGTTGGCGCCGAGGACGGCGGCCCGCAACCAGCCGATCCGGTCGGTACGATGCCGCTCACGATGGACCATCGAGCACGCTCCGCACTTTCAGCGCGAGTGACGACGCGGAGAACGGCTTCTGGAGAAATGCGCACTCCGCCTCCAGCACGCCATGACGGATAACGGCGTCGTCGGTATACCCCGACAAGAAGAGCACCCGGCAATCGGGTCGCGTGGCGGCAATCCGTTCGGCCAGCGCCCGCCCACCCAGGAACGGCATCACGACGTCCGAGACCAGCAGGTGAATCGGCCCCGCTTCGCTCTCGGCCAGGCGAACCGCATCTTGGCCGTCGGCCGCCTCCATAACGCGGTAACCGCACCTCCGCAGAATATGACACGCCAAGGTCCGGACCGCCCCTTCGTCTTCCACGAGCAACACCGTTTCCGTTCCCGAGGGCATCCCGGCCAGCGGCGCATTGGGCCGGGCGGCCGAGAAGGGATCGGACACCTGGGGCAAGTAGACCTTGAAGGTGCTCCCCTGCCCGACCTCGCTGTACACCGCCACATGCCCGCGCGACTGTTTCACGATGCCGTGAACCGTTGCCAGCCCGAGGCCGGTGCCCTTCCCCTGCCCCTTGGTCGTAAAGAACGGCTCGAAGATCTTGGCCTGCGTTGCGTCGTCCATCCCGCACCCGGTGTCGCTGACCGCCAGCAGGACGTAGTCACCCGGGTCCAAGTCGGGTACCCTTCGGCAGTATGACTCATCCAAGTGGACCACTTGGGTTTCGATCGTCAACCGGCCGCCCATGGGCATCGCGTCCCGTGCATTCACGACCAGGTTCATCAAGACCTGCTCGACTTGGCCTGGGTCCGCTTTCACCCCGCCCACCGTTCGATCGAGATTGGTCACGAACACGACATCTTCGCCGATGAGCCGGCGGAGTATCTTCTCGGTGTCGCTTACAATGGCATTGAGATTCAGCACCCTCGGTTCCAGCACCTGCTGGCGGCTGAAGGCCAGGAGCTGGCGGGTCAGCCCCTCCGCCCGTTGGCCGGCGCTGTGAATCTCCGACAGCAACTCGCGGCTCGGATCGTCGGGGGCGAGTTCCACGAACGACGGGTCGCTGTATCCGTTGATGACGGTGAGCAGGTTGTTGAAGTCGTGCGCCACACCCGCCGCCAGCCGCCCGACCGCCTCCATTTTCTGCGCCTGACGGAACTGCAGCTCGAGCTGCCGGCGATCCGAAATGTCCTGAAAGGCGCCCCGCGCGCCGATAATGGCGCCCTCCCCGTTCCGCACCGGCTCGCCGATGACCCGGACCCACAGGCTGCGGCCGGTGGCGGTCAAGCACTGGACCTCTCTCTCGAAAGGGGTGCCCTCTTCCACGCACTTGGAAAACACTTCGCGCACGATCGGGCGGTATTGCGGCAGGTAGATGTTGATACCGAACTCGAAGTCCGGCGAATGCTCCGGTGACAACTCGAGAATGGCCAGCAACTCCTCCGACCAGATCACCCGAAGTCCCTCCAGTTCCACCGCCCACGCCCCCATCCGGCCTACCCGGCTGGCCACCCGAACGAGCGCCCGGCTCTGTTCCAGCCGCTCCTCCGCCCGCGCGCGTTGGCGCTCGTGGACAAAGCCGTCGAGGGCGAACGACACGCTGGGGGTGATCTCGCTGAGCGTCGCCACCATCTCGTCGGTAAAGAAGCCGGGCACAGCGGCATACAGGGTGAGGACCGCGACGACTCGTCCTTCTTCCTTCAGGGGAAAGGAGGCCGACGCGGCAAAGCCGGACCGTTTGGCATGCTCGTGCCACAGCGCGGTCATCGGCGAGGCGAGAAAGTCGTTTACCACGAACGACTCGCCGGTGAGGACCGCGCGCCCGGTCGGCCCGCGCGACCTCGGGTCCTCTTGGTCTAGGCTGATGACCAAGTGGTCCATGTAGCCGTTGTCGTTGCCGGCGGACGCGACGCAGTTCACCCGCTCTCCCACCGCCTCGCCGACCCAAGCAAACTGGAACCGTCCCGTTTCCACCGCGATCGCACAGAGCTCCCGATAGAGCTCCTCGGACGAGGTGCATCGGCTCACGGCGCGATTGGTCCGTGAAAGCATCGCGTAGAGATCGTTGCGAATCCGCAGCGCCACCTCCACCAGCTTCCGGTCGGTGACCTCCCGCGAAATGCCAAGAACCCCGATCACCTTCCCGTCACTATCACGGTATGGCGCCTTGGTCGTGAGATAGGCCCGCTTCACGCCGGCCGCGGTCAATTCTTCCTCCACGGTCTCGACGAGTTGGGACTCCATCACCTGGCGATCGCGCTCCATGACGTGGCCGGCATCGGCCGCATCGAAGAGCGCCGTATCGTCCTGCCCGAGCACCTCCTCGATCGACTTGCCCACGAAGTTGGCCGCGGCCTGGTTCATCAGGAGATACCGTCCCGCCCGGTCCTTGACGAAGATCGCGTCGGACACCCCTTCGGCCACCGCTCGGAGCAGATCGCCGGTACGCTGCAGCTCCTCGTGTGCCAGTCGCTGGGCGGTGATGTCGATTCCCATGCCGAGCAGGCAGCGTTGGCCGTCGATTTCCGCGCGCACGCCGGTGAAGTAGTACGGGGTGCGCATCCCGGACTTTGCGACGAAGTCGGCCTCCACCTCGCCTTGGCCGGTGCGAAAGACCGCCTCGATCCGTTCCGCAACCCGCTTCTTGTCCGCGCCGCCGAAGAGCTCGAGGGGGTGCAGCGTCGCGATCTCCTCCGCCGAGTAGCCGGTCACCACCTCGAAGAGACGGTTCCACCGCAAGAAGTGGCCGGCCTCGTCGTACATGTAGTAGACGCCGGGCAAGCTGGCGAGAGTGGCCGCCGAGAGATCGCGCTCCCGCCGCACCGCTTCCTCGGCCTCCTTCCGTTCCGTGATGTCGCGGGTGACGACGCTGAACCCGGCGTGGTTGCCGAAATAGTCCTTGAGATCGGATATCGACACCACGGCCCAGAACCGTGAGGCATCCTTGCGGACGCGAGTACACTCGAACTCGTAATGCCCGGCGGCGAGCGCGCGTTGCCGGGCATCTTCCGCCATTCCAGCGACGACATCTTCGGGAGGATAGAAGACGCCGAATGGCCGGCCGATGATCTCCTCGGCTCGGTAGCCGTAGATCCGTTCGGCGGCGGGGTTCCAGCTGGCCACCAACCCGGCCGGATCGACCATATAGATGGCATAGTCCGCCACCGATTCGACCAGGAGCCGGAAGGGGTCGGCCGCGTGGTGGGCCAGGGA
>JABFSM010000065.1 GCA_013140635.1 Gemmatimonadales bacterium
GGGCGTGGCTTCGACGGCGGGATGGGTGGAGGCAACGGCGCCCGACGGACCCAGGGCGGCACCGATTTCCAGTTCGGCGGAAACTACATCGTCTTTGTCCGCCGCAATGGCGAGCCCGTCCCGGTGTACGTGCGGACCGGCCTCACCGACCTCGACTACAGCGAAGTGGTGAGCGGACTCACCGAGAGAGACTCGGTGATGGTGTTGCCGAGCGCGAGCCTGGTGCAGCAGCAGACCGACGCGCGAAACCGCGTCAACCAGATGACGGGCGGCGGCGCCGTGCCGGGGATGACGACTCCGCAGCGGCCGTCGGGAACGACCGCGCCGACCACGACCGCGCCGGCCGGCGGCACCGGCCGCCCGCCGGGAGGGAGATAAGACATATGATGATCGGTGAGACGATTCGGGTCGCGTTCTCGAGTATCCGGGCGAACAAGCTGCGCGCCGGGCTCACGATGCTCGGTATCATCATCGGTGTCGGCGCCGTGATCGCGGTGGTGGCGCTGGGCACCGGCGCGCAACGGGCCATCGAGGCGCGCATCAAGGCGATGGGGGCCAATCTCCTCACGGTCTATCCCGGACAGCAGTTCATGGGCGGCCGGGCCAGCGATGTTCGGGTGAGCCTCACGGTGGACGACGCCACGGCCCTGGAACGGGATGCCAAGCTGCTCGTGGCGGTCCAGCCCGAGCTGCAGCGTTCGCTCCAAGTCAAGTACAGCAACCGGAATTTCAACATCAACATCCTCGGCACCACGCCGAACTACCCGGCCGTCCGGAACTACACCATCACCCACGGCCGGATGTTCACCGCCGGCGACGACGGCTCTCGGCAGCGGTATGCCGTGCTCGGCTCCGCCATTCCGGCCATGATCGGCGTCAATCCGGTGGCGATCATCAACCAGACGATTCAGATCCGGGGCCAGCCGTTCGAAGTGATCGGCATCCTGAGCGAGAAGGGGGCGGCGGGCTCGTTCCAGAACCCCGACGAACAGATCATCATTCCGCTCAGCACCGCGCGGTTCCGGATGTTCGGCACCGATCGGCTCCGGTCGATCGCGGTCCAGGTGCGCGACGGTGTTCCGCTCGACCAGGCGATGGTCGACATCGAGCGGGTCGTCCGGCGAGAGCACAAGATTCGGCCCGGCGGCGACAACGACTTCCAAATCCGGAACCAGCAGGACATCCTGGCGACGCAACAGCAGACCACGGAAACGTTCAAGATGCTGCTCGGCAGTATCGCCGCCGTGTCACTCGTGGTCGGCGGGATCGGGATCATGAACATCATGCTGGTGTCGGTCACCGAGCGCACCCGGGAGATCGGTGTCCGCAAGGCGCTCGGCGCCACCAAGATCAACGTGATGCTCCAGTTCCTGATCGAGGCGCTGGTGCTCTGCCTCTTCGGCGGGCTCCTCGGCGTGATCTTCGGCACGCTGGGCGCACAGGCGATGTCGAAGTTCCTGGGTTGGAATACCTTCGTGTCACCGGCCGCGGTGGGGGTGGCGTTCATCTTCAGCGCCTTGGTCGGGCTCTTCTTCGGGCTCTGGCCGGCGCGCCGCGCGGCGATGCTGAATACGATCGATGCGTTGAGGTACGAGTAGTTATTCGCTATTCGCTATTGGCTGCTCGCTTGCCGGCAAGGGTCTTCTCAGCGACCTTTGCCGGCATGCCTGTTTTAGCGAATAGCGAATAGCGAATAGCGAATAGCGAATAGCGAATAGCGAATAGCGAATAGCGAATAGCGAAGACCATCTCTATGCCCTCGAGCATCATCTTAGGCACCGGTCGTGCCGTGCCGGAGCGGGTCGTGACCAACGACGAGCTGTCCAAGACCATGGACACCTCGGACGAGTGGATCCGCGCCCGGACCGGGATCGAGCGTCGGCACTGGATTGCCCCGGGTGACCGGGGTGTGAGGCTCGCCAAGCAGGCCTCCGAGGCGGCGCTCGAAATGGCCGGGCTCCCTGCCGGCGCCATCGATGCGATCGTGTACGCCACATCCACTCCCGACCATTACGCCCCCGGTAACGGGGTCTTTCTCCAGCGCGAGCTCGACGTTGGAGGCACCATCCCCGCCATCGACATTCGGATGCAGTGCGCCGGCTTCGTGTACGCCCTTTCAGTGGCCGATGCGTACATCCGAGCCGGGCTCTTTCGCCGGCTCCTTGTCGTGGGACAGGAGATTCAGTCGACCCGGATGCAACTCTCCACCGAAGGCCGAAACACCGCCGTCATCTTTGCGGACGGAGCCGGGGCGGTGGTTGTCGGAGCGACGGATGATTCAACGCGTGGGATCAGGGGGTTCGATCTCCACAGCCAGGGCTCGAATGCCGAGAAGCTTTGGGCGGAGGGCCCGAGCTCGATGGTTCGGCTGGAGAGCTGGCCGGAGCAGCTCGCGGAGGGGAAGTTCTGGCTCTCGATGGACGGACGAGAGGTGTTCCGTCATGCGGTGGTTCGGATGCCGGAATCGGTGCGCGCGGTGCTCGCCGGCGCCGGAGAATCCCTCGCCGATGTGTCGCTCTTGATTGCCCATCAGGCCAATCTCCGCATTGCGGAGGCGATACAGAAGGAGCTGCAGCTGCGCGACGACCAGACCTACAACAACATCCAGCGCTACGGAAACACAACGGCCGCCACCATTCCGATCGCGCTGGACGAGTGCGTGCGGGCCGGGCGCGTGAAGGCGGGAGATCTGGTGGTCTTCACCGCCTTCGGCTCCGGATTCGTCTGGGGGAGCGTGGCGATGCGGTGGTAGGGTTGGATGAAACCTTCGGTGGGGTGTTGCGTATTGGAACACGCACGAAACCGTGGTCGAACTGGAGGTTCATATGGGTGGCATACTCGGCCTGATCGGTGGGATCCTCGGCATCGGCATCATGGTCGCCGGCGGGGTGCTCGCATTCGGCTTTGCCCGCGGGTTCATTCGGCAGCGGCTTCGGTTCGTCGATGCAGCGCGTTCCCCGCTGACCCCTTGGATAGCCGGCGGGCTCGGCCTGGTCCTCGTCCTGCCGTTCACCATCTTTCCGCTCATCAGCGGTGCCACGATGGCGATGGTGGGGCTGGGCGCCGGTCTCGGGGCGCGGAGCGGAGTGAAGGCGCTGCAGCGGGGGGATTAGGAGATTGCTTCGGGGGCTTTGGCCCCTCGCAACGACTGTGCGGCCCGCCCCTCGTAGTGATCGGGTTGCCTAGATTTCCGGGATGCCGACCATCCCCTGCACGCGCTGCCGCCTCGAACGCGATCGACAGGCCTTCCCGCCCTTTCCGAATCCGCGCGGTCAACAGCTCTTTCGCGATGTCTGCGCGGTGTGCTGGGCGGAATGGCTCAAGCTGCAGCAGCAGTTGATCAACCACTACGCGCTCAACCTTCGCGATCCCAAAGCGAAGGAGTATCTCCTCCAGCAGATGGATCAGTTTCTCGCTACCAGCGCACCCCCAGCCTGAACGAGAGATCGATCGCCGGCCCCCTCGGCTCCAAGTCTTCGGTCATGCCGAGAATCCACTCGGGGCCCTTCTTGAATTTCAGAAACCCGCCGACGTCGATCGAGAGTTCGCGGGCATCGAGCCCGCGCGCCCCGAATCCCTTGTACATCGGTGAGTGGTAGAGAAAGCTGGTATAGAGATGCACCGGCCCCGCGAATCGAGCACGCACCCCCTGAGTCACCATCACGAAGGTTGTCTTCTGGCGCTCTTCGAAATCTCCGTGCCGCGGCGTATAGCCAACGCCTAAGGTTCCCTCGTAGGTGAATCGCTTCCAGAAATCGCTTCGCACCGTCGTGCCGGCGTTGATCGAGGCGACCTCTTTGCGGAATCCCCTCGAGCCACCGCTGGTGGGCAAGGTCACCCAGAGCGCCGTTTGCCAATGCCTCGAGTGACGGAGGCCGGCGCCGAAGCGGAGGTCTCCCAAGTACGTCCCCGACGGCCGGTACTCGGTCGTGCAGTTCTCGGGGCAGTCTCGGAAAACAATCTGATAGTCGAACTCGTTCTTCGGGCGGACCTCCCTCGGTTTGACCCGGAGTCCGGTGAGTTCGTGATACCAATTGAGGAATCCGTCCAAGAAGCCGTCGTATGCTCCGTTGACGCTGCCGCCGGCCAGGAGGAACGCCTTCCCACCGAGATTCCGCAGCACCGTCACCGCCGTGCGGTGAAGCTCGGCGTCGAGGATATACGAAATGGCCGGGAGATCGGTGAATTCGACGAGACTCGCGTAGTCGGTGAGGATAGTGAATTGCCAGCGGCGCCCTGGCTCGACGTAGGGAAGAGTCTCGAGGCCGCTCCGGACTTGGGCGATCGGATTGATAGGCGCGTACGGGGGGAGACCCTGCGCGGCAAGGGTTCCGCCAAGAACGGAGCAGCACAGCGCGAGACCGGCGCTTCGCAGGGAGGCGCGTCGTGGCATCGAAACTCCAGTGGATCAGCGGGTCGAGTGTGAAAGATAGACCTCCAGCCCGTCGAGACACTCCCGCCAACCCGACTCATGCCCCTCCAGCGTTGCCCGATTCGGGATCCGCTCGTGCACCACGGTGACTTCGGTACCCTCGCCGTGCGGGTCGAACCGAACCGTCACCCGTTCGGGATGCATTGCCCCCGGGTCGATGGTCCAGGTGTAGACCAGTTCTCGGGGTGGGGTCACCCGCTCGAATTCGCCGACGATCCAAAGCATGCGGCCGTCGGGGAACTGATTTCCGATACGATACCGGCCGCCCGGGCGGAGATCCACTTCGGCCGCGCTGCAGCGGACTCCCCTGGGTCCCCACCACCGTCGGAGGTGCTCCGGCCGGGTCCATAACTCGAAGATCCGCTCCGGATCCGCGCGCACGATCCGGCGGACGGTCAGCGACGGGACGCTTGGGTCAGCGGGGCTCGCCATGGGTTTCCGATTCGGCGTACCGGGCGAGGGCATCGAGCGTCCCTTCCCAATACGGCCGGTAGAAGGCGAGCCATGCATTCATTTCCTGGAACGGGGTGTGCCCAAGAGTGCAGTGGTGCACTCTGCCGTCGATGGCGCGGATCAAGAGGCCGGCGCGCTCGAGCACGAGCACATGGCGGGACACGGCGGGCAACGACATGCGGAGCGGCCGGGCGAGTTCGGAAATGGTGGCGGGGCCCTGGGCCAGTCGAGCAAGGATCTGCCGGCGCGGGCGCCCCGCGAGGGCGCGAAAGACGAGATCGAGGCGCCGCTCGGATCCGAACCGCCGAATCGACCGTGTGCTTGACATCGAAGGATTCTCCGGTAGACTCTCAATAGTTAACAGATATGTTAAATGACATTCGAGGGGGAGACAATGGCCGATCCGATCCATCACAGTCTATCTATCGCGGCACCGGCGGCGAAAGTGTATCAGGCACTTCTCGACCCCGTCCAGTTCAGCGCGCTGACTAAGGCGCCGGCCGAAATCGATGGAACGGCCGGCGGGGCCTTTCGCCTGTTTGGGGGAGCCATCGTCGGCCGCCAGATCGAGCTGGTTCCGTCCCGGCGCATCGTTCAAGCGTGGCGCGCCGGGAATTGGACCGAAGGCCGCTACTCGATCGTCCAGTTCGAGCTTGAGGAGATCGGCGGGGTGACCCGCTTGGTCTTCGACCACACGGGGTTTCCCGAGGACCAGCAGCCGCATCTCGATGCCGGGTGGCATCGTATGTACTGGGAGCCGCTTCGGGCGTATCTCGGCTGAGCTCCTTCGGCTGACCGCCGCGCCGAGGCCGGGTGCGCCGGCCCCAGGCAACCCTTTTCTCATATCGATTGTCTATATGAGAACCATGGGCACCGACCGAAGCCGCCTGCTGCAGGGTACCCTCGACCTGCTGATCCTCAAGTCGTTGGCGCTCGGCGAGATGCATGGACTGGGCATCTCCCGACGCATCGAACAGCTCACCCGCGGGACGTTCCAGGTGAAGCCGGGGTCGCTCTTTCCGGCGCTCCACCGCATGGAGGCGGCCGGCTGGCTCAGTGCTTCCTGGGGGGAATCGAGCGCCAACCGGAAGGCCAAGTATTACGCGCTGACCCGGGCCGGCCGGCGTCAGCTCGGATCCGAAGCGGCGGAGTGGCGGAAGATCGTCGCCGCCATGACCCGCGCGTTGCTCGCCACCTGAGGGACTCGTCTATGTCCGCACATACCAGGCTTCGGGCGCTCTGGCGGTCTCTCTTTCGAAAAGGCGCGGTCGAGCGGGAGCTCGACGACGAGCTCACGGCCTTCGTCGAACTGCTGACGGCCGAAAAGGTCAACTCCGGTCTCGCACCTGCCGCCGCGCGCCGGGCGGCGCTGATCGAGGTCGGTGGTGTGGAGCAGGTCAAAGAAGAGGTGCGTCAGGTGCGTATGGGAACCGCGGTCGAATCGGTGATGCGGGATCTGAAGTACGGGGTTCGCGCCCTCCTTCGAAATCCCGGCTTTGCCACGGCCGCGATGGTCGCGTTGGCGCTCGGTATCGGAGCGAGCGTGGCGATTTTCAGCGTGGTTAACGGCGTGCTGCTCCGCCCTCTTCCCTATGCCGAGCCGGAGCGTTTGGTCGTGGTGCTCCACCATGGGACCGACCCGGTCTCTCCCGCGAACTTCGCCGATTGGCGGCGTCTCAATTCGACTTTCGAACGGATGGGCGCCGCCGAATACTGGACGCCGAATCTCACCGGGGAGGAGGCGCCGGAGAGCGTGCTCGCCCTGCGCATTACGGGCGACGTGCTCCCCCTGCTCGGCGTGCGGCCGGCGCTCGGAAGGCTCTTCCTGCCGGAGGAGGAGGACCCGGGCCGCGACCGCGCCGTGGTGCTGAGCGACGGGCTGTGGCACCGCCGCTTTGCCGGCGACTCCGGCGTCGTCGGCCGTACCGTGGCGCTCAACGGCGAACCCTACACCGTGGTGGGAGTGATGCCGGCGGGGTTCGGCTTCGCGCCGTTCTGGGCCACCGGGGCGGAGCTCTGGGCGCCGCTCGCGTTGGCGCCCCGCGCGAACAGCCGAGGGGGCAACAGCCTTCGAGTGTTCGCACGGCTTCGCGCCGGTACGACGCTCGAGGCGGCGCGATCCGACATCGCCGGCATCACGGCGCGGCTCGACCGGGAATTCCCCGGTTCCAACACCGACGTGCGGATCATCCCCCTCACCGAGCGGGTGGTCGGGAACATTCGTCCGATCCTGCTCGTGCTCTTCGGCGCGGTCGGTTTCGTGCTGCTGATCGCCTGCGCCAACGTGGCGCACATGCTGCTGGCCCGGGCGGCGGCGCGCCAGAAGGAGGTGTCGGTACGCACCGCGCTCGGGGCGAGCCGCGCCCGCATCGTCAGGCAGCTGCTCGTCGAGGGGCTGCTCCTGTCGCTCGGCGGCGGCGCAATCGGCCTCCTGCTGGCATGGGTCGCGGTGCGGGGGCTCGTCGCCTTCGGGCCGGCCTCCATTCCTCGGCTCGATAGCATCTCGCTCGACTGGACGGTGGCGGCGTTCACCCTGGCCGTGTCCCTCGCCACCGGCGTGGCGTTCGGCCTGGCTCCCGTTTGGCACGCCACCCGGACCGATCTCAGCGCGGCCCTTCGAGACCGTGGTCCGGCTGGGGGAGGGGCCAGGCACCACCGCCTGAGAGGGGTGCTCGTCGGGAGCGAGTTCGCGCTGGCCCTCGTGCTCCTGGTCGGCGCAGGGCTCATGGTGCGGACGATGGCGGCGCTGCAACGGGTCGACCCGGGCTTTCGGGCCGAGGGGGTCTTGAGCGCCGTGGTATCGCTGGCCGGCGCGCCGAGCGCCGCGCCGGAGCGCCGAGGGCCGTTTTACGATGAGCTGGTCCGGCAAGTGGCCGCGCTACCCGGTGTTACGGCGGCGAGCGGTATCAATCATCTGCCCATTGCCGGCGACCATTGGGGCATGCCGTTCGTGCCCGAAGGGAAGCCTCGGCCCCGGCCCGGCGAGGCGCCGACCGCCACCTATCGGGTCGTCATGCCCGAGTACTTCGCGACGATGGGGATTCCGGTGCTTCGCGGACGGGACGTCACCGCCGCCGACCGGCTCGACGGACCCCCGGTCGTGGTGATCAACCAGCGTTTGGCGGAGCTCCATTGGCCCGGCGAAGACCCGATCGGCAAGCGCCTGACGCTGGGCGAGGGAGGCGATGGCGCCGTGTGGCACACCGTCGTCGGCGTCGTGAAGAACACCGTCCGCAGCGAATGGGCGGCGCCGGCGGGGGAAGAGGTCTTTCTCCCCCTTTCCCAGAATCAGAGCCTGCTTCGCGGAAGCCGCGCGCATGAGTCGTACCTGACGCTTGTGCTTCGGACATCCGGCGATCCGGCGGAAATGGCGCCGGCGGTTCGGCAGATGGTCCGGTCGCTGGACCGGCAGGCGCTGGTCCGCGGCGTCGAGACGATGGCGGCCGTGGTGGCCCGGGCCAACGCGGGGCCGCGTTTCTACCTCGCGGTGTTCTCCAGCTTCGCGGCGATCGCGCTGGTGCTCGCGGCGGTCGGCATCTACGGCGTTATGAGCTACGCGGTATCCCTTCGGCGGCTCGAGATCGGGATTCGGCTGGCCCTTGGCGCGGACCGGCGCGACATCGAGCGGATGGTGGTGGGGCAGGGGATGCGCGTGGCGGCCATCGGCGGGGCGGTCGGTTTGCTCGCCGCGTTCGGGCTGACCCGGTTCATGGGACGGCTGCTCTATGGGGTCGGGGTGGCGGACGCGCTCACCTTTTCCGCGGTGGCGCTCGCCCTTGCTGTGGTGGCCTTCGGCGCCTGCTACCTCCCCGCCCGGCGCGCGACCGGCATCGACCCGTTGCGGGCGATTCGAGCGGAGTGAGTCGGCGGTCTGCTACAACAGCCAGCGGAGCAGCCGGAAGCCCCAGGCCAAGAGCACCATCGGGATGGGCAGCAAGGTGAGCCCGACCGCGAAGGCGAAGCCGTAGCGGAAGATGGCGGGACCTAACGAAGCGAAGTCGGGGCCCCACCGGCGGCAGATCAGCGCATCGACCACGGGGCCCGCGGAGAAGAAGAGGTTGGCCAGGAGACCGTACGCGACGATGAACAAGAAGGGCGGCCGGAACCGTCCGCCCCCGAGCAACGGCGGCAGGGCGTCGAGGAAGGAGAGGGCGGTGAGGGTAAGGAGCCCGGCGGTCCCGACGGCAAGGTTGTAGACGAGGCGGCGCGATTCCCACCACTGGAGCACGGCCCAGGTGGATTTCGGGACGTAGGGGGCCCGGAAAAAGAACTTGGTGACGGTGGACATGCGCGGCGGCTCTTTCGGGGTGATAACCTCAACTACTTTATATTGTAAAGCAGTCTGCGTCAAGAGGGTGTCGATGTCACCCCGCCACCAGGGCATCAGGCCTTGAGGCCCATCGCCCGGAACAGGAACGCCATCAGCGGGGCGGAGTCCCGCCAGTGGCCGGCCGCCAGGTTCGCGAAGCGGGGCTTGGTTGCTTCCGCGGCGGGAAGAGTCAGGAAGGCGGTGAAGTCCTTTCGCTTGAGGTCGTTGGCGTCGGGGTGATCGGTGGCCCACGGCGCCGGAACCCGTTTGAGGCTCTCACCGTCGAGACCGCCCCACGTTCTGAGGAACGCCTTGTCCCTGGCCGCGCGCTGCCACCCCTTCGGATCCTTATCGATGGCGACGCGGATGCGGCGTAATACGTCGGGCTCCGGCTGATGCAGGCCGGTGCCGAGCAGGAGCTGCTTGGCGTCAATCCGCAGGAAGAACCCCGGCACCTCCATTTTACGGCCCTCGCGATGCCAGTAGTGCACCCCGATGTGGGTGTGGAAGGGTTGCTTGTCCTTGGAGAAGCGCACGTCGCGATGGAGCCGGGTAAGAGCGCCCCCGGTGATCTCCGGGAAGGGAGACACCAGTTCGCGGCCGACCGCCTCGGCGAGTTCTTTCGCAGGCGCCAGGAGGTCGCGCTCGTAGCGGTCCCGGTTGGCGCTGAACCAGGCTTTGTCGTTGTGCGCGGCGAGGTCGCGGAGGAATCGGAGGCTCTCGGCGGGTAGGCTGGAAGAGGTCATGGTGATCCCGTGACGAACGGCCGGTGCTGGAATCGACAGAAGGGCCCGAAACGCCAGCGGCGGCCCCGAAGGACCGCCGCTGGACACCGGGACGCCACCCGAGGCGACTACTCCTCCCGGTTTTTCTCCAGCTTCCCGGTGACCGTCGTCCGGGCCTTGTTGCGCATGATCTCGAATTTGAAGGAGTCGCCCAGCTCATAGCTCCGTAGAATCCGGAGAAGTGAGGAGGGGCTGGTCACTTTGCGGCCGTCGACCGAGAGGATCACGTCGCCCCCCTTGAGGCCGAGCGGCGAATCGGCCGGGACGTCGATGACCAGAGCGCCATCGGTGGCGCCGAAGTACTGGCCGAGGTCGGCGTTGAGCGGCGCGAGTTCGAGCTCCATGAGCGGCCCGCCCATGGTGAAGGAGTAGCTGAAGCCGTTCGGGGTGCGCTCCCGGATCACATTACCGGGCACGCCGGATTCGAACGGCATCCGTTCCAGCACATTGCCCTGAGGGCCGGCTCTGAGGATAGTCCCGTTGGGCAACCGCCCCATAGCCAGAACCGCGTCGTTCCCGGTGACGAGGGAGACGGTACGCTTGATGGGGCCGCGGCGGAACTCGACCGCCACGGTGTCGCCCGGCTTGAGTTGCGCCGCAAACTCCACCAGACGGAGGCCGGGGAGGGACTCGTCCGCCTCGCCGGTGGTCTTGTCCTTCTCGGTCAGCGACTTGCCGTTGAGCCTCGTGATGATGTCGCCACTTCGGAGACCAGCCTTGGACGCAGGCCCGCCAGGGGTCACCGATTCCAGGGTGGCCCCGACCGAGTCGTTGTCGCTTGCCCGCATGTCGACATTGACGCCGAGCCGTGCCCGGCGCTGCGCCAGGGCCCGGAACTGGCTTTCGAGTTCGGCATTGTCGGGCGAGAGATAGATCCGTGGGCCGGTCTGGACCCTCCCTCCACTTCCTCCACCCCCGCGCGGCTCCTGCGCGGCGAGCGCGCACGGGAGCGCCGAGACGGCGGTAAGGGTCAGGACGGCAAAAATACGAACGGACATGAATTCCACTCCTCGGGGTCAGAACCCCACAGATTTCGCACGCGTCACGTGCACGTCGACCAGCGCATCGAGCAGCCCGACGCGTTCACGCCAGAGCCGAAGCGCTTCCTGTTGGCGGACCCGCTGGTCCACCAGCCGTATCAGTTGCAGCTGCTCATCGACCCGCGCGAGCCGATCTTCGATCGACGCCGCGACGATGGCCGTCCGCCCATTGATGACGCGGCGGTCGGGGTTGTAGGTCTGGATCGCGCCTTCGAGCTGCTGCGAACGGGAGATGATGTCGTCGAGCTCCGCCTGTTCGGCCAACTGCTCGGCGGTGGGGCCCTCGGTGGCGCGCGGTACCAGCACCACCGCGAGGGTTACCGACGCCGCCATGGCGAGCCCGACGAACGCCGTCGTCATGATCCGTCTTCGGCGCAGTTCGGAGCGGTTTTGCATGCGGATTTCCGCAAAGCGGTTCCGCGCCGGCTGCAGCGTGGGGAGGGCACGGAGCCGCGCCACCCGTTGATCGAGGCGATCGAGTTCGGTCCGGCAGATGTCGCAGGCCGACGCGTGATCGCGCCATCCTTGCACGCCCGGCTCGAGCCCCGGTTCCCGGAGCGCGACGAGCTGATCCATCGTCAGATGTGTCATGCCATCACCTCCTCGCCGAGCCAGCGACGGAGGCGTGAATGCGCCCGGGCCAGCTGCGATTTCGAGAAGCTGACCGTCTTGTCCATCATGTCGGCGATTTCTTCGTGAGTATAGCCCTCGACGTCGTGCAGCCAGACCACCGCCCGCGAGGTGTCGGAGAGCCGTTCGAGCGCCGCCTCCAGATCCATGCGGAGCGCGGTGTCTTCCCGCCGGAGCGGGACGACATCGTCTTGCAGCTCATCGGTGTCGCGGTACTTGTTTCTGCGTAGCCGCATGAGCGCTTTGCTCGACGCGATGGTCCGCACCCAGCCCCAGAGGCTGCCGTCACCCCGGAAACGCGCGATGCTGCGGTATACCTCCATGAAGGTTTCTTGGAGGACATCCTCGGCATCTTCAGTGGTTCGGCAGATTCGGCGGGCAAGGTTGAAGACCGGGGCTTCGAATGCGCGGTAGAGCGCTTCCTGCGCAACCGGGTCTCCCGCTTTGACTTTCGGGAGCACGGCCTCGGCGTCGGCGAGTCCGAACACGTCCATGGGAAGAGTCCTGGTCAGCACGTCCCTTAAGATGCAGGGAACCGGGTGAAAGTCGCAGGGGCCGCGGGGAGCCAAAGGCCGGCCCAGTGCCCCAGGACCGAGATGTCATCGATAGAGTGGCATAACATAATGATACTAAATGATTTAGCCGATGTCGACCTGCCGAGCCACGGGCTGGAACGCCGGTCCCAGCATACCGAATTCGGACAACCATTTGATAGCGTCGCCTCGTCCGGACGGAGTAGACTCACTAGGTGACGCCATGGGATCGGCGTCTGTCCGGCGCATCACACGATTCGGAGGATCCATGTCGCGCACGACGATGAGATGCTGTGGAGTCTTTGCCCTCCTCTGTCTTGCCGTTGCGCCCGGTGCGGCGCAGGGCGGCCCGGGAGGTGCGCCCGAGGAGGTCACCAAGGCGCAGACGCTGTTCCAGTCCAGGGATTTCGACGGCGCGATCAAGCTCCTGGAAGACTACTTCCTGAAGAATCCGGCGGCCGTATCGGGACGGCTCTTGCTTGCCAACGCCTATCGCGACAAGGGAGATCTCGACAAGGCGCTGGCTGCCTATCTGGCCATTGCACAGCCACGCCCGATGCGACTGCAGGCCCAGTTCAATGCCGCCGGCGTCTACGCGCTTCAGAAGAACACCGATGAGGCCTTGAAGCTTCTGGAGCAGGTGAAGGGCAGCGGCGCCTTCGACGTCGAGCAGGCGCGCACCGCTCCCGCATTCGAAGGGGTGCGCAAAGATCCGCGATTTGAAGCGGCGATGTTCCAGCCTGGGGATTTCGTTCGCCCCTTCGTCGAGGATGTGAAGATCATCCATGAGTTTGTCGGTGAGACGAAAGGCGACCAATTCAGCTGGATCGCTCGGGGGCTCAGCGATGTCAACGGCGACGGCGTGCGGGACGTGGTCACTTCGGCGCCGACCCATGGCGCCGCCGGCAACTCCGCCAACGCGCGGGGCCGGGTCTACGTGTACTCGGGGAAAACCGGAAGACTGATCTGGACCCAGAGCGGCCAGCCGACGGAACGGCTCGGAACCGGCCTCGAGGGGGCCGGCGACGTCAATGCCGACGGCATCGCGGATGTGATCGCCGGGGCGCCGGGCACCAACCGCGCGTACGTGTACTCGGGCCGAGATGGGAAAGTGCTTCTCACCCTCGCGCCGGCCACACCGAATGAAGGCTTTGGCGGAAGCGCGTCGGGCGCGGGAGACCAGAACGGCGATGGATTCGCAGACGTGGTCGTCGGCGCCTCGGCCAGCGCCGCCGCCGGGGTAGGGGCCGGGAGGGCGTATGTCTTTTCGGGGAAAGACGGCTCGGTGCTGCTCACGTTGGACGGCGAGCGGGCAGGCGATGCGTTCGGCAGCATCGTCAACGGCTACCGAGACCGTTCGACCACCTTCCTGGTGGTTGGCGCCCCGGGTGCCGGCCCGGCGAGTCGCGGCCGGGTTTATGTCTATTCCGGGCTCTCCAAGACCGCGAAGTTCATCATCGAATCCGACGAAACCGGTTCCGCGCTCGGGGCGATGTTCGCCTCGGTGGTCGGGGACGTGAACGGGGACAAGGTGCCGGACATCTATGCCTCCGACTACTCAAACTCGGCCAAGGGACCGAGCACCGGCCGGGTCTACGTGCACTCCGGCGCCACCGGGGAGCGGCTCCAGAGCTTAACCGGGGAGGGCCCGGGAGGGGGTTTTGGGATCGGCTCCGCCGACGTGGGCGACGTCGACAAGGACGGATTCGACGATCTGCTCATCGGCGCCTGGCAATACTCCGGCGCGGCGCCGTCGGGGGGAAAGGTCTACCTCTATTCGGGCAAGGATGGCCATCTCATCCGGGCGATCACCGGCCGGGTGCCGGGCGAGACCTTCGGGTTTGATGCCACCGGAGTCGGCGACGTCGACGGCGACGGGGTGATCGATCTCCTGTTGACCTCGACTTGGAGCAACATCAAGGGCTTCCAGTCGGGCCGGATGTTCATCATCTCGGGGAAGTGAGCCCATTTGGCCGCATGATGGCGCAATCAGAGAGAAGCCCTCTCTGAGGCAGCCATGTCCCGTCGTACAATTGCCCCGACCCTGCTCCTCGTTCTGGCCGGATGCGGTGGAGGCGGTGGTGACCCACCGCCTCCACCGCATCCGGCCAGAACGAGGA
>JABFSM010000240.1 GCA_013140635.1 Gemmatimonadales bacterium
CGAGCCACCGCTTGAGAGACTACGGTATTTCACCCGACCGGCGCCCAACGAGAAGGCCCTCAACCGACAGATCCTCGTCCAGATCCGGCCAGCTAATGCCCTCGCCCCGCCCAATGAGCTGCCAGCCGGCGCGTTCCGTAGGAGTTGCGTAGGCCAGGCGAGGGTACCATTGGATCGGCACGGTGAGAATGCGACCATCGGCCAGCTCGACGACGAGGGTCTCGTCGCTGAACCTGACCTCCTTTGCACGGACGAAGGAAAGATCAATCGGCGAAGAAGTCATACCAGGCCTTCAGGAACAGTGCGGCGTTGTCCCGGATCAGCGCCACAATCCGATTGAGCTCCGGGAGGGCGAACCCATGGTTGCCCACGAGCCATACCGGGTCGAGCCAGAATTTCGCGACTCTGTTGTCGCGGACGACATGAATATGCGGGGGCTCGGCTCGATCCGCTGAATAAAAGAAAAAACGGTATGGCCCAAATCGGAAGACCGTCGGCATAGGAACAGCTTGCCGATGGGCATCGGTACTCGAATAACCAGAATCCCCGATTAGGGGGCACTCTCCCGCAAACTAGGGTCCGGTAGGCCTTTGGCCCGCGAACTCAATCCGGCGGTCACCCAGTCCAGGCCGGCGACGAACCTCCACCACCCGCACGAGCACCCCGTACACACCTAGCCAACGCGGGTGGCTCAAGGCATGAAAGCGGACTTGCATTGGTTTATTGACAAATATCGGTGATCCACCCCTCATTCTTGTTATTCCGAGCCACCGACGACCTCATGCCCGCTCCCAAGAAGAAGCGCCCCGCCAAGAAGTCTAAGAAAGCCGCGGCCGCCAAGACGCGTGGCCTCGACGCCCTGAAGCTTTCCGGCGCCGCGCCCGCCGCCGTCCAAACCCTGGCTCGGCGGATCGAGGAAGACGGCGGTGAAGTCCTCGCCACCTATCGCGACCCCCTGGGCGGGCGCTGGCAGCTCCTCGCCTCGCTCCCGATCGATATCGTCGCCCCGACGCCGTACCAGCGCGATCTCTCCGAGACCCACGTCGCGCGGCTCGCCGATGCCATCGACAAGCTCGACCGCTTCCTCGACCCGATCGTCGCGGTGGCCGCGCCGGAGGGGCAGTATTGGTCGCCGAACGGCCATCATCGCCTTGGCGCCATGAGGCAGCTCGGCGCGAAGGCCATCGTGGCGTTGGTGGTCCCCGAGCCCGAGGTGGCCCACCGGATCTTGGCGCTCAACACCGAAAAGGCCCACAACCTCCGCGAGCGCTCCCTCGAGGTGGCCAGGCTGGCCCTCGCCTTGAGCGAGATGGACGACCGCCCCGAGAAGAGCTACGCCGAAGAGTTCGAGGAAGCGGCGCTCATCACGCTCGGACTCTGCTACATGGAGAACGGGCGCTTCTCCGGGGGTGCCTATCACTCGATCCTCAAGCGTTGCGACCAGTTTCTCGGCGCCAAGCTCCCCGCGGCGCTGGATACCCGCCGAGCGAGGGCGGCCAAGCTGCTCGAGCTGAACGAGCATGTGAACGAGGCGGTGAAGAAGCTCAAGGAGCGGGGGCTCGAGAGCCCCTATCTCAAGGCGTTCGTCGTGGCGCGGATCAACCACCTGCGGTTCGTGAAAGACAAGACCCCCGACTTCGACGATGCCGTCGACAAGATTCTCGGCGCCGCACGGCGCTTCAACCCGGCCAACGTGAAAGCCGACCAAGTGGCGCGGAGCGGCGGCGCCCCATCAAGCGAGGAATAGAGAGGTCATGACACCCGCTTCGACCGCGGCCCAGCTGCGCGCCTACTTTGCCGCTCTGCCACCCGATGCCCGCCGAGCCACGAAGCGGCTGCGCGACATCATCCGCGCCGCGGCGCCAGACGCGGAAGAGGCGTACAGCTACCGGATTGCCGCGTTCAAGCTCGACGGCCGGATGCTCATTTGGTATGCCGGATGGAAGGAGCACACCGGCATGTATCCGATCAATGCGGCCAAACTGCGCGCCGCCGGGGGCGACCCCGGCGAGTATGTGACCTCCAAGGGTACGGTACGCTTTCCTCTCGAAAGGCCGCTACCGGTCGGGCTCATAAAGCGATTGATCAAGGGCCGGGTGGCGGAAATACGGCGTTGAGGTTTACCCACTGACCGTTGAGCAGCACCTCGATCCGGGTGACCGGATGAATCTCCCAGAGGGTCGCCCGGAAAAAACGTTTGCCGGCGCAATTGACGGTGCACTTGCCGGCAATGTGGTCGGGGTGGACCGGGTCGAGCATCAGAAAGCCGGTCACCCGGACGCGCGCGGCGTTGGCCTCGTCGCGCGGGGAGGACGGTCTCCGCCGGACGGCAAGCCGCGCGACGCTGTCCGGGTTCCAGCCCGAGTTGTTCCGCTTGGTGCGTGGTGTGGGCTCGACCACGATACCGCGATCTTCCGTCTCGCTCGGATCGGCCACCAGCGCGATATGCCAGTCGGTATCGAGCTCGGTCCAGCTATGGCAGTTCGGCGACTCGCCCACCCTCCTGCCGGCGCTGGGCGGGCTGGCATCCTGCGGCTTCACGATCTCGAAATAGCCCTCCACCGTGAGGGGTAACCCCTCGTAGGGGAACACCAGGGCCGAATCGGCCTGGGTCCATCTTTTCCGGTTCTTGAACCGCCAGAGCGCCGTGTCCGGAAGCGACCGGATCGCATCCACGGTCACCAGGTAGCTCGAGTCGGGGACATCGGCGCGGTTCTTGTTGAAGTTGGTGCCGTCATCATCGGCCGCATCTCCGGTCGGGCCGCAACTCACCGCCCCTCCCTGCACCCGAATGGTCGACTGTACGATCGGCGGCTTGACCCAGGCCGGATCGATCTGAGTGAACGCCACGCCGCCCGGGGCGGTGACCAGCGTTGTGCCCGCGCTCGCAGCGATGGTGGCGAGGCTTCGAACGTAGACCTCCCCCACCCAGCCCGCCTTGCCATCCATCGTGCGGACCGGGAGCCATCCTGGCCTCGGATCCACCGACCGCGCGAGCAGCGAGTCACCCGGCGGCAGGGTGCGCAGCCGGTCGCCGGTGGACGAGGGAGATCGGCGGAGGTAGACCCAGGTGGAAGTGACGTAGTCTTGGGCGGCCGCCGGTTCGGGGGGGGCCGCTAGGCACGCCAGCACCAGTGCCACCGTCGAGAGCCAACGAGTGCTCATATCAAGGAGCTCGCTTCTTGAAGTCGAGGTGACAATTGGGATTGCTGACGCGTATGTCAAGACCCGGCACTCGGATGGATGCTGCAGACTATCATTACTTATAGGGATGCGGCCCGCGTTACCACCGACCTCCTGCTCGTCGTTAGGAGCGTGGTGCCACGCCCTACAGCAAACTCACCGGATCCCGGTCCAGCACCACCCGCGCCTTGCCCCGCCCTTCCAGCCTGGGCGCCGCGTACCGCACCACCCGCCCGATCTCTTCCACCGGCCCCTTCACCAGCACATGCCAGCGCCACCGAGCCTTGATGCGGGTCAGCGGACATGGGGCCGGGCCGAGCAATAAGAGCGCTAGCCCCTGCGAGTCAATCAGCTTCTCAAGCCACTCCGCCACGCCAGCCGCCTCCTCGGCCGCCTTCTCCTCCCGCTCCGCCGACACCACCACGTTGAGCAAGCCCGTCTCCGGCGGATAGGGCGGGCTCTTCCGCTCCTCCGCCTCGTGCGCCAGGAACCCCTCGGTGTCGTGCTGCGCCGCAAACCGGAGCGCGGGGTGGTCGGGACTCCGCGTCTGCACCAGGACCTTCCCTCCCTTGGGGCCCCGCCC
>JABFSM010000223.1 GCA_013140635.1 Gemmatimonadales bacterium
CTCCCAAACCCGCTCCGCCTCGCTGAAGAAGAATCCGATCTCACGGGCAGCGTTGTCGTCGCTATCCGACCCGTGGACGGCATTCCGCCCTTTCGATTCCGCATAGAGCTTCCGAATCGTGCCGGGAGCGGCCTCGGCGGGATCGGTTGCCCCGATCGTGAGCCTGAAGGCGGCCACCGCTCCGTCCTTTTCGAGAGCCATCGGGAAGCAGGGGCCGCTGCTCATGAAGGCGCACAATTCCTCGTAAAACGGCCGGCCACGATGGACCTCGTAGAAAGCCTCCGCCTGCGCCCGGGTCAGCCGCAGGAGCCGGCCGGCGCGCACCCGGTAGCCCTCCCGCTCGAGGTGGGCCAGAATCGAACCCAGTTTGCCTGAGGCGACGGCGTCGGGCTTGACGATGCCGAGGGTTTGGTTGGTTGCCATGCGTTGAGTTCCTTGTGAGGGAAGAGGGAGGAGGGAAGAGGGAGGAGGGGTCATCCTCTTCCCTCCTCCCTCTTCCCTCCTCCCTAGTTGTTGAGCCTCGCCTTCACGAGTTCCACGACATCCACCGGCCGCCGCATGACGGCAATACCCGCCGCCTCGAAGGCGTGGATCTTCTCTTCCGCCGTTCCCGACGACCCGGAGATGATGGCGCCGGCATGCCCCATCCGGCGGCCCTTGGGCGCGGTCTGGCCGGCGATGAATCCGACCACCGGCTTTCTGACGCCGGCCTTGACGAAGTCGGCGGCCTTCTGCTCGTCGGTGCCGCCGATCTCACCCATCATGACGATGACATCGGTGCCGGGGTCGGCCGCGAAGGCCTCGAGCACGTCGATGAAATTCGTACCGATGACCGGATCGCCGCCGATGCCGACGCACGTACTCTGGCCGATGCCGTTGTTCGTGAGGTGATTCACCACTTCATACGTCAGCGTGCCGCTCCGAGAAACGAGCCCCACCCGTCCCGGCGCGCAGATCTGCCCGGGAATGATCCCGACCTTGGCCACACCCGGGGTAATCAGGCCGGGGCAGTTAGGCCCCAAGAGCCTGGCACCCTTCTCCCGAACGAAGGGCATCACCTTGGCCATGTCGAGCACCGGAATGCCCTCGGTGATGCAGACGATGAATTGGATACCCGCGTCGGCGGCCTCGGCGATAGCGCCCGCGGCGAGGGCCGGCGGAACATAGATGACGGAGGTATTCGCTCCGGTGATCGCGACGGCGTCGGCCACGGTGTGAAAGATCGGCACGGCGCCTTCGAAGGTCTGGCCGCCCTTCCCTGGCGTCACCCCCGCCACGAGCTTCGTCCCGTACGCGATCATCTGCTTTGAATGAAACGATCCATCCCGCCCGGTAATACCCTGCACCACCAGCCGAGTGGCTTCGTTGACGAAGATGCTCACGCAGCCTCCTTCGCCAGCGCCACCGCCTGCTTGACCGCCTCGTCCATGTCGGAGAGCGCCCGCATCCCGACGCCGTTCAATATCTCGAACGCCTTTTCCTGGTTGGTGCCGGTCAGCCGGATGACGATGGGCAGGTTCACCTTGAACTGGCTCGTGGCCGCCACGATCCCGTTGGCAACATCGTCGGTGCGGGTGATGCCGCCGAAGATGTTGAAGAGAATCGCCTTGACATTCGGATCGGCCGTGATGATGCGGAGGGCGTTGACGACCTTCTCCGGGTTCGAGCTGCCGCCGATATCCAAGAAGTTGGCCGGCTCTCCCCCGTAATACTTCACCAGATCCATTGTCGCCATGGCAAGGCCGGCGCCGTTCACCACGCAACCGACGTTGCCGTCGAGCTTGATAAAGGTAAGGCCGGCCTTCCGGGCCATGACTTCGCTCGGATCCTCGGCCGATTCATCGCGGAGGAGCGCCAGATCCGGGCGCCGATCGAGCTCGTTGTCGTCGATCGAAATCTTGGCGTCGAGGGCCAGCACCGCGCCGGCCGGTGTCGTGACAAGCGGGTTGATCTCCGCAAGCGACGCCCCATTCGCGATGAAGACGCTGTAGAGCTGCCGCATGATCCCTGCCGCCGCTCGAGCCTGGGCGAAGTCCCGGTACAAGAAGAGCGCCAGACCCATGGCCTGGTGCGGAAAGAGCCCATATCGAGGGTCGACCGGCAGACGGAGGATCTTTTCCGGCGCCGTCGCGGCGACCTCCTCGATGTCCACACCGCCGGCCGCGCTGACCATGAACACCGGCCGCTGGCTTTCGCGATCCATGATCAATCCGACGTAGCTCTCGCTCGCGATGTCCGCGGTCGGAACCACGAGGACCTTCTCCACCGTGAGGCCCTTGATCGTCATCCCGAGGATCTTGCCGGCGAGCTCGCGCGCTTCCTTCGGCGTTGCCGCCAATTTGACCCCGCCGGCCTTCCCGCGTCCTCCGGCATGCACCTGGGCCTTCACCACCACTTTGCCGCCCAAACGAGCAGCGATCACTTCCACCTCATCCGGTGTGCTAGCCACATCCCCGTCGGGCATCGGCACGCCTGCGGCGCGCAAAATCGACCGGGCCTGGTATTCGTGCAGGTTCACTCGGACCTCAATTCGAGAGGGCAACGCTGAAGGCGCACAAAGGTAGTGGATGGGCTAAGCGACTGCAACCTCTTGACTTACGGCCTTATTGCAGGGGCGTCGAGGAGGGTTCGCAGGTACATGAAGGCGCGATTGAGCGCCTCGAGGTCTCCACGCTTGAGCGCCGAATCGGCGCGCCGCCACCAGGTCCTGACCTGCTCCAAGCGAGCCTCGGCCCCTCCCGGACTCGCAATCGGCACCGACTCCCGCCGGAGATTCCGCCATGCATCCGCGAAGGTCCGGCCGACCCCAGCCCTCTCGTCGAGTACCACACTCACGAGAAGAAGCTCGGCGCGGCCGCTGGGCGAGACTCCCCAGGCCGGCTGATAAGCCACGACCCCATCTCTCGCGATCACGTAGCGCACTTCGCCCAGTTCGAATACCCCCTGCGCCGCGGAGACGGAGTCACGAATCCCCACCTGGAACGGAAACCGCTTCCAGTGCTCGCTCAGCGTGAGCGGCCCACGAACCTTGGCGGAGTCGACGCGCATCAAGGTGAGTGAATCTCCGGCCGGAGTACGGCGCGCGAGCACGAAGCTCGCGACATCCCGCGTCGATTCCCGAATGAGCGGGGCCAGCACGCTGCCGCCGCCGGGGGCGGAGGGTGGGAGCGTTCCTTCACCCGACTGCGACAACTCCTGCCGCCCGGCGCGCCAGGCGGCGCCTTGAAGGACGCTGATCTGGGCCGCGAGGAGCTCGTCCGGATAGGCGGCCCCGACCCGCAGCGCGGGGGGCGTTGCGGAGGCCGGCTCGATCAGCGGCGCGGCAATCCTGGCCCAGGCGGCGGCGATCGAGTCCCCGGCCTGGCGAGCGAAGATCCGAATGCCGCCGGAGGTGGCGTTGACCGTGCCGACGAACGCGGGCCGGACCATGGACGCGAGCCCTCCCCTCCAGGAGACTTCGGCCGACGCCGGGAAGTGCCTGGCGCTGACCAGCCCGTCACTGACCCAGATGAGTTCTCCGTCCACGATGCGAGGCAAAGGAGCGGTCCAGTCCGCAAATGGTGCCGCCGCGCGGAGCCGGACCGCCGGGTCGAGGCGCCAGGCCAGATGCGCCCCGGCCGGTGCCGAAAGCGCTCTGGATACCTGGAGGCCCCACGCGACGATCAGCCGCCTGGCCCAGCCGTCCAGCGCGACCCCCGGCACACCGTCCGTGAGCGCGACCGATGGTGCCCTCGGCCAGAGGCCGTCGGCCTCCAAGACCCGGTAGGGCCTCGCGCCCGGCGCGGGAAGGCTGTCTCCCTCACGCCAAGAAAGCAGCGCCCCTCCAGGCCCGACCTCATCGTCCGCGAGCGCCAAGAGCGCCGCCGGGCCCGATGGGGGGTATCGAACCGCAAACCAGACCGCCCGGGGACGCCCCGCTGCCTCGATCCAGCCGCGACTCACCGCGCCGATCGACCCGGAATCGGCCGCGGCGGCGCGAAACCCCTTCGGATCCCAGAGCGCGGGCACGATCTCCACGGACGCGGCGCTTTGGCCTAACGGTGTTCCCTCGATGCCGCCAAGGCCGAACGCCACGCCGTCGAGGCGCCGGGCCGCCGCCCGCCACCCTTCATCCCGCATGGACTGGGCGGTACGCGAAGGGAGCAGCGCGCCGCCCAGCAGCCCGAGCCCGAAGAGGGCCCACGCGGCCACGGCGACGATGCCACGGACTTTGAGCCACCAGAGGAAGCTCGCCACCGCCGCCGCCGCGCCGAGCCCCGCCTGCACCTGGGCAACCAGGGTACGAAGCAAGAAATCCGAGAGAAGGACCGGACCGGAGGAGCCTGCCGCCAGGCGGACCGGCTCCAGCGCCGCCTTCCACGCCAGGGCCAGTGCGAGGGAGGCGAGAAGCACCGAGAGATGTCCGCGCGCTCCCGGAAACACCCAGATCCGCCGCCTTACGACTTGAATCGTGCCTCCGGCCACATGGAAGAGCACCGTGCCGGCCAGCGCGACGACCGCAAGGGTCTCGACCCACTCCTGCAATACCAGCCACAGCGGAACATCGGCGAGGAAGAGGCCGAGATCGGCCCCGAGGAGCGGGTCGGGAATCCCGAGGCGGAGCCCTTCGAAGCGGAGCAGCAACGGATCGAGCCATGCCGACGCCCCGCTTCCCGCCAGCATGCCGACCGCCGCGGCGCCGAGCGTAAGCCCCCACCGCGGAATTCGCGCTGGCCAGAGCCGCGCGTCGGATCGTTCCGGGGGCGCCCGGTCCGGAAGGGCGTGCCGGGCGGCAATGACGAAGTGAAGAATGCACCACCCGACCGACAGGGCGAGCACGGCAAGTTCGAGCGCCATGGCGAGGAGGGCTCGCCGAGTGCCGGCAATCGCCACCGCCTCGGAAACCGACGCCTCCCAAAGGCGCTCCGCGAGAAAGACCGCGACCCCCCGTCCCGCCGAAAGGGCCAGCGCGAGGGCAATGAGGGCGATCGCGATGCGCCGGCCGCGGCCGGACATGGGTCTAGGCGCGGACGCCCTGGGTCGCGAGCCAGTCGGTAACCAGGGCGCGGTACTGTTCGAGCGCCGCTTGACTGGTCGCCTCGAAGCGCATGACGAGGACGGGCTGCGTGTTGGAGGAGCGGAGGAGTCCCCAACCGTCGGAGAACGCGATGCGCACCCCGTCGATGGTGTTGACGCGGTAGGCCGCACCGAAATGGGCCGCGGCCCGTTCGACGATGCCGAACTTGACCTCGTCAGGGCACGGGACCCGCATTTCCGGAGTTGCGAAGGTCTTGGGCAAATCGGCGAGGAGCCGGGCCAGTCCGCCCTGGCCTCGGCTCACGATTTCGAGGAGCCGCGCCGCGGCGAAGAGGGCGTCGTCGAAGCCGAACCAGTCGCCGCCGAAGAAGATGTGCCCGCTCATTTCCCCCGCGAGCGGCGCATTGCACTCTTTCATTCTCGCCTTGATCAGCGAATGCCCCGTCTTCCACATTTCGGGCCGGGCCCCCGCCTCGGCGAGCGCCTTGGGCAAGAGCTCGGAGCATTTCACATCGAAGATCACCGGCACCCCGGTGCCGAACCGGCGAACCGCATCGCGCCCAAAAATGACCAGGAGCTGATCGCCGTAAATGATCTCACCGCTTTCGTCGGTGCCCCCGATGCGGTCACCGTCGCCGTCGAACGCAATGCCGAGTTCCGCGCCGGTCGTGCGCACGGTCCGCTGCAGGTCGACCAGGTTTTCCGGCACCGTCGGGTCGGGATGATGATTCGGAAAGGTCCCGTCCGACTCGGCGAAGAGCGGAATCACTTCGGCGCCTAGCGCTTCAAGGGTGCCGATGGCGACGAGGCTCGCCACCCCGTTGCCGCAGTCCACGACCACCTTGACCGGCCGGGCGAGTGAGTGCCGGGAGACGATCGCCTCCCGATACGCCGGCAGGATGGAGCCGTCGGCGCGCTCGCTTCCCCGCCCGCTCCGCCATTCTTCCTTGACGATGATCTCGTAGAGCTCGAGGATTTCCTCGCCGTGAATCGCCTCGCCGGCCACGACCATCTTGAATCCGTTGAACTCCGGCGGGTTGTGGCTGCCGGTGACCTGCAGCCCTCCGTCGGTTCCAAGATGGTGCACCGCGAAGTAGAGCGCCGGCGTGGGCATTTCGCCGACGTCGACGGCCGTCCCTCCGGCATCTACGATGCCTTGGCGCACTCCCGCAGCGAGCGCCGGCCCGGAGGGACGGTTGTCGCGGCCGACGGCGAGGACCGGCGCGCGGCCGGTCTTGGCCCAGGCAAGCGAGGCGTAGGCACGGCCGAGCGCCCGCGCGAACTCCGGCGTCAGCTCCTTGCCGACGATTCCCCGGACGTCGTACTGGCGGAAAACCCCTTTAGGGACGTTCATCGGGGGAGATTCCGCCACGGGACCTTCGGTCCCTCGCGGCTTCGGCTTCGGGCGCTCCGCGCCCTCGCAATGACAACAGGCGCGGTCATCACAATGACGGCCGGCCCGAGGAGCCGAAGACCCCGCAGCGATCTACCGGCCAATCCCGACAAGGGACGACCCTCCCGTCCGAACCAGCGTCCCCGCAATCTCGATCGCCGAATTGAGCACCGACCCGGGCAAGACGCCGAGCACGAGTATCACGGTTATGGCGACGGCAACGGTGACGACCCCGGCGCGATCGAAACGGCGCCCCCCCAGCGGATCCTCCGCCCCGGCGTCGCGCATATACGCCGCCATGATTACCGGCAGATAGTAGCCCGCCGAGATGAGGCTCGTCACCACCAGGATGACGGCCAGGAGGATGTGCCGCGCTCCGACCACGCCGGACAGAATGGCCCACTTGCCCACGAAGCCGAAAGTGCCGGGAAAGCCGAGCAGCGACAGCATGCAGACCGTGAGGGCAAAGGCCAGCCACGGATGCCGCTTCGAGAGCCCCGCCACCGAATCGAGAGTGACGTCGCGTTCCCCGCCCTTCCCGAGCACCCCGAGAATGCCGAAGGCCGCGACGGTGGTAAGGACGTAGGCCGCCAAGTAGATCACCACCGCCCCGGCGCCAAGGCGCGTCCCCGGCCAGAGCGCGGTGAGGAGGTACCCCGCGTGGGCGATCGAGCTGTACGCGAGCATCCGCTTGAGGGACCGCTGAGAAAGCGCCACCAGGTTGCCGACCACCATGGAGGCGACGGCAAGGGCAGCCACCACCGGCTGCCAGGTCGACGCCGCGTCGGGCACGGCCACGTAGAGAATCCGCACCAGCGCGAGGAAGCCCGCCGCTTTGACGCCGGTGGCCATGAAGCCAGCGATCGGAGTCGGCGATCCGTCGTAGACATCGGGAGCCCACATGTGGAACGGCACGGCGGCCACTTTGAAGCCCATGCCGATCAGGAGAAGGCCAAGGCCAAGTTTGCCCATGAGCGGCAACTCGCCACCCGCCAGCCGCTCGCCGATGCCGCTGAGCCCGGTTTGCCCCGTGGCACCCCAGAGAAGCGCGATGCCGTACAAAAGAAACGCCGACGCGAAGGCGCCGACCAAGAAGTACTTGAGCGCGGCCTCAGCGGAGAAGATGCTCCCCCGGTTGAATCCGGCGAGCACGTACACCGACACCGACATCACCTCGAGGCCGAGAAAGAGGACCATGAGGTCTTCCGCTCCCGCCATGAACATCATCCCGGAGGCGGCAAAGAGGAGCAACGAGTAGTACTCGGGAGCGATGAGGCCCTCTCGCTCCAGGTAGCCGAACGAGAGAAGAATCGTGGCCGCGGTGGCGATCAGGATCAGGGCGAGCGAGGCGAACCGGAATCCGTCGAGCGCCACCATGAAGGGCCGGCCCTCGGGCTCGGCACCGCCGGCCCAGAGCCACGCGAGCGCGGCGGCCGCCGGTATCAACGACGCCAGCGCCACTTTCCCCGCCAGCCGGCTGTCGGCCCCGGTATGGTGCTTCCACGCATTGACCATCAAGACGAGCATAGCGCCGGCGCAAACGAGAATCTCGGGAAGGAGCGCCAACGTCACCCCCGACGGCGTCTGCAGGTCGATCGGCATCATCGACCGGGCTCCTGGGGGCGCTGCACCAGGTCCAAGGCGGCGGGACCTCCGCGCACCGACTCCACGTACTTGAACGCCGCGGGCTGGATCTTGAGCAACACCGGCTTGGGATAGAGCCCCAGCCAGACGATGCCGAGGATCAGCGGCAACATAACGGCAAGCTCACGCCCGCTGAGATCGGTGAGCGCTTCGTTCTCGCGCTTGTCGAGCTTGTTGAAAAGGATCCGCTGCATCGCCCAGAGCAGATACGCGGCGGCGAAGATCACCCCCGTGGTGGCGATGCCGGTGCTCACGGGGTGAACGCCGAAACTGCCCAGCAACACGAGGAACTCGCCCACGAATCCATTGAGCCCCGGAAGGCCGATCGAGGAGAGGGCGACGATACCGAAGAGAAGGCTGAAGACCGGCACGACCTTGGCGATCCCGCCGTACGCGGAGATCTCCCGAGTGTGGCGCCGTTCGTAGAGCATGCCGACCAGAAAGAAGAGGGCTCCGGTGCTCAGTCCATGGCCGATCATCACCATGATCGCGCCCTGGACGCTCTGAACCGTTGCCGCCCAAATGCCGAGCATGACGAATCCGAGGTGGCTCACCGAGGAATAGGCCACCAGCTTCTTGATGTCGGGCTGGACCATCGCGACGAGCGCTCCGTACACGATCCCGACCACCGCGAGCACGAGCATCAGGTTGGTGACGAAAGGGCTTGCGGCCACCGAAGGGAAGAACGGCACCGCGAACCGGAGGAAACCGTACGTGCCCATCTTGAGCAGGACCGCCGCCAGCAACACGCTGCCGGCCGTCGGCGCCTCGACGTGCGCATCGGGAAGCCAGGTGTGGAACGGAAAGATCGGCACCTTGATCGCGAAGGCGAGCGCGAACGCCCCAAAGAGCCAGGGCGCGAGTGCCTTGGCGGCGCCGGCGTTGGCGAGAAGGTGCGTATAGTCGAACGACAACGTGCCGGTCTTGGCCGCCACCGACCAAGCCAGGGCGAGAATAGCCACCAGCATCAGAAGCGAGCCGGCCATCGTGAAGATGAAGAACTTGATCGCGGCGTAGAGCCGGTTCTTGCCGCCCCAGATGCCGATGATGAAGTACATCGGGATCAGCATCACTTCCCAGAACACATAGAAGAGGAAGAGGTCGGTTGCCACGAAGACGCCGATCACGCCGGTGATCAGCGTGAGAAGCATCGCGTAGTACCCCCGCTCTTTCTGACCGATGTAGTTCCAGCTCCCCAGCACGCAGAGCGGCATGAGGAGCGTGGTGAGCAGCACCATCATCAGTGAAATGCCGTCGATGCCCACGGCGTAGCTGATTCCCCAGGCCGCGATCCACGGGGTGCTGCTCGTAAGTTGCAGCGTGCCCGATATCGTCTCCACCGACCACCAGAGGCCGACCGAGAGGATGAATTCGACCAGCGTCACGGCCAGCGCAATGCGCTTGGCCCGTTCCGCCGGGGCAAGCACCAGCGGCACGACGCCGATCAGCGGCAACGCCAGCAGCACATGGAGAATCCAGCCGTTGTACCCGATGGAGGCGAGGAATGCGGTCATAGGGCGCCTCTATTGGGCCACGGTGCGGAGCAGCCACACCGCGCCGATAAGGAAGACCACCACATAGAAGCCAAGCTGCCCCGTCTGGAGACGGCTCCCGATCCACCCGAGCGCCCGGGCCAAGCCCGCGGAGCCGTTGGCGCCGACACCGTCGATGAGTCCCTGATCGACTCCCTTCCAGAGCACCACGCGCGAGAAGGCGACCAGAGGCCGCACGATCAGGGCGTCGTAGATCTCGTCAACGTAGTATTTCCGGAAGAGCACTCTGGCGAAGCCGGTGTCCTCCGGCGCGTCGTGCGCGGTGGGGATCGGATTGGCCAGCGTCAGTTTCCACCCGAGCACGAGGCCCACGGCGGCGATAGTGACCGCCCCCCCGATCAGGGCCCATTCGGTGGCACCGTGAGGCATCGCTACCGGCATCAGGCGGCTCGCCGCGGCCACGACCGGTTCCAGCCATCCGTCGAGCACATGGTGCGGCCCCGCGGGAAAGAAGGCGGGGAGGTTGATGACCCCGCCGATCAGGCTCAGGAGGCCGAGCACCACGAGCGGGCCGGTCATGATCCACGGCGCCTCGTGGAGATGCTCCCGCTCCTTGGCCCCGGTGCGGTTGTCGCCGAGAAAGGTCATGGCCATGAGACGCATCATGTAGTACGCCGTCATGAGCGCCGCCGCCAGCCCCATGCCCCAGAAGAGCAGCCAGATCTTGTGCGTCTCGCCGCGCCCGAAGGCCGCCGCGAGGATTTCGTCTTTCGAAAAGAAGCCGGAGAGCGGGGCGACCCCGGCGATCGCCAAAGTGGCGATCAGCATGAGGCCGAAGGTCCACGGCATGTACTTCCGGAGGCCGCCCATGTTCCGCATATCCTGCGCATCTTCGTGCGAATGCGTCGCGTGATAGGCGTGGTGCATGGCGTGAATCACGCTGCCGGAGCCTAAGAAGAGAAGCGCCTTGAAGAAGGCGTGCGTGACCAGATGGAAGACGCCGGCCACGTACGCGCCGGTGCCGACCGCGAGGAACATGTAGCCGAGCTGCGAGACGGTGGAGTAGGCCAGCACCTTCTTGATGTCGTATTGGCGGAGTCCGATCGACGCGGCAAAGAGCGCTGTCAGCGCCCCGATCCCCGCCACGACCATGCTGGTCGTCGGCGCCATGGCGAAGAGCACGCTGTTGCGGGCCACGAGATAGACGCCGGCGGTGACCATCGTCGCGGCGTGGATCAACGCCGACACCGGCGTCGGGCCCGCCATCGCGTCGGGGAGCCAGGTGTACAGGGGAATCTGCGCCGACTTGCCGACGCAGCCCAAGAAGAGAAAGAGCGTGATGGCGATGATGATGCCGCCGTCGACAGGAAGGGTCCCCGGCACTCTGGCGGCAATCGTAACGAACTCGAGCGACCGGACCTGCCACCAGAGGAGAAACATGGCGATCAGCACCCCGAGATCGCCGATCCGGTTCACCAGGAACGCCTTCTTCCCCGCATCGGCATTCGCCTTATCGCCGTACCAGAAGCTGATCAGCAGGTAGGAACAAAGCCCGACACCCTCCCACCCGATGAAGAGCACCGGCAGATTCGAGCCCAGCACCAGCACCAGCATGAAGGCGACGAAGAGATTCAGATACGCGAAATACCGCGCGTACCCGGCGTCGGCCCGCATGTACCCGACACTGAAGATGTGGATCAGGCTTCCGACCCCGGTCACCACGAGGAGCATGACCACGGAGAGCTGATCGACCTGGAAGGCGAACTGAATGTCCATCCCGGTCGAGACGATCCAGCTCCAGAGCGACACGATGATCGGCGCGTCGGGAGGATGGCCGCGGAGCTGCACGAACACCGTGGCGGCGACGGCGAAGGCGGCGAGGAGCACCCCGGTGCCGACCACCGACACCGCCGTCTTGGCCTCCGGTCGCTTGAGCGCGAGCGCGCCGTTCACCAGGAAGCCAACCAGCGGAAATGCCACGGCAAGCCAGACCCAGCGCGCCGCGCCGGTGGCAACCGTCATCTCCCCCACCTGCGGCAGGGCGGCGAGCAGAGAGAAGGTCATCAGCCCTGCAAGAGGTTGATGTTCTTGAGGTCCACCGACCGGGTGTGCCGGAAGATGGCCAGAATGATGGCGAGCCCGACCGCGGCCTCCGCGGCGGCCACCGTCATCACGAAGAAGACCATCACCTGTCCGCCCAGCCCGAGGACCTGCGAGAGGGCCACGAAGGTGAGGTTCACCGCATTGAGCATCAGCTCAATGCACATGAAGAGCACGATGGCGTTTCGGCGGAGCATCACGCCAACCACGCCAATCGTGAACAGAATGGCTGAGACGAGCAGCGACGGTCCGAGCAGCATGGTCTAGAGCTTCCTCTTGGCAAGCACGACGGCGCCAACCACGGCGGCGAGCAACAGGATCGACGTGATCTCGAACGGCACCAGATAGGTGCGGAAAAGCGGTTCGGCGATGGCGCCGACCACACCCTGCGCCCCCGGCGCGGCGGCGCCGGCCTGGCCGGCGGGAAAGGACGCCATCGGCGTGCCCGCACCCACCGCGGTTCCGCGGAGCAGCGCCATGCTCCCTGGGGTGACCCGCGCAAGCAGCACCAGCTCCCCCAAGAGGCCGCCGGCCACGAGAACCGCGGCTAGGCGCACCGGCATGCCGCGGAGGTCGCCGGTATCTCGGCCGAGATTCAGCAGCATGATCACGAAGAGGAAGAGCACCATAATGGCACCGGCGTACACCAGCACCTGAATGGCCGCGATGAACTGGGCCTGAAGCAGCACGTAGATGCCGGCCAGCGCGAACATGGTCGAAATGAGCCAGAGTACCGAGGCGATCGGATTCTTCTGGATGATGCAGAGCAGCGCGGAGAGGATCGCCGCGCCGGCCAGGATATAGAAGACCGTCTGGCCGCTCATCACTCGCCTTTCGGGTCGCTCGGATCCCAGAGCGTCGACACCGGGTGCGTCTGGGCCGTGAGCCGCTCCAGATCGTACACGAAGCGGTCGCGCGAATACTCCGAGTTCTCATAGTGCACGCCGACGTGGATGGCCTCTTCCGGGCACACCTCTTGGCAGTAGCCGCAGAACACGCAGCGGAACTCGTCGATTTCATAGATCAGCGGGTAGCGGTTCCCTTCCTCGTCCTCACCCGGCACCAGCTTGATGCAATTCGCGGGGCAGATTTGCGGACAGAGGCCGCAGGCCACGCACTTCGAACGTCCTTGCTCGTCGGCCAGCATCCGGTGAGTGCCGCGCCAGCGGGGGGAGATCGTATACTGGCCCCGCTCGTCGCTGGTGCTCTTTTCCTCCGGATACTGCATCGTCACCTTCGGCTGGAACATGTGCTTGAAGGTGAGCGCCATCCCCTTGAGCGTGGCCCGAACGTAACTGACCTGCCGCTCCGGCCGCTTCAGCACCTTGACACCGATCGCCATCAGGCCGCCCTGGCGCGCCGCGCGCCGGCTCGAGAAGTGGCGGCGTCGTGCCGCGCGCCGGATCCGGAGACCAGGTGTCCGCGATCGAGAAGGAAGAACACCAAATACCCGAGCACCAGATTCATCCCGAAGAGAATGCCCATCTTGACCTTGGGAGCGGTGACGCCGGCGACCTGCTCGATCCCGTAGATGGCGAGCGTCGTCACCACGATGTACACGAGCGCCAACGGAAGCATCACCTTCCATCCGAGCGCCATGAGCTGGTCGTACCGGAACCTCGGCAGCGTCCAGCGAATCCACATGAAGAAGAAGAGGAAGAACATCACCTTGACGAACATCATGCCGGCGGTCAGCAGCGTGAGCAGCGCTCCCGGCGCCGGCTGCCACGGACCGGGCAGATCCCAGCCGCCGAAAAAGAGGGTCACGATCATCGCCGAGACCGTCGCCATGTTCGAGTACTCGGAAATCGGAAACATGCTGAACTTCATCGCGCTGTATTCGGTGTGATACCCGGCAATGAGCTCGGACTCGGCTTCCGGCAGATCGAAGGGGAGCCGGTTGGTCTCGGCAAAGCCGGCGACCGTGAAGATGAAGAACGAAATGAAGAGCGGGAGAACGAACCAGAGCCCTTCCTGCTGCGTCTCGATGATCCCGGCAAAGGTCACATTGCCGGTTAGGAGCAGCAACGGAATGAGGCTCATCCCCATCGCCACTTCATAGGAGATCATCTGCGCGCTGGAGCGGAGCCCGCCCAGCAGCGAGTACTTGTTGTTCGACGACCAGCCGGCCAGCGCGATCCCGTAGACGCCGAGAGAACTGATGGCGAGGACGAAGAGAAAACCGACCGGCAGGTCGGTGACCGCCATCGAGAGCATGCCGTGGTAGCTCACCGACCCAAGCAGCGGAAGGTGCACGTCGAAATTCACCGGGAGCGGCGCCGCCCACGGAATCACCGCGGAGAGAAGCAGCGCGGGAATGAAGGCCAACGCCGGCGCGAGGAAGAAGATGATGAGATTCGCATTGGCGGGGATCGTCTCTTCCTTGAGGATATTCTTGACCCCGTCCGCGGCCGGCTGCAGCAGCCCCGCCCACCCGACCCGGTTCGGGCCCCGGCGGTTCTGCATCCACGCGCTCACCTTGCGTTCCATGAGCGTGAGGAGCGCGACGCCGATCATCACGATGGTGAACACGGCCACCATCTTGATGGGGCTGAGGAGCAGGTAGCCCTTGTACTCCGGGGTCATCGCGCCACCGCCGCCGGTTCGGCCGTCACGCCCTGACCCGTT
>JABFSM010000122.1 GCA_013140635.1 Gemmatimonadales bacterium
CCCCGGTCATGAGCGAGCTGGTGGCACGCGCGCGGGCCGGCGATGAAGAAGCTTTCGGCGCGCTCTACCGCGCCCATGTCGGCCGAGTGCATGCGCTCTGCCTCCGGCTGGCGGGGGATGGGGCGGCGGCGGCGGACCTGACGCAGGATGTCTTCGTGCGGGCATGGCAAGCGCTTGCCTCGTTCCGGGGCGAGAGCGCCTTTTCCAGCTGGCTCCACCGCCTAGCCGTGAACGTTTTCCTCGGGGAACGCCGAGCCCGCGACCGGCGCGAGAAACGGGTCACTCCCACCGACGATCTCTCCCACTTCGAAACGACCGCCTCGGCCCCGGGCGAATCGCTCGACTTGGAGCGGGCTATTGCCGCGCTGCCGGAAAGGGCGCGTGTCGTGTTCGTCTTGCACGACGTCGAGGGATATCGGCACGAAGAGATCGGGGGGCTCCTTGGCGTGGCCGTCGGAACCTCCAAGGCCCAGCTCTTTCGGGCGCGGCGGCTGCTGCGCGAGGCGCTCGATCGATGACCTGCACCGAGCTTCGATCCTCTCTCGACCCCTATCTGCGTGGCGCGCTCTCCGCCACGGAATCCGAGGCGATCGAACTCCACGCCGCGGAGTGTGCGGTTTGCGGAGATTTGCTGGACGGCGCTCACCTCCTGTCGGCCGAAGTCCGCGCCCTGCCGAAGAGTGTGTTGCCTGTCGTGGATCTCTGGCCCGGTATTCAGGCCAGGCTCGACCGCGGTGGTCGGGGCATCCGGCGGCGTTACGCCCTCCCGGCATGGGCACTCGCGGCGGCGGCCGTTGTGCTCGTTGCTTTGTCCTCTGGAACGACCGCTCTGCTGACCCGTGGCGCGACGCCCCGACTCGTTGCCGACCTTCCCTCCGAGCGGATCCGCGGCCTCGAGGCGCAGTACGCCGCCGCCAGCGACGAACTCGGCCGCACGCTCACGGCCTCGCCCGGGAAGATCTCACAAGAAACGATGCTCATCCTGAAGAAGAGCCTCACCACGATCGACAGCGCATTGGCGGAATCGCGGCGGGCGCTCGCGCGCGATCCGGCCAACGCCTCGCTCGAGCAACTCGTGCTGGCCGCCTGGCGCCAGAAGCTCGACCTGCTCCGCCGAGCCACCACCCTGGCGGGAGCGGGCGCCGCGTCATGAACGTCCGACTCCTCTTGCTCCCGCTCTTTCTTGCCGGCCCCCTCCTGGCCCAGCAGAAGGTGAATCGAATCATCGCGATCGACTCGAACGCGTCGATTCGCATCACCAACAACGCCGGCACCATCCGGCTCATTGCCTGGGACAAGGACTCGCTCGCGGTGATCGGATCGCTGGCGCCCGGAGCCTCTCTGTACTTCGGCGGCAAGGGCGCCTTCGCGAAGCTCGGCGTCGAACGCCGGGACGAGACGCAGGCCGGTCCCGGCTCGATCATCGAGGTGCGGCTGCCGCGGGCCGTTCGGGTCTTCGTCCGCTCGATCAGCGCCGGTGTGGAGGTTTCCGGGCTCGTCGGCGAGCTCCAGTGCGCGTCGGTGAGCGGCCCCATCGTGGTCGACGCGGGGCTTCGGCTCTTGGTGGCGGAATCGATGGAGGGGGAGCTGAGCGTGGCGGGAGAGATCAAAGTGGCGCGCCTCAACGGTGGGGCTGGCGCCGTCACCCTCAAGAACCTGTCGGGCGATGTCATGGCCACCACGGTCGGAGGCGGCATCACCGCGACCGGGATTCACACCTCCCGCGCCCGGCTGGAAACGGTCTCGGGGCCGATCAGCTACGACGGCACCGTAGGCGACCACGGCACCCTCGAGGCGGTCACCCACAGCGGCGACGTGACCCTCCGCCTGCCGGCGCTTCTCTCGGCCGAGTTCGAACTGCAGACCTTCGAGGGGGTGATCGACGTCGGTCTTTTCCTCAAGGGAAAGGCCATGAAGCCGGTGAGCGGCGCCAAGCCATATGGCTTCACGACCGGCAGCGGCGGATCGCAGGTAACCATCCGGTCGTTCAAGGGGAACATCCGGGTGCTTCGGCAGTAGTTCGTCTTTTCCGCCTGGGGGGCTCATCTTCTACGCATGAGCCGCACCCTTCGACTCACCTTCCTGCTGATCGGCGTCACCCTCGTCACGGTGATGATTTGGCAGAGCGGCCCCGCCGAGCTTGTGCGCGGGCTCCGATCCTCGCTTTGGGTCGTGGCGGCGCTGATGCCGCTCTGGGCCGCGGTCTACGTCCTCAACGCCATCGCATGGCAACTCCTCACCTCCGATGGCGGGCCGAGGCTGCCGCTCTGGCGGGCCTCTGTCATGACGGTAGCGGCCTTCGCGGTCAACTACTCGACCCCCCTCGCGAGCTTCGGCGGGGAGCCGCTCAAGATCATCGCGGCCACCAAGGTTCTGGGCCAGCGGCGAGCGGTCGGATCGGTCGTGGCGTTTCGGTTGCTGCACGCGCTGGCCCATGTGGTGGCGTTCATTCTGGCGCTCATTCCGGCGCTGATCATTCTCCCCAAGACGCCGGTGATCGTCGGCGGCATCGTGATCACCGGATTGGTGCTTGGCGGCATTACCTGGTTTCTCTTTTCGCGCCACCGCGAAGGACTGGCGGTGCATCTGCTGCACCTCCTCGGCCGAGTGCCGCTCCTTCGGCGGCTGGCGGCCAAGCTCGAACCGAAGACCGCCGCCCTGCACGAAATCGACGAGCATGTGACCGCGGTCTACGTCCGCAATCCGCGGCGATTCTATCTCGCCCTCGCGGTGGAAACCTCGGCCCGGTTTCTGGCGCTCGCGGAATACTGGATCATTCTGTACGGGATGGGGCTCGGGGTCGATCCCTGGAAGGCGTTCGTGGTCGGCAGCTTTTCATCGCTCGTGGTGAACATCTTCATCTTCATGCCGTTCGAGCTGGGGGCAAAGGAAGGGGCCCTGCTGCTCATGTTCAGCTGGCTCGGCATCACGCCGGCGCTGGCGCTGCAGGCGGGGATGCTCAGTCGCTTGCGTGAACTGTTGTGGATTGCCGTCGGATGGGTGCTGCTCTGGGTGATGTGACTCAGCCGCCCCGTTTGGCAAGCTCCTTGATGGCCTCGGCGTGGCCTTGCCTTGCGGCACGATCGAGCCAGCCGCGCGCCGCGCCCGCATCCTTGCCCATCTTGGCTTTGCCGTTGAAGAGCATCATCGCGACCTGATACTGGGCTTCCGCCTCTCCGGCGTTCGCCGCCTTCACATACCATTCGCGGCCGGTGTCTTCGTTCTTCTTTACGCCGCGACCGTTCATGTACGCCGCTCCGAGCCGCGTCATCGACGGCAGATGGCTCATTGGTGGAACGGCGGCCCGGGCCCACCACTTGGCCGCCTCCGCCTCGTTCTTCGTCACGCCGAGCCCGTCGGCAAACCGCTGGGCGAGAATCGGATAGGCCTCCTGCACGCCGAGATTGGCGGCCAGCAAGTACTTCCCGGACGCCTTACGCTGATCCACGGCGGTTCCTTTGCCGGTCTCATAACGCCGAGCCATCTCGAGGGCGGCGATCGTATCGGCCTCGTCGGCCGCGAAGACGAGGTGGGTCGTCGCGAGCCGCTCGTCCTGGGTGACGCCGCGTCCCGAGGCGTAAAGGAGCCCAAGGTTCCGGTTGGCGACGACGTCGGAGACGTTCGCCTTGACCGCCGCGCTGCAGAGCGTAAAGGCGAGCGCCCATTCCCGCGCGTGATAGGCCGCATCGCAGGTGGCGGGAGGTGCCGGCGCCGTTACCGCCGCGCTCTCGGGTGCCGCAGCGA
>JABFSM010000327.1 GCA_013140635.1 Gemmatimonadales bacterium
GCGCGCACCACCGTTGTCCCCACGGCCCAGACCGCGCCCTGGAGTCGGCCGCGCGCGCGGACGGCACCGTCACCGCCGGCGCCGCCGAGACGCGGCTCATGATCGCACCAGGCTATGAGTTCGGAGTCGTCGACAAATTGATCACCAACTTTCACCTCCCACGCTCCACGCTGCTCATGCTGGTGGCGGCGTTCACGCCGTATTACCGTCAGGCATACGACATCGCGGTCCAGCGCCGCTTTCGCTTCTACTCCTACGGCGACGCGATGGCGGTCATATGACCCCTCCGTCACCGCAAACCCGAGATCGCCACGCCGCTTCGCGGCTCGCGATGACGAGCGTTCTCTTCCATGGGCCGCGATGACGCCGCGTGTTTGAGTTCCAGCTCGACGCCACCGAGGGCCATGCCCGCGCCGGCCGCCTGACGCTCCCTCACGGTGAGGTGCGGACGCCGGCGTTCATGCCGGTCGGCACCTATGGCGCCGTCCGCGGCCTCCATCCGGAGGAGATCGAACAGGCCGCGGCGCAGATCATCCTCGGCAACACCTACCATCTCCACCTTCGGCCCGGCGAAGCGGTGGTCCGCGCGATGGGGGGGCTGCACCGCTTCTCGACCTGGTCCCGGCCGATGCTCACCGATTCGGGCGGCTTTCAGGTGTTTTCCCTGGCCGGCCTGCGCACGATCGAGGAAGAGGGTGTCGAGTTCACCAGCCACATCGACGGATCGGTGCGGACACTGACGCCGGAGTCCTCGATGGAGATCCAGTGGGCCCTCGGCGCCGACGTGGCCATGGCCTTCGATCACGTCGTCCCGGGCCAGGCCTCCTTCGAGCTAGCCGAAGAGGGGATGGAACGGACACTCCGATGGTTGGATCGGTGCAAGGCTGCGCATGGGGAGTTGGCAGAGGGTCGGTATGTCGGTAAGTCGGTAGAAGGCCCCCTACCGACCTACCGACCTACCGACGTTCCGACCTTCCGTCAGACCCTCTGGCCCATCGTCCAAGGCGGCTCCCACGACGAGCTTAGGCGACGCTCGCTCGAAGGAACGCTCGAACGGGGGCCCTGGACCGGTGTCGCCATCGGCGGCCTCTCGGTGGGCGAGCCGAAACCGGTCATGCACCGGGTGCTCGAATCGCTCGCGGACCGCCTCCCGATAGACCGGCCGCGTTATCTTATGGGCGTCGGATTCCCCGAGGATTTGATCGAGGGAATCGCCCGAGGGGTAGACCTCTTCGACTGCGTCGCGGCGACGCGGAACGGCCGGCACGGCACCGCGTGGACCGCCCGCGGCAAGCTCAACGTCCGCAAGGCCGCGCACCGCATGGCGGACGAGCCGCTCGACCCCGATTGCGACTGCGCCGCGTGCGCCCGCTTCTCGAAGAGCTACCTCCGCCACCTGTTCGTGGCGGGGGAAATGCTGGGGCTCCGGCTCGTCTCGCTGCACAACATCCGGTTTCTCCTCCGGATCGGCGAGCAGGCCCGGGCGGCCATTTTGCAGGGAGAGTTCGACCGCTGGAGCCGCGAGTGGCTCCAACGCTACCACGCACGAGAGGACGCATGACACCAGTGCTGATGAGCCTGATGGCTCCCACGAGCGGCAGCGGCGGCGGCTCGATGGGCCTCCTGCTGTTCCAGTTCGGCGCGATCATTCTGATCTTCTATTTTCTGCTCATTCGACCCCAGTCGAAGGCCAGGAAGAAACACGCCGAAATCCTCGCCGCCCTCAAAAAGGGCGACGACGTGACCACCGCCGGCGGCATCATCGGCAAGGTCAAGGAGATCAAGGACGACCGGGTGACGATCGAGAGCGGGACCGCTTCACTCGTCATCGAACGGGCGCGCATCGTCCGGGTCGGCGAAAACGTCTCCCCTACTGCCTAGCGTGGCCCTCCGAGACCTCCATCTCCTCGGCTCCCCCGTGCTCCGGCAACGCGGCGCGGAGGTGGCCCAGGTGGACGCAGCGGTCCGCCGGCTCATCGACGACCTGTTCGAGACGATGGACGCGGCCAACGGCGTCGGACTCGCGGCCAATCAAGTCGGGGTCGCCACGCGGGTGGCGGTGGTGGGCACCGAAGAAGACCGCTTCGCTATGGTCAACCCGGTCATCGTGAGCGCGGAAGGGAGGGACCGGGCCGAGGAAGGGTGCCTGTCGATCCCCGACGCCTTCGGGGAAGTCACCCGCCCGGGGCGGGTGGTCCTCGAAGCGCTGGACCAGAACGGGGCGCCATTTCGCCGGGAGGCGGAGGGGCTCCTCGCCCGCGCCATTCAACACGAGATCGACCACCTCGACGGCATTCTCTTCATCGATCACCTCGGGGCGCTCAAGCGGCAGTTTCTCGTGGCCCGGTGGAAGCGGGACCACAAAGGGGAGGGACTCATCAAGACCGTCAAACCGGAGCGGGCGCGGCCGGAGTAATGCGGATCGTCTTCTTCGGCACGCCGGAGTTTGCGGTGCCGAGCCTCGAAGCGCTCACCGCCGAGGGCGCGCAAGTGGTCGGCGTCGTGACCCAACCCGACAAGCCCCAGGGACGCTCGCGCTCCACGCTGGTGCCGCCGCCGGTCAAGGTGGCCGCGCTGCGCCTCGGGCTCCCGGTCCTGCAGCCGGAACGGCCGGTCGGCGATCTCTTCCACGCCGCCCTCAAGCACCACCAGGCGGAGCTCGGTGTCGTGGTGGCGTACGGGCACTTGCTCAAGCCGGAGATGCTCGCCATTCCTCCGCGCGGCATGATCAACGTCCATGCTTCCTTGTTGCCGGCGCTGCGCGGCGCGGCCCCGATCAATTGGGCCATCCTCCGGGGCGACGCGGAAACCGGCGTTTCCATCATGCAAATGGCCAAAGGGATGGACAGCGGGCCGGTGCTGCACCGGCTCACCACGCCGATCGGCCCCGGGGACACCGCCGGCGCCTTGACCGCGCGCCTCGCCACCCTCGGCGCCGTTGCCCTCATCGAAGCGCTCGCCCTGCAGCGCCTGGGCCGCCTAACGCCAATGCCGCAGGACGCCGCACTCGCCACCTTCGCCCCCAAGATCGACCGGGCCACCGCCCGGCTCGACTGGAGCGAGGACGCCGGCGCCATCGCGCGCCGTATCCGGGCCTTCGACCCGGCGCCGGGGGCGTGGACTACGCTGCACGAGCGCGAGGTGAAGTTCTTCGGGGTGCGGCCAGCGCCCGGCGGCGGGCCCCCGGGCCGGATCCTCGATGTTCGGAATGCGCTCGTGATCGGTACTGTGGCGGGCGCGATCGAGATCGCCGAGGTGCGGCCGGCGGGACGAGCGCGCATGTCCGCGGCCGACTGGCTGCGCGGGCGCGGCGCGATGCCGGGGGAGACCTTCGCGTGAGGCCCCTCCCCCGCCTCTTCGCGATCACCACCGACACACTCTGCCGCGCGGCCGATTTCGGGATCCGTGCCGCCGCCATCGCGGCGAGCGGGCCCGCCGTTGCGCTGGTCGTGCGCGCCCCCGAATCGACGACCGCGCAGCACGCCGCCTTCGTCGAACGGGTCCAAGCGCTCGCGCGGCCGCCCGAGGCGGCGCTCTTCGTCCATGCCCGCCCCGATCTTGCCCGGGCCACCCTCGCCGCGGGGATTCACCTTCGTCAGGGCGACCTGTCGGCACAGGATGCCCGGGAGCTCCACCCCGGCGCCTGGGTCGGCGTGTCGGTGCACGATCTCGAGGAAGCTCGGCGGGCGCTCGACCAAGGCGCCGATTACCTCGTGGCCGGCCGGGGTGGGAGGG
>JABFSM010000025.1 GCA_013140635.1 Gemmatimonadales bacterium
GGACCGATGCCGCGCCGCCGCCGTGGCATCGGTCCTCGGCGCGGCTGGCGGCCCGGGCTGAACGGTGCAGGCCGCAAGGAGGAGGGTGCCAAGGAGGGAGCGGGAAGACATAGGAACCTTTGTCGTGGTGGATGCTAGGAGTCTCGCACCGTTTCGGTCGCTATGCTAGGTGGGGGGTGCCGGGAGGAGCCGAACGAAAACTCAGCTCCGACCGGCAATCCGAGGTACCGAAGGTCGCGATCGGGAATGGTGAGCCGGATCCGACAATACTCGAGGGCCAGAAGCAAAGACTGCAGCGCATCAACGCCGAAGATGGGGTGGACGGGAGCCCGCTTGCCGGTGCCTTCTTGGATTCTGACTGGACAGGCCCAATCCCATCCGGGAACCGGGCGAGGTTTCCCGATCTGGAGCGTCACGGAGGGGCGTCGAGAGCGGCCGACCGAGTAGGTGCGTTCGACGATCGGCACGCCGAGTCGGATCGATGGCAGGCGGTTGCTCTTAGTCATTTTGGCATCACGATTCGGAGGGGATCGGTGGCGTCTTCGCTGACGTAGGTTCCCCCAAGGTAGCTCGTCTGGCAGCGCATCCCCCGTTGAGCGCCTTTGTCGTCCTGGACCTCGATCCAATACAGTCGCTCGCCCGAATCGATGAACCAGTCCGCCATCCAGCGTGGCCCGACGGGGGGCGACGAGACCGACAGGAGGGTCCACCCGAGGGAGTTGACATGGTCCTCGATCCGGCGGCGATCCCAGTAGCCCATGAGGACAAGGAGCCCCGCGAAGGAGAGAGGCACTCCGATGAGAGCGACAAGACCCCAGGTCATGGGGACTCCGTTCGGCGGCGCACCCTACCGGAGCTCTGCGGCACTGAAGTCGAATCGTTGCGCGTTGATATACGAGCTGCCCCGACCCGTAAACTCGACAAAGGAGACCGTCAGGCTGTCGAGTTGGTCCGATTGCCCGTACTTCAGCAACGCGAACCGTCCGACGTCTAACGCGGTCGAGGACACCAAAGAGCCCGACAGATTCGCAAAGCGTGGACCCTGCAAGAGGACCATCAGGTGGGTCGCGTTATTGAGGAAGCCGACACTCGCTCGCGTTCCTCCACCGTACTCCGCTTCCAGCGTTCGCGCCAGCGCTTGCTCCGGAGTTGTTTCTCGTGTGCATGCTCCGGCGGTGGCGAGCAGGAGGGCGAGTACGGTCAATCGCGATCTAGGCATCGGGTCCTCCAATGGGGCGGTCGCGCCGTACCGTGTCTCACCCGAACCCCCTGCCGAATCTCGCACGAACCGGGATAAAACTCAGCGAGCCGCACAGGTTGGCGATCAAGTCCACCATGTTGTTGTCGTAGTTCCCCACCAGGCTGTTCGGCACTGTCAGCAACGCCACATACTCCACGATCTCCACCACCGCGCCAAGCCCCAGGGTGATCAGGACGAGGAAGATGGTGTTGGCCAAGGTCGGGGCGATCCCCTGAATCGAGAATAACCGGTTGATCAGGAACGTCGCCGCAAAGGCGTTGACGAAGTGTACGTACTTGTCGTAGCGCACCCCGAGGAGATGCCAGTCGTAGAGCCGCCCTCCGTCCACCGGCACGAAGGCGCCGGCAAAGTGCATCAGGATTCCGATCTGCACCAGCACCAGCAGCGCGGTGTCGAAATCGTGGCGCCGGAAGATCCGCCACAGCGCCACGATGAAGGCGAGAATGACGACCGCATAGATAAAGAACTCCTCAAGGTGCTCGGCGCCCCGGTACTCGATGAAGCGGGCGTAGTAGCGGAAGACGGCCAGGACGATAAACAGCAGGAGATTGACTCCCGCAAAGAGGTCGATCCGCCTCACGAAGACACCAGCACGCCATCCCGCAGGACGATATGCCGGTCGGCCAGCCCGGCGATCTCCGGATTGTGGGTCGCCACCAGCACCAGCGCACGCTGAGAGCGCGCATGACGCACCAGGAGATCCGCCACCAGCTCGCCGTTTCGGCTGTCGAGGTTTCCGGTCGGCTCATCCGCCAGGATGATCGGCGGGCGGTTGCTGAGAGCCCGGGCCACCGCCGCTCGTTGCCGCTCCCCCCCCGATACCTTGGCCGGCAGGAAGTCCGCCCTGGCCGACAGTCCCATCCGGTCGAGCATGGCCCATGCTTCGGCCATCCGGCGGCGGCGCGGCACCCCGAGCGCCACTGCCGGGGCGGCGACGTTTTCGGCCAAGGTCATGGTGGACACGAGATGGTGGAACTGAAACACGAAGCCGATCTGCTCGGCCCGAAACGCGCTGGGGCGCCTCACGCTGGCAAGATCCAGCCCTCCGACCCGCACCCGCCCCGCCGAAGGCCGATCCAGCAAGCCGATGAGGGACAGCAGGGTGCTCTTGCCGCAGCCGGATGGCCCCGTCACGGCCACCACTTCTCCCGCCGAGGCCTGGAACGAGACGCCGTCGAGTGCCTTGACCGACCCGCGGTCGTAGTGACGGACCAGGCCCTCCACCACCAGCAGCGCCTCACTCATGACGGAGCGCGGTGAGCGGTTGCAGGCGCCAGAGTACCACCGCGGGCCACAGCAATGCGACCACCGCCACCGAAAGCGCCATGACCAGCGAGGCACCGGTCAGGCGGAGGGGAAAGCTGACCGGGATCCAACCGAAGCCGACCGCCGGGAGGCTGTTGACCACGCGCAGCAGGACCAGCGCCAGCAGGTTGCCGAACACCGCTCCCGCGGCACAGATCACCACGCACTCCGCGAACAGCATGCGCAGCACCAGCCAGGGCGTCCAGCCTACCGCCATCAGGATCCCGATTTCGCGGGTGCGCTCCGCGATGGCCATCAGGAACGTATTGCTGACCACCACACAGGTCCCGATCAGCGCCACGACCGAGATGGTCCGGACGAAAGCATCCACCACCCGCATCAGCCGGAGGGCGCCCGCAAACTCGCTTCCGGGGATGGCCTTGAGGTTGGGATAGAGGCGGCCGACCTCGGCGATCAGCCGCCGACTCGCCTCCGCGTCTTCGGCGCGAACCACCGCGATAGTGTACTGCGGCTCGGCTCCTCCGCGGGTCAAGATGCGTTGGGCATTCCCGATCTCGGTCATGACTCCGCCGTCGAGCAGCCGGCTGCCGGTGCGGAAGATTCCGCGGATGCGGACGAGCCTGCCATCGAGGGTGAGCTGCCCATCCGGAACGATCCCGAGTTTGGATGCGGCGATCTCACCCAGGACCGCTTCGCCGGATCCCTCCGCGTACACCGTTCCCGCGCTCAACGGGATCCGGCGCAGGAAGGCCGGAGTCACCCCCACGATGAGGGCGTAGGAATTCCAGGGTTCGTTGTGGGAGCCGAGCACGAGCGGCGCGAGGGCATCGCCATAACGCGCCTCCAGCTCCCCCATCTGCGCGAAGCTGATTTTGGAGGTGAAGGGCGAGTTGGCTCGCCGCTCGTAAACCACCACCTCGAGATGGTAGGCGCCGACGGCACTGGAGATCTGTTGGCGGGCGTCGACGGTGATGGCGGTGATCGCCACGAACAGCGCGACCCCCGCGGCCACACCGAAGATCGTCATGATGCTGCGCGCGGGAGCGCGCAGAACATTGCGGAGGAATATCATGCCGGGAGGAACGCTACCAACCCCAGCCTCCCGGCTCTCTCGGTGGCCGCTAGCGGCAGGCCGGGACGTTCATGACCGGCTGCCCGTTCACGGTCATCGTGGCCTGAAAAGTGGCCCCCGGCAGGAAAGTCATGACGGCCTGGGTGCCGGAGCCCCCGGTGAAGGTGAGCACGCCGCCCACGACATTGCCGTTGGCGTCGTTGGTAATCGGCGAGGTGGTCCGGATGTCGTAGTAGTCGCCGTTGGACCGGTAACCCCGGCCGGAGATCGTCACCAACTCACTCCCGTTCGGGGTGAAGTGCTCGGTAACGCTGACGTCGGTCTGACGGTAGGTCTTGCCGCCGACGAGATCCGTAACTGAGGCCTCGGCCCACCCGATCCGATTCGGGTTCGCGGCAGTCGGTACGGCTCCCGGCACTCCGGCATCGAGGAGGTAGTCCCGGAACGAAATCCGCTGGGAGCTGATGGTGGAGGCCCCATTCGAGGTCTTGGTGTCGTAGGTCACGCCGCCGGGGCTATCAGCCTCGACTCTGTCGGTGTACGGGCCGCTGGCACTCGGAATTCCGGTGTTCACGAAACTGATGGTCCCATCGGAGATGATGCGGTTGCCGCCGGCGTCGTCGCTCACCTCGCAGTAATTGTCGAATTCCAGCGTCGCCGTGGTGACGCCGTTCGAGTGGCTGTAGCTCGGATAGGTGATCCTCCCCCCACATTCACCGAAGGAGTCGGCCGGCTTGGTGGGGCCCAAGGACCGCGGCGGGCCGCCGACCCGAAGGTTTCCGTTCCGATACGTCGAGACCAGCCGCGAGATCAGCGCGGCGGTCGCCTGGGCACCCGGGTCGACCACCGGCGCCGCACGGAGGCTGCCACCGGGGCGGCAGACGTTGATGATCCCGGCAATCTGGTCGACTCCCGTCTCGACTGCCACGAGATCGATCTCAGCCCCCTCGCCGGAGGAATCGGTTCCGCCTCCCCGACAAGTGACGAACAACAGGGCGGACAGCACCGTGCCTGCCGCCAGCGCCGCGCTACGCATCGAAGTTCTCATGATTGCTCCCGGGACAGGTCTATGATGCTAGCGCCTCCTGATCGCGTTCGGAAGTGGGTGCCCCTGAACCGGTCGTGGGTCAGGTCGCGTCATCCTTTGGCCGGCCGGTAGATATCGGCCTTGTTCCTGGGAGAGCTCATTCTGAGGTGGACAGCGGCGTCCTCGTTGACCCAGGGGTAGTCATGGAGACTCTCCCCCGCGGCCACATTGGCTTCGCACACGTCGCTCTATACCACACCTGCAAGGCGGGGCGTCAAGAGCCTCTTTAGCTCCTGACGCCCTTCGCCGTTATTGAGATATGTGACGGATCGTAGGTAGGGTGTTCCCAGGTATCGTCAGCGCGCCGACAACGCGGGCCGACAGCTACGGGTGACCACTCCAGCTAAAGCCGATGTTCTGGCAACCCCAGGGAGACGTCTGTTGACAATTCGGCCAGACTGAACCGGACGACAGAGTCTGCTCCACGTATATCCCAGTGTAGTCGGGCGCACCCGTCGTGCACACATACGTCGAGTTTCCGGCGTACACGTCATAGGCAAACGTTGCATCTTCATTCCAGTATTCCACATACGCTTGGAAGGTATCGGGGCTGTTCGGGCAACCCGGATCTGTGAAGTAGTACCAGAAGAGGCCCCCGGGACACGGGTAGGATGAGCACGTCACCCTGGAAGGAGCGGTGTGCTCCGCCACACTGGCTAGCTGCTGCTGTCCTGCGTTGGGAACGACTGACGCCGTGCGCGCCGCGTCAGAAGCTCCGGCTGTTACGAACACCAATCCCAAGGCGGCTAACACATTGTGAGTCATCTGGCTTCCCCATTAGCTAGTGGATGCAAACCGCGGTTTGCGGCGTTCACTCGGTGCGAGATAATGATAGAGGAGGCTACTGCTCATGACCATACAATTTCTGTGCGAATTCGGCAGATAATCTCGATAATCTGCGACTTTGACGATCCGGGTTGCGCTAGTTCAGTTGCGCGGTGTGCGGCTGCAAGACGCGCAACACGCGACTTGCAAACTCCTCGTTATCCAGAACACGATGCACTCTTCCGGGGGTGACCCCCGTGAACCGCACGCAATTGTCGTGCAAGGTCCGTACGGCGCCGAAGCCATACTTCTCCGCGATGGCCTCGAGCGTTAAGGACCTGTCGCACAAGCTTGGCCACGAATGACATAGTCGAATGCCGCATAGCATGAGCGGAAGCGGCGCCAGTCCCGCATGAAGGAGACACCGGTGCGTCCTTGCGGCGCTCATATTCATCTGTTGAAGAAGGTCGCACGATCGCGCCGGCACGGGCAACCCGGCAAATAGCCCGACGAAGGCCGTGAGCAAGCAGGCGTGCGTGCGACGTATGTGATCGGCAATGCGGTGCAGCACGATGGCATGCATTGAGGCAGTCGCCCGCGGATCACGAAGAAGTCGCAACAGATTCCGTCGCCCCTGTTCACTCGCGATCGCTGTCTCCACTCGCATGGCGCTGCTGGCCCACGCGACTTGCGCGGCAAACTGTGAGGTCAATCGGCCATACAAGAGCAGGCGCGCTCCCGTTTCCTTGACTTTGGCGAAGAGCGAGTGAAAAGCATCCGGACGCATTTCAGTGGGGTCGACAACGACGAACGTGCCTTCCGACGCGTTCATCGCCGGGCCAATCTGTGATAGCGATACTTGAACTGGCAGCTGTCCAGTGGGGAGAAGCTTCCGGAGATCAAGGAAGAGTTCCGCGGAGATATGTCCTATTGTCCGCATTGGCTGGTACTGGTGGGGGGTGGACCACTAAGCCCTAATGTGCACCACTTCCTCTGCCCGGCGCCTCGGAGATACGCGGTCCCACGCCGCCGAGCTACCCGGTCGAGGCGGCTGGCGCAACAAGCCGTCGTGAGCTGGGGCCGCGATGGGGTGTATCCAAGTGAGATATCCCACGCCAAGACTTACCGTAGCGGCGCCGGTTTCGGTAGACCTATAAGATGTTATAGTGGGCTTGCTCTCACGCCAGACAACGGCGTATGCGCTGCGCAGTGCGGATACACTCTTGATCCTGCCGCCGCAGCACGTCCGCACCGGCTACGATTTCTTCAAGATGCACAACCAGGGCCCGCACGAGGTCTATCGCGCACTGCTGCTCGGAGGGCTTCCCTTGATCGCGCTCGCCTACGCGGACGTCATACGCGACGCACTCGTCAGGCGGTACGGCCGTCCCGCGCGCTCCTTCGGCGTTTGCATCTCGTAAGACTTCGATGATGCGCGTTCCGCGCGGCTCAGGTGGCATCGCATATTCATGCCTATGCCAAGGCGTTCTTGCGGCAAGCCCCTTGTAGTGATGGTCAGCTGCGTCATCGCGGCGTGCAGCGCTGTCGGTGGACCTTCCGACGTGGCGCAGGGAACTCAGTCGGCGGCCGCGCGATGCGGCCAGAAGTTTCCAGATCCGAATACTTCGCAATACCTGCTTCCGTTCCCCGCGGGACGCAGCTACACGATGTTCCAGGGGAATTGTCCGCCCGACCCGCGATGGGGCCACAATGGGTGGCTCGCCTACGATTTCGATCTCGCCATCGGCGACTCGGTGCTGGCCTCGCGCGAAGGCCTGGCGACGTACGTGGAGCAACGGTGGCCCAACTCCGACCGCGTGTGCGGCCACGAGAACTCCGTCTGGATCACGCACGACGACAGAACGGTCATGGCCTATCTCCACCTCACCACCAACGGAGCCCGCGTTCGCGTCGGCGACCGCGTGAGTGCTGGCACACTTCTCGGACTCTCCGGCGACAGCGGTTGCTCCAGCGGCCCGCATCTGCATGTCGGATTGTTCAAGGACGCGACGAACTTCGACAAGGAAAGCAGCCGGCCCCTCAACTTCCGGAATGCCGACGGACCGTTGGCCGCGAACAACGCGCTCGTCCAGGGCGCGCGATACGCCGCCCGTACGCCGTAGCGCTTTGGGGTCGAGCTCACACGCCATGCGATCGATTCACGCCAAAACGGTTCGAGCCGCGACGCTCCTCCTGGCGGCGGGCCTGGGTGCCTGCGCACCATCCGCATCGCTGGAGGCGCAGGAGCTGCGACCTGCCGACCTGCAGGCTGCGCTGGATGCGTGGGCAGCGCAGCCCGCGCATCACGGAGTTAGCGCATCCGTCATCCTGGCCGACGGCACGCAATGGGCTGGCGTGGCGGGCCACGAGGATGCGACATCGAAGATCCGGCCCGAGCACCTGTTCTGGCTCGCCAGCATCACCAAGACCTTGACGGGCGCCGTGACTCTGCAGCTGGCCCTGGAATCACGACTCAGCCTCGATGATTCGGTTCGGCGCTGGCTGCCAGTGGGATCGCGGATCGATCCGCGTATCACCATCCGGCAGTTGCTGAACCGCACGAGCGGTGTTCCGCTCTACGGCGCGAGTGTCTTCACTCGCGCCAACGGAAGCCTGATGCACGTGTTTACCGCCGAAGAACTTCTCGCCGCGGTTGGCGCACCGATCTTTGCGCCAGGAACAAGAACACAATACTCGAACACGGCGTTCGTGATGCTGGCGCGAATTGCCGAGCAGGTCACGGGCAAGCCGCTGGTACGGTTGCTTCGCGAGCGGCTGTGGGCGCCCCTGGCCCTGAAGGAGATGTTCATGATCGGGCACGAACCGCCGCCGGGTCCGGTGGCGAGGGCGGCAGGGGCCGAAGGCGTCGTGCAGCCGCTGGAGAATCTGACGCGGTCCACGGCGGGCCACGGCGCGGGCGCCGTCTTCGCATCTGCGCGCGATGTCGCGCGCTGGGGTCGTGCACTGTTCACCGGCTCGGTCCTATCCCCTGAGACGCAGCGGGAAATGCGCGCACTCGTGCCTGCCGCGGGAAACATTCCCGGCGAGTCCGGGTCGGGGCTGGGCGTTCGCGGCGACAACTTCCTGGGACGCCAGCAGTACGGTCATAGCGGCGGTGCCATCTGGGGCAACAGCCTTCTCGTCCACGATCCGACGTCAGGGGTCACCGTAGCCGTCCTAACCAACCAGGGTGCGGGCGCCGATCACTTTGTGCTGGCGCCGCGCCTGCTCGAGATCGTGACTGGCCGGAGTCGCGCGCCCTGAGAGCGCGCTGATCCGGCGCACCCCTCGCCCCGCACGGCAAACGCCATGCACATGCGCCGCCGGCCAACGCGTGTTTGCGTAGCGTATGAACTGGGTCACCCGGGCTTCCGGGTGCGCAGGTTCGAATATCATTCGAGGATGACATTCCTCAACTCGCCTCGGCTGCGTTCGGCGCGCCGCTGCGTATCAGCCGCGTGGCTCGGCTGCGCAATGGCCTGCGGCGCACAGACGGCGCCTTTGCCGGCGGCACCGTCGGCGCCTCCACCAGCGCCGCCTCCACCAGCGCCGCCTCCACCAGCGGTAGATCCGCTCGTCCCGCGCGCTCCACTCAGCGTCTTCGACTACGATCGCACACTGCCTCTGGACGCGGTGTTGGTGCCGACCCAGTCGCCCGATCCCGCGATCCTCGTCTGGGGTCTCGCGTTCGCGAGTCCCGGCGGAGGGCGAGTCACCGGCGTGGTGGCCGCGCCGGCAGCACCGGGCAGGTACGCCGGCATTGTCACGCTCCACGGCCTTCCCGGTACAGCCGCCGACGCGATGCTCTATCAGGGATACGCGTTCGCTGCCCGCGGCGCGGTCGTCGTTTCAATTGACGCGCCGCGGGCGCGGCGCGGTGGCGGGCTGGCTTTCACTCCGCAGGACAGCAGCGATCAGGTCCAGTTGATCATCGACCTTCGGCGCGCGGTGGACCTGCTCTCCGCCCGGCTCGATGTAGACTCCACAAGGATTGGCTATTCCGGTGGAAGCTATGGCGGCGCGATGGGCGCGCTATTTGTCGGAGTTGAGCAGCGCCTCAAGGCGGCCGCGCTCTTCGTTCCCGACGGCGGGCTGGTAGCCCATTTCACGAACTCCTCGGGCACAGCGATCGGCAATCTGGCGTCGCGCCCCGCAGACCAGCAGGCCCGTTGGCTGGAGGCGATGGTTCCCATCGAGCCGATCCGGTTCATCGGCGAGAAGCGCGGCAGCGAACTCCTTCTGCAGAATGGTCAGGTGGACGTGCTCGTGTCATTGGAGGACGCCGAAGCGCTGCATCAGGCGGTGCCGGAGCCAAAGACCGTCCGCTGGTACGCCGCAGGCCACGGACTGACGGCGCAGGCGTACTCGGAGCGCACAGAATGGCTCGCTGAGCGCCTACGGCTGACGCGGTGAGCGAGCTGGCTCACTCATGAGGTAGCGCGTCGAGTCGAGGCGAATGTGCGGGCCTCCTCGACAATTGTGCCCGGGCTCAGGTCGTCGGAGCGAGAGCAGCCGCTGTCCCCTGAGAGCCCGGTCAACTGGCGCGCTTCCCGCTTCCCGCTTCCCGCTTCCCTAGAACGATAGCCCGACACCGACTTGCCAGCCACTTCCGCCGCTCGGCGGCATCACCGCAAGGCGCCCAGGCGGAACATCCCGCCATCGGGGGTGGCGATAGAAGCTTCCCACCGCCGCCCCAATGACTCCACCGGCTACAACTCCCACCAGCGCGCCACGGCCCATTTTCCCCAGGGCGTGCCGCGAGTTCCTGTCGAGCCCGCAGAATGGCTCCGCTGCTGGGCATGGCGAGGGTGACTGCTCTCTCTTTGCGGTAGCCGCTCCGAGAAATGCTCCGAGCTCGGCGCCTAGCGCCGCCCCTCGCAGGCCCCAATGAGCAAACTGGGAGCGTTCTCCAGTGGCGATCTGCAACCGGACGATGCTATCCCGTGGAATAGTGCTTTGCGGGACGTTGAGATGGGTCCGGACCACCAATGTGGTCGGGGTGATTGCTGCGATGGTCGCCCGGAAAAGCCCCCGGCCGTACCCGGGCACTTCGAGGCGAATCGCAGAGCCAGGTTGGAGCGCGGCCCGAACGGGATCGGCGATTGGAAGGGTGCCTGCCGGCTCTTGAGCCACCCCTGCCCGTGGCGCGAGCGCACAGGCGAGTGCCATCAGTACGAACGACCGGGGAGTCCCGCGTCCCCTTGTCCATGGCTGCAACCTCTCAAACATTGAGGTCTCCGGGAACTCCGGCACCAGAGTCATCCTTTCGCTAAGTCAACTCATCTCGAATCGAGAAGATGATCAGGATGCCGATCCCGCCAATGACCGCGTTCCCGAGCGTCGCTTCGCCAAAGAGGGCTGTCAATACGGGAACACAAAAGACGGTGACAGCCACGATTGCGGCGCGGCGAGAGCCCTTGCCCAGGTAGTGCCCCGCGACGAGAAACCCCACCGCAAAAAGCGCATTCCCTAAGGGGCGCAAAGGGTGGGTTCGCAACGCCGTCCGAAGCTCAGCGTTTCCGCTCAGCGCCCAGCCCACCGCAAGGGCGGTCAAGGCAAGGGACACTACCCCCGTAAGGGTGAAGTAGCCGCTCGCCAAGCGCAATCGCAACGATGGTTGGCCGCTGATAGGAGCAAAGTCGATTGCTCGTGCCATACGCCGCCCTCGCAAGGGATCTCAGCCGTCTAACGAGATAACGTTCTACTGCGCTATCCGTAGCGCCGTCTTACTTCCGCGATCGACCCGACGACGAGCTTTTCGAGCGCCGCTCTATCAAGATCGGCGAGCTGCTTGAAGTACAGGCACACCTTGCCCATTTTGTGCTTGCCAAGCTTGGACAGCAAGGATCTTTGCTTCTCTCCTTCAACCAGCACATAGACCACCAGTTCTCGGCCACGGATGGCAAAGCCTGCCAAAGGGGCTTCCCCGGTTCGCCCACTCTCGTAGGTGTACCGGTAGGAGCCATAACCGACGATGCTGGGTCCCCACATTCTTGGCGAGTGCCGGGTGACTTTCTTGAACAGAGCCATCAACTCCCGGCAGTCGGCGCGTTGCTGCGCGTTGGCTCTTGAGGCGATGTAGTCCTCGACGCTTGCGCCGGTGGGCTTGGTCTTGTTGTCGGCCATAGACTACCGCCGCGGCTCGAACGTCGGGGCGGCCTCCTCGCGGATCACCAACACGCCGTCGAACACGGTGGACCAATCGGTCGTCGTAGCCTTGCCGAAGAGCCGCGACGGCACCGGGCCGAACGACCGAAGCGCCGCCCGGTCGAGGTTGGCCCATCCCGCTGGCGAGCGCCCGGGCCTCCAGCCGTGTTAGGGGACATGTCCAAATCTATGCTCCTACGGGCGCCGGCGCCGCGCCTGACCTGCCGCGTCGGCAAGCCGTCCGGCGCGGGCCACCTGGCTCCGCTGACAGGGGACGGCATCTGGGTCGGCAGTATCGCCGACAGCGGGCGGCCAATCGTCTCTCCCCACTCACTCCCCCTGTCCGGGGAACCCCGATTCGACAACAGAACCCCCATTCGGTGCCGACACCGGCCCGTCAACGGCCGGTCCAGCCACCCGCAACTTGCCAGGTTCATACGAAGAACGGACATGCCCCCTGAAGGCGGCCATGTATATTGCAATCAATCGCCCGCCTCACGGGTACCAGTCACCCGGAACTAGCCCCACTGTTTCATGGAGCGCAGGGGGCGGGAGCGGGAGCCGCCGGAAGCAGCAACGTCCCTCATCGCCCACTGAACTCAGGACAACCCGGTTCCATGCGCCGATTCGACCAGCCCTCCCCAATGCGTCTGCGCGCCTCCTTCTTGCTGCTCGGAGCGATCCTCACCTGCCGCGCCGCCGCCGCGCAGCAGCCCGCTCCCGACCTGACGACCCGGCTCGAGAACGCCTTTCGCGATAGCGTCGCCGCAGCGGGGATCATTGGTGCACAGCTCGCGGTCTGGATTCCCGGACGGGGACTTTGGAGCACCGAGTTCGGCACCGATGAACCGGGCCGCCCGATGACGGCCACGGCGATGCTGGGCACCGGGAGCATCTCCAAGATGCTGGCCGCGGTGGCCGTGCTCCGCCTGGTCGACCAGGGGAAGCTCACCCTCGATGACACGGTGGGACGGTGGCTGGCGGAGTTCCCGACCGTCCCGCCGCACCTCCAAGTCCGGGCGCTGCTCTGGCACCAGAGCGGGCTCCCCGAATACGGTGGGTTCCCTGGGTTTGCCGATAGCGTTCGCGCCAATCCGGAGCGGAGTTGGACGTCGCCGGAGCTGATCCGGTTCATCGGCCCGCCGGATTTCGAACCCGGGACCAGCTGGCGGGCCAGCAACACCGACCGGCTCCTCCTGGGCGAGATCGTGGCGCGGGTTACTGGACGGCCACTGGGCGAGTACATGCGCCGCGAGTTCTTTACCCGAGGCGATGGCTCGAGCTGGACACCGGGGCAGCAGAAGCGGCCGCGGGCCAGGGTCGCCACCCACTGGACGGTGGATACCACGGGCCGGCGGGTGAACCTCTCCGAGTTGATCTTCAATGCGTCGCTGTTTACAGCCAGGATCGAGACCTATATCTCCGCGCGCGATCTGGCACTCTTTGCGCAGCGCCTGTTTGCCGGTGACCTGCTCTCGCGGCGGGGAAAAGAGACATTGTTCACGATCGTCCCGGACGACCAGCGGATCCCCGGCCAGACCGGAGGCGGTGTCGGCATTCGGCGCTTCGAATACTTCGGCCGACTGCAGTATGGCAACAGCGGCGCCACGCCGAACTCGTCGGCGCTCTATCTCTATGATCCGGAGACCAAGGTCATCGTCGCGCTGAGCACCAACCAGAGCGGCGCCAGTCACCGCAATTCGCACTTCCGAATCGTTCCATTGTTGATGCAGATCGCGAATGAGGCGGTGTCTCCTCGAAGATAGCGGCCTCCGGGGCCATTGATCGCCGCGGCCAGGCCCTGCCGGCCGAACTTCTGACCCATGCACGGGATGATCTCGATGTCTAACAGAATGTTATCCCTGACCGTGGCGCTGCTGGCCATCACTCCCGAAAGCCTACCCGCCCAGCGGCTGGTTCCCGAGGTGATCATCGAGGGGCGCTTCACCGGGGCGGAAGGGCTGGCTTTCAATCACGAGGGCCGGTTGTTCATGGCCGCCAACCGCGCCGTCTGGGAAGTGCTCCCCGATGGCTCCACGCGCAGGGTGGCCGACTTTACCTCCAACCTCGGCATGGCCGCCATCGGCCGCCGCGACATCCTCAAAGCCGACTTCGGCCCGCTGGTCCGCCCCCAGGACGGCCCCAATACCGACGGCGTGATATATCGGATCACCCCCGAGGGCGATGCCACCAGGGTGGCGGACGGTATCGGCGACCCCAATGCGATCGTGGTCCTGCCGAGCGGCGAATTCCTGGTCTCCGATGATTTCGTCAACGACATCTACCTGGTAACCCCCGAGGGCCGGGTGAGCGTGTTCACCAGCGCCATCCCGTTCCCCAACGGACTGGCCCTCGCGCCTGACGGCTCGGCGCTCTACGTGGCGCAGATCTTCAGTCGTGCGCCACCCGGCCCCGCTCCCGCCCGGTACGAGG
>JABFSM010000200.1 GCA_013140635.1 Gemmatimonadales bacterium
ATCGGAACGGGACAGATGGAGCACCGGCGCGGCGATCAGAGGCCGGCCGCGCAGGGTGCGCGAGAGGCCGACCAGGTCGTCCGCATAACGCTCTGGAGCCACGCCGGCGGCCACCACTTGGTCGTCGGCGGCGAGCTCGCTGGCCGTCACCCCGGCCCGCACCGCGAACCGGACCACGGGGTTCCACCAGTGCACCGCCAACGCCACCTCGCCCAGCGCCCGCCACCACGGGTCGCACCGGGCGACATGGGCGGCCTCGTGGAGCAGCACCGCCTCCCTCCGCGCCGCCGGCCAGGTGCGGAATTCGGCGGGAATGACGATGACCGGCCGAGCGATTCCGGCGGCGAACGGCGCGGCGCATTTGGCCGTCTCGACGATCGGGATCGGCTTGGCAAGGCCGACCGTGTGCGCCGCGTGCGCGGCCATTCGGGAGACGGGGTCGCCGGCGTCGAGAGTCCGCCCACGCCCAATCAGCCGGCGTACCCGCCACATTCCGACGCCCCGGAGCCCGAGAAGGAGGAGCGTCCCCGCGGCGGCGAGCCCGGCGAGAACCGATCCCACGGGAATGCTCCGGGCCGCAAAGGCCGCCGTGCCCGGCGCGCCGTCGGCCTGGTCGAGGACCAGGGTCTTGGCCCGCGCGACCGCGGCCAGATCCCACACCACCTCATTGCCTCCGGGCGAGCCAAGCTGCGCGGCGGGGAGGACCGCCGGCCGCCAACGTGGCCCGGCCACCCCCTGGAGCGGCAGCAGCGCGAGCCAACCGAACCCGATAGCGAGGATGAGGTGACGCAGCGCAGGCGATCGGCGGCCGGCCAGCGGCGCCAGCGTAAGGCCGGCGAGCGCGATGGCGGTACCGCGGACGAACAGTTCGAGCATGAACATGGTCCCCTCCCTCACCGGCGCTTCGGCCGGGTACCGCCTCGGCGCTTTTCGTCGATGAGCGCCTCAAGCCGATCGAGTTCGTCGTCGGGCAGGTGGCCGGACAGGTCGAGCACCGCGGCGACGGTGCGCTCCGCCGACCCGTTGAAGAGCTTGTGCAGTACCCGGCGGAGCGCCGTCGTCTGGGCGCGCCGCCGCGTGGTGGTCGGGAGATACACGTACCGGGGCCCATCGACGAGATGCCGGACCAGCCCCTTCGCCTCGAGCTTGCCCAGCATGGTCCGGACCGCCGAGTAGGTCGGGGGATCGGGGATCGCGGCGCGGACCTCCGCCACGGTGGCCCGGCCGGCCTGGTAGAGGGCTTCGATGATCTGGCGTTCGCGTTGGCCGAGGTCGAGATACACGGTGGGGGTCCCGGGCGGTAGTGCCACCAAAGTAACATCCCCCCGGCGGGCGGCGCCAGCGGGGCGTTTGACAGCGGACCAGCGCGTGTGCTACTATGGTAACACTATGTCACTCTGGTAACACAAAGCGAGGGCGTATGCGCTGGTATCGAATCGCCGCAGTGGTCGCGGTCGCCGGGGGACAGGGCCAGGCCCCTCCCGGGCCCGGCAAGGTGGCGCTGGTCGGCGTCGGCGTCGTCGACGTGGCGGCGGGACGCACCCTGCCCGGCCGGACCGTCTTCATCGAGCACGGGGTCATCACGCGCATCGCGCCGGCCGACAGCGTCACGGTGGATCCCTCCTACACCCGCGTCGACGGCAAGGGCGCCTTCCTCATGCCCGGCCTGGCCGACCTGCACGCGCACGTCCGGCGCTCCGAAGAGCTCGACCTCTACCTCGCGGCGGGCGTTACCACCATCCAGTGGCTCAACGCCGGCCAGGATGACTTGGCGCTGCGCGATGCGATTCGGGCCGGCACCCGCCGCGGACCCGCCATTACCCTCTGCCGAGGCGGCATCAACGATGTGACGGACTCGGCCGCGGCGGTCAAAGAGGTGGCGCAGACCATCGCCGAGGGATTCGACTGCCTCAAGATCTACAACCGCTTCACCGAACCGGCCTACCGGGTCATCATCGCCACCGCCGCCGCGCGCGGTGTGCGCGCGCTTGGCCACATTCCGCGGCAGCTCACCTGGCAACAGATGCTCCAGGCCCGCCCTCGGGCGGTAGCCCACGCGGAGGAATTCCTCTACAGCCCGATCGAATCGGCGGCCGACGTCGACACGATCGTCGCCGGGATGGTCCGAGGGAAGATCGCCCTCATCGCGACGCTCACGAACTACGACATGATCAGCCGCCAGTTGGTGGAGCTCCCCGAGCTCCTCCGCGGATCCGAAATCACCACCTACTCCCCGGTCCATCGGCGCACCTGGGGACCCAAGCGCAATCGGTACTCCACCCGCTGGACGTCCGAGCAGGCCATCGCCTTCCGGCGGCAATTGACCTTTCAGCGCGCCTTGGTCCGCCGGCTCGATAGCGCCGGCGCGCAGATCCTCCTTGGCACGGATACGGGCAACAATTTTCTCCTCCCCGGCCGCTCGGTGCACGACGAGCTGGTCCAGCTCGTCTTGGCGGGCCTCACCCCGGCGAGCGCTCTCCGGACGGCTACGCTCAACGCCGCGGCGTTTCTCGGAGAACCGGGCAAGTGGGGTCAGGTCGTCGAAGGCGCCCGAGCCGATCTCCTTCTCGTCGCCGGCGACCCCCTTCGCGACATCACCAATACCAAGCTCATCCTGGGCATGATGACCGCCGGGCAATGGCACCCGCGCACCGAACTCGACGATTGGGTCGAGAAGGTGCGGGCCGGATACGCTGTGGAGGAGCGGATGGTCGCCATCCTGGAGCGCCAGGGCCCCGCGGCCGCCATTCGCTTCGTCGAGGCCGAACGGCGGCGGCTCGGCCGGCCCCCTCTCGGCGTGATCGGCTTCAACGAAGTGGCATACCAGTACTGGGTGCTCGACAACGACACCACCAAGGCGCGGCTCTTCTTCGAGGCAAACGCCCGTCTCTATCCGAACGATCCGATCGCGAAGAGCTCCCTCGCCGAGTTCCGCGGCGCGATGCGGGGGAAGTAGCGCCTCACGGCCCGGCGGTGAGCCATTCCCTTCCTCCACCGTCGTCGGCAAGCCCGAGCCGGTGCTGCACTTCGGTCACCGCCCCGAAGAGCTGGTCGAATCCTTCGACAACGAAGAGCACCGGCTGCAGTTCGTCGATCCGAAACGGCTGATTGAGAACGGCGTCCAGCGTGAAGGGACGCCGTTCGCACCCCGTCCCCAGCGCATGCGCCGCCTCGGCCCCCGAGGAGATGAGCCCGCTGCCGTAGAGCTTCTCGGCACCATCCTCGTGAATCAGCCCGAATTCCACGGTAAACCAGAAGAGCCGCGCCAACTGCTGAACGACTTCCGGCTCGGCGGCGCGGGAGGCGACGGAGCCGAACCGTTGCAGGAAGTCCGCGAAGACCGGATCGGCGTGAAGCGGGACATGCCCGAAGACGTCGTGGAAGATGTCGGGTTCGGGAACGTACTCGAGCCGGTCGCCTGGACGGACAGAAAGTGTGGTCGGAAAGCGGCGCTCCGCTAGGCAGCGAAAGAATTCCGGTGCCGGAAGAAAACCGCCGACCCCGACCGCGGCCCAGCCGGTTCGCGCAATCAGCCGACGGTTGAGCACGCCGAGCACTGGAATGACGTCCGAGTCGAGCCCAATGGCTCGAGCCCCGTCTAAGAAGACGCGGCTCGCGGTACTCTGGAGCGATGCCATCCGCCGATGGTAGAGGGTCTTCCATACGCCATGCTGGGTGTCGGTATATGCCTCCCAATCCTGGCG
>JABFSM010000175.1 GCA_013140635.1 Gemmatimonadales bacterium
GTTCCCGGGCAAACGCGCCCCGCGCGAGGTCATGGGTGCCGCGGTCCGGGCCGCGTTGGACTGAGTTCGGGCGCGAGCTCGCGGCGTTCGAGCGGTGGCTCCTCCCGGGCGAATGCCTCCTCTGCAAGGGAGCGGTCGAGCCCGACCCGCGCGATCCGCTCGTCTGCGCTCCGTGCCGGGCGCGGTGGACTCCACTGCCACATCCTCAATGTCCCCGCTGCGGTCAGCCAACCACCAATGGTGTGGCCTGCCGGCTCTGCGCCGATTGGCCGCCAGGGTTGGCCGGTGTACGGAGTGCCGTTTGGCTCGGCGACACGGCCCGGCAGGCGGTGCACCTCTTCAAGTATCAAGGGTGGCGGCGTCTTGCCGAGTCGTTTGCGGTCACCCTCCGCCGCATCGTGTCGATCCCGCCGGGCTCGGTGCTCGTACCGATTCCGCTGGGTGCCGCACGGCTCAAGGTCCGGGGTTATAATCAGAGCGCCGAACTCGCCGCGTCGCTCGGACAGTTGTTCAGGCTCTCCGTGGCGCCCGATGTGCTGCGTCGCCGGCGTGAGACCGGAACCCAAACCGTACTGACGCCCGAAGCCCGACGGGCCAACCTGGCCGGCGCCTTCGTGGCGGCGGGGCAGGTTCCGCGCACCGCCGTCCTGGTGGACGATGTCTTCACCACCGGGGCGACGCTCTTTGAGGCGGCGGGAGCGCTGCTCCAAGGCGGTGCCTCGAGGGTGTCGGCGGTGACGTTTGCCCGCGCACCGCTCCCGCTCGCCGATGCGCTGGCGGCAGCCGAGGCATGACGACCATTCCCAGGGAGACACGAATGATGAAGCGGGTCGCAATCAACGGATTCGGACGTATTGGCCGCAACGTCGTGCGCGCGGCGGTGTCGAGCGGCGCCTCCGACATCGAATTCGTCGCGGTGAACGATCTCACCGACACCGCCACCCTGGCGCACCTGCTCAAGTACGATTCCGTCCACGGACGTTTTCCGGGAACCGTCGAGGCAACCGCCGACGGGATTCGCGTCAACGGGCAGACGATCAAGGTCCTGTCGGAAAAGGACCCGGCGGCGCTGCCATGGAAGGCCCTCGGCATCGACTTCGTGCTCGAGTCGACCGGCCGGTTTACCGATCGCGACTCGGCCGCCAAGCATCTGACCGCCGGCGCGCGCAAGGTGATCATTTCGGCCCCCGCCAAGAAGGAAGACATCACGATCGTCTACGGCGTCAATCACGCCGCGTACGACCCCGCGAAGCATCACGTCCTCTCCAACGCCAGCTGCACCACCAATTGTTTGGTGCCGGTGGTGAAAGTGGTGCGGGAGAAGTTCGGTTTTGTGCGCGGCTTCATGACGACGATCCACGCCTACACCAACGACCAGCAGATTCTCGACCTGCCCCACAAAGATCTCCGGCGCGCGCGGGCGGCGGGGCTCTCGATCATCCCGACCAGCACCGGCGCCGCGAAGGCCACGGCGCTCGTGATTCCGGAAGTGAAGGGCAAGATCGACGGGGTGGCGCTTCGGGTCCCTACCGCCGACGTCTCCCTCGTCGACCTCACCTGCATCGTGGAACGACCGACCACGATCGCCGAGGTGAACGACGCCTTTCGCGAGGCGTCGGCCGGCCCGCTCAAAGGGGTGATGGCGGTGAGCGACGAGCCGCTCGTCTCGATCGACTACACCGGTAACCTGATGTCGAGCACGATCGACGCCCTCTCCACGAACGTTATCGAAGGCACCATGGTCCATGTCTCGAGCTGGTACGACAACGAGATGGGGTACTCGGCGCGCTGCGTGGACCTGCTGCGCTACCTGGGCAGCCGCGACTGATGAAGCGGAGTCTTGCTCAGCTCGACGGAGCCCGGCTCGACGGGCAGCGGGCCCTGGTTCGCGTCGACTTCAACGTGCCGGTCAAGGACGGCTTGGTCACGGACGACACCAGGCTCCTGGCCGCGCTGCCGACCATCCGCTACCTTCGCGAAAAGGGTGCTCGGGTTGTCCTTCTCTCGCACTTTGGGCGCCCCAAAGGGGGCCCCGATCCCAAGTATTCGCTCAAGCCGGTGATTCGCCCGCTGGAAGCGTTGCTCGGCTCTCCCGTGGCGTTTATCGACGATCCCGCCGGTGACGCGGCCGTGGCCGCAACCCGGCGGATGACGCGTGGCGCCTTGGCGCTGGCGGAGAACACCCGGTTCTATCTCGGCGAAGAAACGAACGATCCGGAGCTTGCACGGCGGCTCGCGCTGCTCGGAGATTTCTACGTCAACGATGCTTTCGGATCGGCTCACCGTGCCCATGCGAGTACGGAAGGGGTGGCGCACCTCCTCAAACCGGCCGTGTCCGGCTTCCTGATGGAGAAGGAGCTGCAGTACCTCGGAGCGGCGATCGCCAATCCGAAGCGGCCATTCGTCGCGGTGCTCGGCGGCGCCAAAGTGAGCGGCAAGATCGATCTCATTCAGGCGCTCCTTCCCAAGGTCGACGCAATCCTGATCGGCGGGGCGATGGCCTGCACCTTTTTCAGGGCGATGGGCTTGGAGACCGGACGTTCCCTGGTCGAAGAAGATCGTGTGGCGCTCGCGAAGGAGCTCTTGGAGGTGGCCGGCGAAAAGCTGGTGCTTCCGAAGGGCGGTGTCATTGCGCCGGAGCTTCGCGAAGGTGTCACGACGATGACGGTGCCGCGAGACAAGATTCCCGCCGGCTGGGCGGTCTTCGACATCGACCCGGCCACCGGGCTGGATTTTCAGAAGCGAATCGTTGCGGCCGGCACGGTGCTTTGGAATGGGCCGATGGGGGTCTTCGAGACCCCGCCGTTCGACAGCGGCACCAGGGCCATTGCGCGCGCCCTCGCCGAGGCGTCCGCCTCCGGCGCCGTGACGATCGTGGGCGGCGGCGATTCGGCGGCCGCGGTGGCGCAGGCCGGACTGGCCGACCGGATGTCTCACGTCTCCACTGGTGGAGGCGCCTCGCTCGAGTTCCTCGAAGGGAAAGTCCTGCCGGGCGTAGCTGCCCTCGACGACGCCTGATGCGCCATCTGCTCTTTGCCGCCAATTGGAAGATGCATATCGGTCCCGCGGAGGCGCGGGACTACGCGACGCGGTTTCGCTCGGCCTACACGCCGGCCGCCGATCGCCAGATTTGGTTCTTTCCCTGCGCCGTGAGCCTCGAAGCAACCTCGGCCGCCTTTGCCGGATTGGCGGAGTGCCGGGTCGGTGCGCAAGATGTGCATTGGGAGCCGAAAGGCGCTTTCACCGGCGCCCTGTCGATCCCGCTCGCCAAAGCGGCCGGGGCGACGGCGGTGCTCGTGGGTCATTCCGAGCGCCGGCACCTCTTCGGCGAAACCGACGAAGCCACGGGCCGGAAGGTCCGCGCGGCACTCGCCGGCCTTGTCGCGCCGATCCTCTGCGTCGGGGAAAAGCTCGACGAACGGGAGCGGGGCGAGACCGAGGCGGTGGTCGAACGCCAACTCAATGCGGGGGTCGGCACACTGTCGGCGGAGGAGCTGGACCGGGTGGTGATCGCATATGAACCGGTCTGGGCGATCGGGACCGGCAGAAGCGCCACTCCCGAGGATGCGGGGGCGGTGCACGCGCGGCTTCGGGCCAGGCTTCAGTCGCTCGGCGCGCATGTTACGCGCATTCTGTACGGCGGCTCCGTCAACCAAGGAAACATCGACGCCCTGCTTGCCCAGCCGGAGC
>JABFSM010000246.1 GCA_013140635.1 Gemmatimonadales bacterium
CGGTGACGCACGTCGGGCTCTATGTGGGAGATGGCCGCCTCATTCACAGCGCGCGGGGGGGAGTGCAGATCAGTCCCCTCGCCTCCGCCGACCCGACCGGCGGCTGGTGGTGGGCGCGGTGGCTCGGGGCGCGGCGGGTGCTCTAGCCACTCACGGCACCTGCACCCGCAGCAATGAAATAAGCCCGTCGCGCTCCCGGTTGAAAATGATTCCCCGTCCGTCGGGAAACCACTGGGGCCGGAGCTCGGCGTAGGGACTCTGGTGCACCTGCCTCACGCCCGACCCGTCCGCGTTCATCACGAAGATCTGGAACCCATCCGACCGGTTGGAGCTGAAGGCGATTCTGCGCCCGTCCGGCGACCAGCTCGGCCACCCGTCGAAGTCTCCGTTGCGGGAGAGGTTCTTCGCATTGGACCCATCGGCGTTCATGATGAAGATCTCGGAATTCGCGAGGAGCGCGCTGTCCGCCGTCCGCGCCTGCAACAGCCGGCGGAAAACGATCCGCTGCCCGTCGGGCGAAAGGGAAGGGAAGGTGTCGTAACCGTTTCCGCTGTTGCTGATCTGCCGGAGATTCGAGCCATCGATGGAGATGGTATAGACGTCGTCATGCCTCCCGTCGCGGCGGTTGGAGCAGAAGACGATCGTCCGCCCATCGGGAGACCAATTCGGGTGACTATCTCCGGAGGCGTGATTGGTGACGTTGCGGAGGCCGGTCCCGTCGGCGCGAATCACCCAAATGTCCTCGTTCCCCGCAACTGTGGACGCGAACGCCACCTGCGTCCCGTCGGGAGACCAGACCGGGGTCACATCTTCGCTGGTACCGGTGGTCAGCTGGCGTAGCCCGCTTCCGTCGGGCTGCGCCACGAAGAGCTTCCATCCTCCAACGCGGTTCGACTGAAAGACCACGGCACCGCTGCGCGATACGTGCGGATAGGCGTCCTGCGCCGGTAGGACCGGCGTAGCGGCGTACGCGGGTGTATCCTGGGCCGCGAGCGGAGCGGTTCCCAGCGCCGCCAGCACCCCGCCACGGATCAACGAATCGAAAGCCAATGACTCACCTTGAGGAGAAGGGTGTTGGATGACTGGGATCCAAAGAGATCGCCCAGGTTCTCGCCGAGGCGGAAGCGGCCCTCGGCGGACCGTCCTCCCCGTTCTTGTTGCCAGACCAGAAAGAGGGTCGAGGCGGAACGATATTCCCACCGGAGCACCGCGGTGGAGCGGAGCGAGAGCACGGTGAAGTTCGGCTCGCCGAGGGGGAGGTCGGCGGTGCCGTCTCGATTGAAATCGGCGGCCACCTTGCTCCCATTCCGGATCAGGCGATCCTCACCGAGCCGGTCGAAGCGGTCCGCCTCACGCTGTGCATGGGGGCTCGCCACCCGCTTGTAAGTCACGAACTCGCCGGTGGAGACGAACGGCTCGGCGTAGAGCTGGAAGGTTAGGTTCGGGGAGAAGGTGAAGTTCCCTCGGGCGGCCAGGCTCGCCGTCTTCTGGGAGAGATCGCCCACGACGTACTCGGTGGCGGCGCCGACCGCGCCGCTCGCGATGAACTGGCGGCTCGGTATCTCCTGCTCGAACTGCGGCCCCGCCGACAAATCGAGCCGCCCCGAGGGGCGCCAGGAGAGCATCGCGCCGAAGCTGGTCCCCCCGCCGATCCCCTCGAAGTTGTTCCAGTGGTTGCCGTTGACCGCAAGGCGGAGTGACTTACGTGGGTCGGTGGAGAGCGAGGTGCCGAACCAGGCGCTCTTCGGCCATTCGAGCCCGGGGCCGCCTCGGAGCGCCTGCGGGTCCAGGCCCCCGCGGTTGCTTCCGCCCCAGAAGTTCCACTGCCCGTAGTTCTTGAGGACCATGTTGCCGAGGAGCTCGGCGCCGGCGTCGGCGGTCCGGCCGTCGTAGTCCCAGTCGTACCACTGGTTGACCCGAAGCGAGGCGGTGCGAAAGAGCGCCCCCGGCGTGAGCCACCGGCGGACGAGCCAGGCCATCTCCGAGTGCCGCCCCGCGCGGTTCTGGTACCCGGCGTCGTTGAGCTCGAGCCCCGGGGAGCGGGTGTTGACCTGCGCGCCGTAGAGCCAGTCCCCCGTTTCCTTCTTGACCTCGACGAAGCCGCCATACCCCGACAGGGAGGTGGCGCCGGAGTCCACCCTGGCATAGCCGATGTCGGGGCGCTGGAAAAAATGAACCGGCCCACGCATCGTCGCCGAGATCGCCGCCGCGCTCCCCGCCACTCGGCTACCTAACGTTGTCAGTCGCGCGACGAACCGGTCGCCCCCGAACCGGTGGGTCACCTCCAGCCCCGCCGCCAGCGCGTCGCTGCGGAGGAGGGTCGAACGGTCGGGCAGGTCCCGCTTGACGATGGTGCCGAAGGCGCCGATCACCGTGCGGCCGCTCCGGAAATCGCGCGCCAGCCGGCCCACGCCGTAGAGGGTGCGCGGCTCCACCACATCGCGGAACGGACGCCCCTGGGCATCGACGATGGACGAGGTCTCCTCGGCGGTGAGCGCCGTCAGCGCGCCGATCGTCCACCCGCTCGGCGTCTTCCCCTGCACTTTGGCGGCGCCCAGAATGGTCGTCTGGGCCACCCGTGAGGCGTAGCCGCCCCGCGTATCGGGGGAGAGCTGGGGTGCCCGGCCGATCCTCCTGGTATAGAAGAACTGCTCGTTGGACCAGGGCGAGGCACTGATCCGGAAACGGAAGACGTCGCTCCCCTCGGTAAAGAAGGGGCGCTTTTCCGGATAGAAGGTTTCCTGCGCGGAGAGGTTCACCACCGCGGGGTCGGCCTCCACTTGGCCAAAGTCGGGGTTGAGCGCGGCGGACAGGGTGAGATTCGACGTGAGGCCGTAGCGAATGTCGGCGCCCAGGGTGGCGCGGCCCGACGAGCCGGTCCGGAAGGGGTTGCCGAGTTCGGCCGGCTCGAAGGAGCGGCCGAAGAGAGAGTAGGGGGTGACTTCGAGCTTTCGCGGCGGGTTGAGATTGACGAACCCGGTCAGCTCGCCGTAGCGTGAGGCATCGCCCCGGCCGTCCTTGGTCATCAGTTTCCAGTGCTGCAGCTCGCCGGTGCGGTTGATCTTTCGCCAGACGTTGAAGCCGAAGCGGCGGTCTCTGCCTTGGCCGAACCGGAGCTGGCTCCACGGGATCCGGAACTCGGCGGTCCATCCCCCGTCGTCGCGCGCCACGCTCACATCCCAGATCGCGTCCCAGGTCGGGTCGAGCTCGCCGTCGTTGTAGTGGTAGACGTCCTGCTTCACGCCGGCGGGATTCACCACGAACTCGAAGGCGGTGCGGCGGTCGAAGTAGGAATCGATGAGGATGCCGATCCAGTCGGAAGGGGGGCTCTCGTCGCGGCGGGCGAGAGGAGCGGAAATGCGGGCAGCCTGGGCGTCGGTGGCGCGGACCCCGACGTAGAGCGCTTCATCATCGTAGAGCACCCGGACGTCGGTCGGTTCGGTGCCGGGGGCGCCCTCCTCCGGGTCCCGCTGGCGGAAATTGCCGGCGGGAGTGGCTCGGCTCCACACCTCGTCGTCCAGGCGGCCGTCGATCTTCGGGGCGGTGGCGCGGGTCGCGACCGCTACCGCCTCCTCCCGTAGGGCGGGGGGGCGGATGACAATGGCGCTCTGGGCCTGCAAGAGGGCGCAGAGGGACAACAGGGTTGGCGTGCCCATCGGTGGCTCCCGGCATACGGTGGCTCTGGAACGC
>JABFSM010000207.1 GCA_013140635.1 Gemmatimonadales bacterium
CCCCCGATTCGACCAGCCGCGACGGATACTCGGTGGCCGGCCGCCATGGAAATGGAAGCCTTGGCGGCGCGGCGGCCGGCCACCGAGTATCCGTCGCGGCTGGTCGAATCGGGGGAACGGCTGATTCTCGATCCGCTGCCGCTGCTGGCGGTGCTCGGCGCCCGGGCGTGCCGGGGGGTGGACTCCGGAACGTTGGCCGCGGACTTCCACGCCAGCTTCGCTTGGGCCACGGCCGCGATGGTCCGGCGGCTGGCCGCCCGGAACGGCCTCCAGACCGTCGCCCTGGCCGGGGGCGTCTTTCAGAATGGGCGGCTGCTCGAGTCGGTCGAAGGGCGCCTGGTGCGGGCGGGATTCCGCGTGCTGGCGCCGCGGGCCCTCCCGCCCAACGACGGCGCGATCAGCTACGGCCAGGCCGCCGTCGCCGCGGCGCGGCTGGCCGGCGAGACGGGGAGTGCCTAACGATGTGCCTCGGCATCCCGGGACGGGTGGTGGACCTGCGGGACGACCGCGGCCTCGCGATGGGCGTGGTCGACTTCGGCGGGGTGCGGCGCGAGGTCTGCCTGGCCTACGTGGCGCCTGAGGTCCAGCTCGGCGATTACGTGGTGGTGCATGTCGGATTCGCCATCAGCCGGGTCGACGAGGCCGAAGCGCGCCGCACCTTCGAGCTCCTGAAGGCGATGTCCCAACTCGAGGAACTCGACTGGCTTGGCGAAGTGGCCGACCGAGGGCCGGCGTGAAATACCTGAGCGAGTACCGCGATCCCGCGGTCGCGCTGGCGCTCCTCGGGCGCATTACCCAGACGGCCACCCGCCGGTGGGTGCTCATGGAGGTGTGCGGGGGGCAGACGCACACGATCGTCCGGCAGGGGCTCGACCAGCTGCTCGAAGGGGCGGTCGAGATGATCCACGGACCAGGGTGCCCGGTCTGTGTCACGCCGCTCGAGCAGATCGACAAGGCGCTCGCACTCGCCGGCCGGCCCGACGTCATCTTCACCTCCTTCGGCGACATGCTCCGGGTGCCGGGAAGCGAGTGCGATCTCCTCCAGGTCCGCTCACGGGGCGGGGCGGTGCGAATCGTCTATTCGCCTCTCGATGCGCTCGACATCGCGGCCGCCCATCCGGACAAGGAGGTCGTCTTCTTTGCGGTGGGATTCGAAACTACCGCCCCCGCCAACGCGATGGCGGTATGGCGCGCCCGCCAACTTGGCATCCGGAACTTCAGCGTCCTCGTCTCGCATGTGACGGTCCCACCCGCCATCAGCGCCGTTCTCGATGCGCCGGACAACCGGGTCCAAGGCTTCCTGGCGGCGGGGCATGTCTGTACGGTCATGGGCTGGACGGAGTACGAGCCGCTGGCTCGGCGCTACAGGGTGCCGATCGTGGTCACCGGCTTCGAGCCGGTCGACATCCTCGAGGGAATTCTCATGGCCGTGCGGCAGTTGGAGGAGGGCCGCAGCGAAGTCGAGAACCAGTACGCCCGGGCGGTGACGCGGAGCGGTACGGTGCCGGCGCGCGAGCTGGTTGCGCGGGTCTTTTGCCTGGTCGATCGCGCCTGGCGCGGGCTCGGGGTGATTCCGAGGAGCGGCCTCGGTCTCCGCGAGGAGTTCGCCGCCTTCGACGCCGAGGTTCGCTTCGGCCTGGGGAGCATTCGGGTGGCCGAACCGGAGGAGTGCCGGGCAGGGGATGTGCTGCGCGGCAAGATCAAACCGCCGGCCTGCGCCGCGTTCGGGACCCGCTGCACTCCGCTCCATCCCCTCGGTGCTCCGATGGTCTCCTCGGAAGGAGCGTGCGCCGCGTATTACAACTACGGCCGGTACCGCGTGGCCGCGGCCGAGGGGGTGGCCGGATGACCGCGACCGCGCTCGCATGCCCCGTCCCGATCGTCGAAACCGAGCGGATCCAGCTGGGACACGGCTCCGGGGGGAGCCTGAGTGCCGCCCTGATCCGGAACCACTTTCTCCCCCACTTCGGCAATCCCGTGCTGAATCGTCAGGCGGACGGCGCGGTCGTTTCGGTGCCCGGCGGCGAGGTGGTGCTTTCCACCGACACCTTCGTCGTGAGCCCACTGGAGTTTCCGGGGGGAAACATCGGTTCGTTGGCCGTCCACGGCACCCTCAACGATCTCGCGATGATGGGCGGCCGGCCGATCGGGCTGACCGCCGGGTTCGTGCTCGAGGAAGGGCTTCCGTTCATCCGCCTCGACCGGATCATTCGGGCGATGGCGGCCGCCGCCCGTGAGGCGGAGGTGCCCATCGTGGCGGGTGACACGAAGGTCGTTGAACGGGGGAAGGCCGATGGCCTCTACGTGAATACCACCGGCCTCGGCCTCCTCGATTCGGCGTTCCGTCCTTCGCCGGAGCGAGGCCGAGTGGGTGATCTGGTTCTGGTGAGCGGCGCGCTGGGGAGGCACGGGATGGCGGTGATGGCGGCGCGCGAAGGCCTCGCCTTCGAAACCACGATTACGAGCGATTCCGCCTCGCTCTGCCCTCTGGTGGAGGCGCTGCGCACCCGGGCCGGTGCGGGCGTGCACGTCCTTCGCGATCCGACCCGTGGCGGGCTGGCGAGCGCGTTGAATGAAATCGCCCTTGCGTCGGGCGTCGGGATCGAGCTGGAGGAGCGGGCGCTCCTGGTGCCGTCGGATGTGGCGGCGGCGTGCGAAATGCTCGGACTGGACCCCCTCTACGTGGCCAACGAGGGCGTGCTGGCCGCCCTGGTCGCCCCCTCGGCGGCCGATGCCGCTCTCGCGGCGCTGCGGAGCCATCCGCTCGGCGCCGACGCCTGGGTCGCCGGGCGAGTGGTGGACGGCCATCCCGGCATGGTGGCGATGCGGACGGCGCTCGGCGGTCTGCGCGTGGTGGACCTGCTCCCGGGCGACCAGCTTCCCCGAATCTGCTGACCGCGCCGGTAGCAACTTTTTCGGGGGTTCGGGCGTCCATTAAGGGTGTCCGGGCGGCGCGCCGCCCTGGACGAACCCGATTTGAGGAGTTCCCGATGCTGCTTCGCCACGCCCTCGTCGCCGCCACGGTTGGTCTTTGCGCCGCGGCCAGCCAGTCGTTGGCCCAGAATCCCGATCCCCGTCCGGAACCGGCACCCAGAGTCCGAGTTCGCGATTTCGGCCCCTGGGATTTCCATGTCCCGCGCATGCGATTCCGGATGGAGAGCCGCCCACGCGTCGACACCGAGCGAATTTCCCGCGCCATCGAGCGGGCTATGGATCTTCGGCATCGGACCGACAGCCGAATCCGCGAGCGGATGGAGCAGGCATTCCGCCGCCGCGCCGAGATGCGCTCCATGCCCCGGTCGCGCTTCAACTTCGACTTCAATTTCGATTCGCGCCGGTTCGAGCGGATGGACCGGGACCTTCGGGAGCGGCTTGAGCGCTTCCCGATGCGGGGGCACTCTCGGCGGCACTCTCGGCCGATCTGACCCTCTGAGACGACTCGCGGCCGCTACGCCTCCACCACACCGAGCGGGGGCGTGTTCTTCCAACGGCCGCGGGTGAAGTCCGGCACTTTCACCGGCCGGCTCCCGTTTGCCACCGACCACTCGCTGAGCGGGCCGACCACGCTCCAAGCCGCCCCGTCGTAGACGTTCTGGTCGGTGGGTTGCCCCTCTCGCAGGCAATTGATCAGCCGCCAATCCTCCAGCCAGTCCATTCCGCCATGCCCGACGCCGGCCTGGCGGACCTTCTCGCTCTTCCAGAACGGGTGGTCGTGGCTCTCGAACCAGGGCTCGACCGGGTCCCAGCGGTGCTCCGCCTTGCTCACCCCTTCCACGTAGACCCGGCGCGGATACCCCTCGACGATCCCCCGGGTTCCCTGCAGCGTGTATTTCCTGCTGTACGGGCGTGGAAGATTGGTGTCGTGCGTGAGATAGATCGTCTGCCCCTGCGCCGTTCGAATGAGCGAGAGATTCACATCTCCCAGGACATAACGCTCGCGCCGGCGCGGATCGTCGGCCGGCAAATGCTCGGCCTGATAGAGCTGGAGCCCCCGGGATGGAGTGGAGAGCGACACCAGATAGTCGAACTGGTTGCCGCGGTTGATGTTCATCGCCTGGGCAACCGGGCCCAGGCCATGAGTCGTGTAGAGGTTGCCGTTCCGTTTGGTGGCGTGGGCGCGGCGCCATAGCCCTTCGCCGTCGGTCGAAAACTTGATGGCGCGGAGGTCGTGGTTGTAACCGCACTCGGCGTGCAGGAGCTCGCCCAACACACCCTTCCGCGCGAGATGGAAGGCCAGCAGCTCGAGCCGGTCGTAGCAGCAGTTCTCCATCATCACGCAATGCTTGCGGTACTTCTCCGCCGCCTCGACCAGGGCCCAGCAATCGTCGACCGTGTAGGCCAGCGGCACTTCGGAAGCCGCATGCTTGCCGTGGCGCATGGCGGCAAGCGAGATCGGTACGTGCCACTCCCAGGGTGTGGCGTTGAAGACGAGGTCGAGGTCGAGTTCGGCGCACATCCGCTCGAAGTCGCGGGGGCCGCGGGTGTACGCGGCCGGCTCCGGGCGCCCCAACTCACGGATCTTTTTCTGCCAGGCGGCGACTTTCTCCGGCACGATGTCGCAGAGCGCGGCGATCTCCACGCCGTCGAGGGTGAGAAGGTTCTCGACGTGGCCGCTGCCCTGGCCACCGACGCCGACGAATCCGATGCGCACTCGGTCGATCGGCGGCGCGCGGAAGAGGGTGGGTTCTTGGGGCGGATCCTCCCCCGCCGCGGCGCCGAGCGGCAGCCCCGCCGCCAGCCCGGCGGCGGCCGCGGTTTTCAGAAAGTCGCGGCGATCGGTCACGAAGCCGGTTTCCCGGCGGTCAGGCGCTTGACCATCTCGTACCAATACTCGGCGGCCAGATGGTATTCCTTGACACCGACCCGCTCGTCCCGACCGTGGGCGCGGGAGTCGTTCATGTCGTCGAAGATCGCCGCGACGCCGTAGGTCGGAATGCCCGCGTTTCGGGTGTAGAGCCCGTCGGTGGCGCCGGTGGACATTTCGGGAATCACCGGAATGCCGGGCCAATACTTGGCCGCGAGCGCTTCGATCGGCTCCATGATGTCCGCGCGGAGCGGCGAGGGCGGGCTCGGCCGCGCCAGCGCCGCCCGGGAGAAATGCACCGCTGTGTCTCCGACGGCCCGCTTGAGCCGCGCCTCCACGCTGTCCACGGATTCGTTAGGCATGATGCGGCAGTTCACGGTGGCCCGGGCCAGCTGGGGGAGCGCGTTGTCCGCGTGGCCCGCAAAGAGCCGGGTGGCCACACAGGTGGTCCGCAGGGTGGCGTTGTAGTACGGGGAGCTATCGGCCAGCCGGCGGGCAGCCTGGGCGTTGCCGGTGCCGGCGACGGCGCGCATGTCCGCGGCGATCGCCGGGGGCTCGACTCCGGCGCTGCGCTCGAAGAACATCTTCGTCACTTCGCCGAGATGGGCGGGAAACTCGTAGTCGGCAATCTTCACCAGCGCCCGGCTCAAATGGCTGATGGCGTTGTCGGGCACCGGCCGCGAGCTGTGGCCGCCCTTGTTGCGCACCTCGAGCGCAAAGCTCTGATATACCTTTTCCGCCGCCTGCACGTTGAAGCGGACCGGCTTCCAGTCCCGATAATCGCCGCCCCCGCCGTCGGTGTTGAGCGCGTAGTCCGCGTCGATCAGGTCGCGATGCTCTCGCACCAGCCAGGCGATGCTGTTGCCGGTGGTCTCCTCATCGGCGGTCAGGACGACGATGATGTCGCGCTCGGGAATGAACCCTTCCCGCTTGTACCGGATCAGGTTGGCGACGAGCATGGCGGCGCCGGCCTTGTTGTCGCTCGTGCCGCGGCCGTAGTACCAGCCGTCCTTCTCGACGAACCGATAGGGGTCGGTGGTCCAGTCTTCTTTGCGGGCATCGACCACGTCCAGGTGCGCCATCAGAAGAACCGGCTTCTTGCCGGCATCTCGGCCGCGCAGCCGCGCCACCAGATTCTGGTAGCGGGGCTCGGCGCCCAATACCCGAACGTCGGTGCTCGGAATACCGGCGGCGGTCAGCCGTTCGGCCATCGCCTTGGCCGCCACCGGCGTGCCGCCGGCGGAGTCGCTCGTGTTGATCTCGATCAACTGCGCGAGGATCTCGCGTTCGAGCTGCCGGGTAGCGGGGTCCTTGGCAATCTGGGCCGTGGCGGGGAGCGCCGAGGCGAAGAGAGCCATGGGCACGAGGAGGCGTTGGGCGAGGGAGAGCATGGCGGTCCGGGATTCCTTGCGGGAGGAGGCGTGCGCTCCCGGAATCTGGCGCGGCCATGCCCCTCACGGAAGAGCTATGGCGTAGGCGCCGCCGCGATCTCCCGGAGCTTGCCGATCAGTTCCCTCAAACCGAAGGTGTCGAAGTTGCAGTACTCGAGCAGATCGCGCCGGATCCTCTCACGGTCCGCTGGAAGGGAGGGCTCGCCGCGCATCAGCTTCTTGAGGCGGACACTCGCCGTCATCCCCTCCTGGATCTCGAACGTATCGTACCCGGGGAGCTCGCGTACCAGCGCCGGCTGGACCTTCTTGATCGAAAACCCGCCGCGGAACTCCGGGTCGTAGATGTGGTCCCGCACGACGGGAAGGGCGTCGACCAATCGTTCCTCGATGTCGAGTAGCTCTCGTGCCAGCGCCGGCACCGCGTTCTGGAGGTGCTTGAGGCAAGCCTTCTCGAAACTCGCGTACCACGCGACAATGGTCTCCGCGTCGCGGCATGCCTCGACCAGGGCCTTGGCCAGCGCTGGACGTGGGTCGGCCGAATCCTCCGCGATCCACGCGAAGTGGCGCCGGGGGAGGCTCCTCGCGACTTCGTAGTCGACGCTGAACTGCACCGGCATCTGTTCCCACGGCGTGCAGCCGGCATACCGTGGAATGGCGGAGCTGGTGGTTTCGAAGTCGAGACATGCCACCGGCCCTCGCCACGCCTCGAGTGCCGCTCCGAGACCCGGTTCAACGATGCGCCGGTCTTCCTTGATGGCCCGCACTTGCCGCGCGGTTTCCTTCTTTGGGAGCTTCACCCCATCGGGAAGTCGGTCGATCGTGCGGTGCCCGGCTTTCGCGAACTCCTCCCACCGGCCGCCGATGTAATAGAGTTCGCTGACATGGTGCTTCGGCACTTCCTTCCAGCAGCGATCGATAAACGGGCACGCATCGTCTTTTCCACGACGACAGTGGGCGCCGATGTCGACGGTGGGAAGGGAGCCCTCGATCGTGGTGCGGGCCGTCTGGATCGCCTCGGCAATAGCCGGAAGCCGCTTCTCTACCTCGGCTGTGACCTCGGCGACGACGAAAAGATTCGAAAGATCAGGGGCCTTGCAGGCGGTGTTGAGGTGGACCAGGTGGGCTTTTTCGACCGTCGCCCCGGCGGCGCGGAGGACGTGGACCTGGATCGCGACGTCGTCCACCAGGCGCGGATCCCGAATACTGTTGCTCGCCTTCACCTCGTAGAGCCGAACGGTTCCGGCGGACCGATCGATCAGATCGGTCCGGATGGAGACGCCGTCGCCCTCGAACGGCACTTCGGGCTCGAACCCGGGGAATGCCTCGCGCGCCCTGGCCCCGACTGCTTGGCCCTCGCTGAGGAGGTCTTGGACAACCTCGGTCTTATCGAGCTCCTCCCCGGGCTCGTACGTGCTCCACCAAAGGCGCTTCCGGCAACTCATCCCCTCGAGGACTTGGGCTTTGTTCACAGGCACCCCCGGGAAGCGTGAGCTTCCAAGTTAGGCGCCGCGACTCGTTCTCGGCTACTTCTTCTTCTTGAGGAGGCCGGCGACCGAGAGGCCGAGCAGGCCACCGGCGAGGACCACCATGGAAATCGTCTCAGAAACGGCGACGGTGAGTCGCATCTTCCCGGCCTTTCGTAACTGCGGGTTACCGGGGGAATAGACAATATCCGTGCCTCATTCAGAGGGTTGTAAGTCCTTTCGTATCAACATGATGAGAATTGCCACCGCTCCGGGTGCGGACACGACCCAACAACAGGAGTGCGCGCTATTTCCCGAGGATGTCGGTAAGGAGGGCCCCCAGCCGAAGCCCGGCCCGGGCCAGCCGGGCCTCCGCACGCGGGAGATTGGCCTGGGCATAGTCACCGCCAACTTCGGGAGGAGTTGGAATGGCGTAGACGAAGTCTCGGGAAAGGGTGAGGCTCTCGCCGGCCCATGCTTGGAGATCGATCCGCTCGACCTCTTTCCGCTTGAGGCCGTTGGCCACTTTCCTGAGCCGGCCGAACCAGGGGTCGGGGGCTAGTCCCGCGCTCGAGACGATCGAGCCGTCCCACACGCTGTGTAGGTTGGAAGGGCTGCCGTTCCAACTCACCACCACGCTGTTTCCGCCTCGGTCACCCCGCTCTCCGACATGGAGCGGCTGGTGCAGGTCGCCCACGAAATGGACGATGAACATCAGCGCCTCGCGCCGCTCCCCGTCGGGGCGGGCGCGGTCGCGCAGGACACCGATCAGGCTGTCGAGCGCGCCCAGAATGCATCCGTCGCGCGGGCAGTATTGCCGCCATTCGGCGATCGAGCCGGTGACCGGCACATTGATATAGTGCCAAGGACCGGTCTCTCGGCGCTCGTTTCGGATGCTGTCGGCCCAGTTAGCAACCGAGGCGAGGTCGCCGCCCAGGAGCAGCCGCCGCACCTCTTTTCGTGCTTTTCCGGAGAGGCGCTGGTCGGCCAGCCGTCCGATCAGCGTGTGGCCGAGTCGGCTCCAGGCATGAGCGGGAGCGCTGAGGGTGGCGGAAAGAAGAACAGCGAGTGTGAGCCGGCGCATAAAAAAAACTAACGGGGGAGCCCCGTGAAGGGCTCCCCCGTCGGTTCCAGCCTGGTGCAAGCGACTAGCGCTCGACGAGGATGAGATACTTGGCCTGACCCCAGAAGCGGTCGGGCGAGGAGATCTGCAGCGAACCCTTCACCCGGTTCTTCGCATCCAGCGGAATGTTGCTGTACGCGATGTTCTGGTTCGTGACCAGCTGATACTCCTTGTTCGGGTCGGGCAGCTTGATCTCCGGGAGCGACCGGCGGTCGACCGCCGTGAACGCAGTGGGGTCGAGCGTGCCTGCCGGCTTCAGCACCTCACCGGTGCGGGTGAAAATCAGGAAGCGGGTGCCGCCTTCCTCCGTGATGATGCCCTTGTCCTTCAGGTCCTTCCGCGTCCCGACGATGTAGTACACCGTGTTCTCGCGCGTATCGAGCGCGGTCACGGAGTCGGTGAGTACAGCCTTCTCTTCGCTCAGCGCAACGACCTGCTGCTTGGCGCCGGTCAGGTCGGCCTCGAGGGTCGCGATGGTGTTCTTCTGGCTCTCGAGGGTCGATTGCAGGCCGTCGATCGTGGCCTGGAGATCGGCCAGCGTGGTCTTCAGGCTATCGGACTCCATAGCCAACTGCTTGAGGCGCTTCTGACTGCCCGCCAGCCGAGACTCGTTGGCCTTGAGGCGGCTGGTGAGGTCCTGCACCCGCTTGAGCACGGCGGCACGATCGTTCACCGCGACACCTTCGCCGCCGACAACCGGTTCGACCGGCTTACGCGCGATCGAAACCTTGAGGATTTCGGTGTTGATGTCGGACAGGATCTTGGTGGTTTCCGCGAGATCGCGAACCAAGCTGTCCTTCGCCGCGGCCTGAGCCGTCATCTGCTCGACCTGGGCGCGGAAGAATTGGGACGAATCGGCCGGAATACGCTGGGCCACTTGTCCACCTTGCGAGCACGCGGCGGCAAAGATGGCGAGCGGTGCTACGACAGACCATTTTTTCATATGACTTCTCCCCTTGGGCAACGGTTCCCGCGGTGCGGCCCTCCCCCGAGTGCCGACTTTGCGCGAACCCCTACAGACTGACCGGAAAATCACCAATCACGTGCTTGATGCCAAGTTGACGAATCATGAGGAACTAACTTGCACACCGCCGGCCCGATTGCCTCAGGACTGCGGTAGCTCACTCGATGCTTGGAGGAATTGGGCCATCGTGGGCGAGGGGCGAAGTTGAGAGTCATTGCGAGGGGCGAAGCCCCGAAGCAATCTCACCGAGATTGCCGCGGCCGCTCCGCAGCCTCGCAATGACTACGTCCCTTGCCTGATCGAGACCAGCGCGGTGAGGCTGTCCGGCTCCATCAGCACGCGGCGGGCTCCCTTCCACCAGCGCGGGGTGGCGGTGGTGATGTCGCTCTCGATGACGCCCTTCCTTCGGTTCGCGGCATGGACGTACTTTCCCTCGCCGACATAGATGCCGATGTGGGTCACCCGTCTCCCCTTGCCGAAGAACAAGAGGTCGCCGGGCAGCAGGCGGGTGGGATCTTTGGGCACTTCAATGCCCAGGCGCGCCTGCTGCGCCGCGGTTCGCGGGAGGTGGAGGTCGAAGGTGGCCATCACCCATTTCACGAGGCCGCTGCAATCGAAGGCCAGACCCGGCTTGATCGCGCCGAGCCGGTACTTGAGCCCGACCTGCTGGCGAGAGAGCCGGACCAGGGAGTCGCGGCCGGCGAGCAGGGTCCGGGAAAGTGCCGCGAAGGGCTTCTCGGGGTCGGCCGGCATCGGAACGAGAGAGGTTGGGGATTCGGCGCCTTGGGCGGCCAGCACACCGCTCGGCGCGCCGCCGAGCAGTACCCCCAAGGTTAACGCGCCGAAAAACGCCCGAATCCGCATCAGACCGAATGAATAGTGCGCGGACGGGGTCGTGTCCACCGTAGAAGTCCCGAAAAAGCGAGATCCATGCTTCGCACCACGCCGTTTCACCCTCGCACCGCCCCGCTCGTGCAGGGGCAGGCCTGGCGCCGATGGGCCGGTTACTCGGTCGCGAGCGCCTACGAGCTGGTGCACGATCGCGAGTACGCGGCGGTGCGCAACGCCGCGGCGCTCTTCGACGTCTCGCCGCTCCATAAGTACCTGATCTCGGGGAGGGACGCGGCCCGCCTGCTCGACCGGATGGTGACGCGGGATCTGACGAAGTGCGCGGTCGGCCAGGTGATGTACACCCCCTGGTGCGACGCGCGGGGGAAGGTTGTGGACGACGGCACGATCAGCCGGCTCTCCGATCGAGTCTTCAGGCTGACCAGCGCGGAACCGAATCTCCGCTGGCTCTCGATGAACGGGGCGGGGATGGAGGTCGCGATCGAAGAGGTGTCCGAACGCCTGGGCGCCCTGGCGCTTCAGGGCCCGCTCTCGCGGACGATCCTGCAGCAGCTCACTCCGGCCGATCTTGGGGCGCTCAAGTATTTCCGCTTTATCGAGACGACGCTCCGCGACATTCCGGTCGCGATTTCGCGAACCGGCTATACCGGAGACCTCGGCTACGAAATCTGGGTCGACGCGGCGCGCGCGGTGCCGCTCTGGGACGCGCTCGTCGAGGCGGGTATGCCTTACGGCATCACCCCCGCCGGTATTTGGGCCCTCGATCTGGCGCGGATCGAGGCGGGGCTGGTGATGCTCGACGTCGACTACCATTCGGCCCACCACGCCCTGATCGAGGCGCAGACTTCGTCGCCGTTGGAGTTGAGCCTCGACTGGACGGTGAGCTGGACCAAGGGACCGTTCAATGGGCAAAGGCCGCTGCGCGCGGAAAAGGCTCGCGGACCGGCCTGGCGTTTCGTCGGGCTGGCGGTCGATTGGGGGTCGCTGGAGGGGCTGTATGGGGAGGTCGGCCTTCCGCCCCAGCTCCCGACCGTCGCCTGGCGCACCAGCACGCCGGTCTACAAGGACGGGCGCCAGATCGGTTACGCCTCGAGCGGCTGCTGGTCGCCGCTGCTCAAGCAGTATCTGGCGCTCGCGCACCTCCAGGCGCCGCATTTCGGCGCCGGCACTTCGGTGGAGATGGAGGTCACGGTGGAGCACCGCCGCCGCCGGGCGCGGGCCACCGTGCACGCCGGCCCCTTCTTCGACCCGGAAAGGAAGCGGACGTGACCTACGACGCGATCCTGGTCGGGGGCGGTCATAACGCCCTGGTGGCGGCGGCCTACCTTGCCCGCGCGGGGCGGAAGACCCTCGTGCTCGAACGCCGGCCGCTGGTCGGTGGCGCGGCCGTCACGGAGGAGGTCTTTCCCGGGTTCAAGTTTTCGGTCTTCTCGTACGTGGTGAGCCTGCTCCGGCCCGAGATTATCCGCGACCTCGACCTCCCCCGCCACGGCCTCCAAATCCTCCCGCTCGAAAGCACCGTCGTCCCGCTCGACAACGGCGACTATCTCGGCTCCTGGGCCGATCCCGACCTGTCCCGCCGCGAGCTGGCCCGCCATTCGGCGCGGGACGCCGAGGCCGCAACCCTCTTCGGCCGGCTGATGCACCATATGGCGATGGCGGTCAAGCCGATCCTGGGCATGGTGCCCCCCGATCCGGCGTCGCTCGCGCCCTCGGACCTCCGGGGCCTGCTGTCGCTGGGCGGCCATTTCAGGTCGTTAGGTAGCGAACGGTTCCATGCGCTCCACAAGCTCATGACCATGAGCTCGGCGGATTATCTGGACGAGTGGTTCGAGTTCGATCCGCTCAAGGCCACCAAGTCGGCCAGCGGGATCATCGGCACCTTTCTGGGGCCGCGCTCCCCCGGTTCGGCGTACGTGCTCCTGCACCATTACATGGGCGAGATCGACGGCGCCTTTCGGGCCTGGGGCTTTCAGAAGGGCGGCACCGGCGCCATCAGCGAGACGATCGCGCGGGCGGCGCGATCCTTCGGGGCGGAGATTCGCACCGGCGCCGCGGTCGAGAAGGTGCTGACCAAGGGGGGACGGGTCACCGGTGTGGCGCTGGGGAGCGGAGAGGAGATCGCGGCGCCGGTGGTGGTGAGCGGGCTCGATCCGCGGCGAACCTTCCTCGAGCTGGTCGACCCGAAAGAGCTGCCCGGCGAGCTGGTGGACGCGATCGGGAAGTTCAAGTTCCGCGGCTCTTCCGGCAAGGTGAACCTGGCGCTCTCCGAGCTGCCGAACTTCACCTGCCTGCCGGGGTTCGGGCCCCACCTCCGCGGCGCCATGTCGATCAGCCCGAGCATGGACTACCTGGAGCGCGCCTACGACGACGCCAAGTACGGGGAGTTTTCCCGGAATCCCTATATGGACATCGTCATTCCATCGCTCATCGACCCTGGGATGGCGCCCCCCGGCAAGCACGTCATGAGCGTCTTCGTGCAATACGCGCCGTATGCGCTGAACGGCGGCTGGACCGACGCCAAGCGCGAGGCCTTCGGCGACGCGGTGGTCGACACGATTGCCCGTTATGCGCCGAATATCAAGTCGGCGATCCTGGGCCGCCAGGTGCTGGTGCCGCCCGACATCGAGCGGATCACCGGGCTCTCGGAGGGGAACATCTTCGCCGGTGAACTGGCCCTCCACCAGCTCTTCTTCTTCCGCCCGGCGCCGGGCTGGGCCCGGTACCGGACGCCGGTGAAGGGCTACTGGCAGTGCGGCGCCGGCACCCACCCGGGGGGCGGGATCATGGGCGCCTCGGGCCGGCTCGCCGCCCTCGAGATTCTGAAGGAGGCCGGGGCATGAGCGCCCCCTTCGACGCCATCGTCATCGGCGGCGGGGTGAACGGGCTCGTGGCCGCCGCCACCCTCGGCAAGGCCGGCCGGAGGGTGCTCCTGCTGGAGCGGGGCGGCGAGCCGGGCGGCCAATGCCGAACACCAGAGTTCGCTCCCGGATTCCGGGCCGATCCGCTCTCCCGAGACGCCGGGTGGGTGCCGCCGCCTATCGTCCGGGAGCTCGGGCTCACCGGGCTCGAGCTCGTCACTCCCGATCCAACGGTGTCGGTGCCGCTCGGCGGCGGCGAGTGGCTCTCCCTGTCGCCCGACGTCGGGCGGGCTGCGGAGACCATCCGCCGCCACTCCCCGCGGGACGCTGCCGCTTGGGGCCCGTTCACCGCCACGG
>JABFSM010000111.1 GCA_013140635.1 Gemmatimonadales bacterium
GGTCTCCCTCGGCCCGAAAGGCCTCGCCATGCCGGAGCCGCGCGAGCGGCCAGCGCCGGTCGCGCGGGGTATCCGGCCGGGCATACACCATCGCCGACCCGTTCCCCGCCACCATCACCGCGGCGTCGGGGGAGGCTTCCCAGACGATCGGATGCGCCATCGTGCGCACCCCCTGGCGGCGGAACCAGGCCGCCAAGTCCAGATGCTCCCGGACCGGAGAGGCGCCGTGGTCGCTCACCACCAGGATGAGGGCCTCGTCGAGCTCTCCCCGGGCGGCGAGTCGTTGCGTTAGGCGGCCGATCGTCTCGTCCACCCGGTGCAGCGAGGCAAGCACCCGCGGAGCGTCGGGCGCCGCCTGGTGCGTGTACCCATCGACCGCGGGGAACTGGGCAAAGACGAAGCGCGCCGGGCCGTCCGCCGCCTGGAGCAGGTGGTTGGTCACGGCATCGTCGGACGGCTGGTGCCAGAGGGCGTAGTGGGCCAGCGCCCCCCAGAACTGCCGCTCCGCCGAGGCCGGGTTCCGCTCCGGGGTGAGGCCGCGGGCGATCATCGTGAAGATCCCGATGCTGTCGGGAACCAGCTCGAAGATGGTGCGGACGTCGGGCGCGATGTCCTCGTCGAGCATTCCCGCCTGGTAGCCGCAGTAGCTGCGAACCGCGTGCCGGCTTCGCCACCAGCGGCCATCGTACCGGGTCCGGTCGAGCCAGCGGATCGAGGGGATGTTGCACCGGCCCGGCGTGCAACCGGTCAGAAATGGGAGATAGGAGACGCTCGTCGTGGATGGGAACGAGGTGATCGCCCGGGCCACCCCGCCGCCCGCAACCAGCCGGGCCAGGTGGGGGAGGCGTCCGGCGGCCAGCTCGGCCTCGGCCACATCGGGGCGGAGTCCATCGATCAAGAGGAGAAAGCAGCGGCGCATGGCAGGAGGTTATACATTCTGCCGTCCGGAATCCACCGGCCGGTTCCTGCGCCCATGTTTCGAATCCGCTGTTTTGGCCAGCTTGGGGTCTTGAGGGATGGGGTCGCGCTGCCGCCTGGCGCGATTCAGCCCCGGCGGCTTGGGCTCCTGGCCATCCTTGCCTCGAGCCATGACCGGGCGCAGAGCCGAGACCGCCTCGCGGCGCTCCTCTGGCCGGAAAGCGGTGAGGAGCGGGCGCGCGGGTCACTGGCCCAGGCCCTCTACTCCCTCCGCAAGGACCTCGGCGCCGACGAGGCGATCCAGGGGGTCCGCGAGCTCCAACTCAATCCCGACTTCGTCGAAAGCGATGTCTGGGAATTCGAAACCCACCGAACCCAGGGCAGTCTCGATCGCGCCACCCTGGTCTATGCCGGGCCCTTTCTCGACGGGTTCCAGCTCCCGGGCCTGGCGGAGTTCGACCGCTGGCTGGAGGGAGAGCGCGGCACCTGGGCGCGGCAACACCTTGAAGTGGTCGAACGGCTTGCCGTCGAGGCGGAGAAACGGGACGACCGAGCGGGAGCGGTGAAGTGGTGGCGGCGTGGGGCGGGCCAAGATCCCCACAACGCCCGCCTGACGGTGCGTCTCATGCGGGCGCTGGCGCGGAGCGGCGACCGGGCCGGCGCCATTCGGCAAAGCGAGATCTACGCCGCCCTGCTGGAGCGGGATCTCGAGCTCCCCCCCGATCCGACCGTGCTCAAGGAAGCGGAAACGATCAAGAAAGCGGAAGCGGCGGCCCACGTGACCGGCGATTGGCCGGTACCGGTTTCCGCCTCGACCGCGGTGGCGTCGCCTCCTGCTCCCGTGCCGGCACCGGCGCCGGCCATCCCCGTCCCATCCCACGACCGCGAGCTCTCCCATCCGATCTACCGCCGGTCCCGGTGGCCGTATGCGGTGGCTGTCGTCGCGGTCGCGGTGGCAGCGGTGGCGATCGCCTTTCGGCCGAAGCCCCAGCCGGCGGCGGTGGCGAATCGGGTATTGGCGGTGCCGCTCACCAATCGCACCGGCGATTCCACCTTCAACCTCGTCGGCCCGATGGTGGCGGAGTGGATCACCCAGAGCCTGTCGCAAACCGGGCTCGTGGATGTGATCGACTCGCGCACCATGCTCGAGGCCACCCGCAATGTGAATGACGCCGCCTCACTCAAGGATCTGGCCCAAAGCGCGGGCGTCGGCACCCTCATCGTGGGGAGCTTCCTTCGGGACGGGGATAGCCTGCGCATTCAAGTGCGCCTGACCGACGCGGCAACGGGATCGGTGATCAAGGAGGTCGACGAAGTGAGGGTGCCGGCTTCGCGGCCGACTCTGGCGCTCGAACCGCTCCGGCAGCGGGTCACCGGCGCCCTCGCGGTGCAGTTCGATCCCAGGCTTCACAATCTCCGGGCCACCTCGAGCCAGCCGCCGACCTGGGAAGCGTACCAGGAGTTTCTCCTCGGTATGCGCGATTTCGGCAATGACTACGAGTCGGCGCTGGCCCATTTTGCCCGAGCGAGCGAGCTCGACACCTCGTATTCGCAGGCTCGGCTCTGGACCGGGAGTTCCTCCTCCAATTCGCGCCGGTATCCCCAGGCCGATTCGATCTTCCGCTCGCTCGACGCGATGCGAGACCGCCTGCAGCCGTACGATCGTGCCACCCTCGACTACTTCGCCGGCGGATTCGTGTACGGAGACTGGGAGCGGTCCTACGTTGCCGCGAAGCGGATGCTCGAGCTGGCGCCGGGCGCCGGCCACGCCCTCTTTGCCGTCGGGAATACCGCCAACGCCACCGGCCGCCCTACTGAAGCGGTGAGCGTTCTCAAGCGAATCGACCGCAACCGCGGATGGGGAACGTCCTGGAATCTCCGGATTCTCAACGTCATGGCCCGCTCCCTTCACCGGCTCGGCAAGTATGAGGAGGAACTCGCGGTGGGCCGCGAAATGCGCGAGCGGGAGGAAGCGCTCGGCTGGGTTCGCCTGACCGAGCTTCGCGCGCTGGCGGCACTGGGGAAGAAAGAGGAGCTCAATCAGCGTATCGAGTCGGCCTATGCGCTGCCGGCCACCGAAACCAGCTGGGATCCCTTCTCGCCGGGAGAGATGCTCGTCGAGGCCGCGCGCGAACTCAATGTCCGCGGCGACAGCGCCCTGGCCCGCACCTTTCTGGAGCGGGCCCGGAAATGGTATACGGGGCTCTCACCGGCGGAGCGGGGGCGAATCACGAATCTTCGCGGGGAAGGGCGGCTCTATCTCACCGATGGAGACTGGAACGAGGCGGCTCGCCTCTACCGCTCCCTCCTTGCCATCGACAGCACCAGCGCGGAGCACCAGGGAGGGTTCGGCATCACCTTGGCTCATCAGGGAGACACTCTCGGCGCCCTCCGGACCATGGAACGTCTCCGCCAGGACCGCGCCCCATATCGGTTTGGGCAGCCCTCGCTCTGGGCCGCCCGAATCGCGTCGACATTGGGCCGCCGCGAGGAGGCGGTTGGCCTCCTACACCAGACGGTGCGAGGCGGGTTTACCCGGAGCTACCTCCTGCATGCAGATCCCACCCTCGCTCAGGTTCACGCCTTTCCCGCCTTCCGCGAATTCCTGAGGCCCCGCGACTAGCCTTCGAAGTCCCTCTGTAACTCCAGCGAAGACAATACGATAGACAGTTGATCCAGGGTTGATCCCGGGTTCATGCCCGCCGCGTAGCATTCCCCCGTTCGATGGCGTTGCCAGTCCCCCAACGGAGCCTGACGGAATGCGCTCAATCTTGACGCTATCCCTGACCGCCGTCGCGCTGCTCGGCAGCGCGGGGGCCGTCTCACCGGTCGGCCTTTTTCGACTCACCACGGTGGACGGCGTCCGGGTACCGATGGTCTGGCGGCAAGAGGATGGCGGCGAAGGGCGCCTGGTCCAGTTGCATTGGATCGCGGGCCGGGCCGAGGTCCGGCGCGATGGGACGTGCCAGATCTCGCTCACGGCGATACGGATCGGCCACGGCCTAACTGGTACGCCCGAGACCACGACAGTCCACGGCACCTGGCGACTCCTGCCCGGCTTCAAAGTGGAATTCCGGTTTGCGGGGCAGCCGCAGGTCTCCAGCGGCCCCTGGGCGCCGTTCAGCCAGCTGGTCGTACGAGGGAAGTACCCCGACCTGGAAGGGCAGCACCAGTCGGTGACCATGGTCCTGGTCCGCGACTGACCCACGCATACACCCCAATCACCTCGAGGAGAAACGCACCATGACGACGAAGATGCTGCGCAGACTGGTTCCCGCTCTTGTCTTGGCCACCCTCGCCGCCGCCTGCGGCGGGGACGGCACCGGGCCTTCACCCCAGCCCGATCCCGATCCCGCCCCGGTCGAAACGGCGCCGGTGGGCACCTACGCCTGGCAAACGATCGACGGGCACGCGCTGCCCTATGAGTACGACTCGAAGGCGTCGGGGAGCGAGATGATTCGGTCGACCTGGCTGTCGGGCGAGATCAAGTACAAGGCCGATGGCACCTTCACGATGAAGTTGGTCGGCAAGATCGTGGGCCCGGGGTACTCCGGCAATCCGGCGACGCTCTCCTACGCCGGCAACTGGCAGCTCGAGGCCGGCGGGATCAAGATGACGAATGGGGCGGGGAACGCCCACTACACGTCGAACGACGCGCTCGCCACGCTCAACGTCAACGCCACGTTCACGCTGCTCAACGGCACCAGCAAGAGCATGGTGCTGACGTTCAGCCGCTAGGCGCAGCCACGACGTAGGCCTCCATCGCGAAATACTCGGCGAGGCCTAACCGGTTGAGCGATTCCGCGGTCTCCTTGTTTCGGGCTTCGACGCGCTGCCAGAATTCGCGCTCGTCGAGGCCCGGAAAGGGGGCCGAGTCTTTCTGGGACTGGTGCTTGAAGATCGCCTGGATCTTGACCGCGAGTTCCTCCTGGCTGAGCGGCACCAGCCAGGTGGCGTCGGTGACGGACCATTCCTGCCAGGCGCCGCGATAGAGCCAGACTTCGGGGGGCGAGGGAATCTCCGCCAGCGCCCGATCGATCGCCTCCTTGCACATCCGGTGGGTGCCGTGCGGGTCGGTGAGATCGCCCGCCACGAAGATCAGATCGGGATGGGTTTCCAAGAGGAGCGCCCGGACCGCCGCGACGTCGGCGGGGCCGATCGGGTGCTTCTCCACCTGGCCGGTGCGGTAGAAGGGGAGGTCGAGGAACCGGGCATGCTCCCGGGACAGGCCGAGGGTCTCGATGCCGCTGATCGCTTCCGCCTCCCGGATGATTCGCTTGATGTCCTGGATCACGGGGGCGTCGATGTCACCCGGCCGCTTGCGTTCGAGGAAGGCGCGCACGTCGGCCGCCAGGCGCTCGGCCCCTTCCCGGTCCTGCCCCCGGGTTCGGCCCAGGCGCTCGATGAAATCCACGTAGCGGCGCACGTCATGGTCGAAGACGGCGATGTTGCCGCTCGTCATGTACGCCACGGTGACCGCGTTGCCGTTCTGGATGAGTTTGTGGAGAATGCCGCCCATCGAAATGACGTCGTCGTCGGGATGGGGCGAAAAACAGACCACCCGGGCGCCGTGAGGCAGCTTGGACCGGCCCCTGATCTTGGCGCCGAGCACGTTGAAGACGAAGCCGTTCACCGCGCCGGGTGACCCGAACCGGGCGACCAGCGCCGACATCTTGTGCTCGACGTAGTCCTTGTGGGTGAGCTTGAGAATCGCCCGGCCGGCGGTCTCCGAGAGCCAAACGACGCCGCGCACCGCCAGCGCGTCGGTCCACACGACCTCGTCCACCAGCCAAGGGGTGGCGATGCGGGTGAGCTTGGCCCCGGCGGCGGTGTCGAGGTAGAAGGCGGTGTTCGAGTGGCGTTGCAGGAAGGTGGCGGCCACCTCGGTGTCGATCTCCCCTTCCACCGAGCGGCGAACGATCTCCGCCTTGTGTTCGCCGGTGGCGAGGATCGCGATTTCCCGAGCCTCCAAGATCGTCGCGACCCCCATCGTCACCGCCTGCTTCGGGACGTGGGGCTCGCTGAAGAAGTCGGCCGCCGCATCTCGCCGGGTGATCGTGTCGAGGGTGACGAGCCGGGTGCGGCTCCGCGCGCCCGATCCCGGTTCGTTGAAGCCGATGTGTCCCGTCTTGCCGATGCCGAGCAATTGGAAGTCGATCCCGCCGGCGGCCTCGATCGCCGCCTCATACGATTCGCAGTGGGCGGCGATCTCCTCACGCGGAAGATCGCCCCGCGGCATGTGGACATCGGCGGGGTCGATGTCGACATGCCGGAAGAAGTTTTCCCACATGAACCGATGGTAGGAGTGGGGACTCTCCGGTTCCATCGGGCAGTACTCGTCGAGATTGAAGGTGACGACGCCCCGAAAGCTGAGCCCCGATTCCCGGTGCAGGCGAATGAGCTCCCGGTAAACGCCGACCGGCGTCGATCCGGTAGCTAGGCCAAGCACCGGGCGCCGGCCCGAGGCGCGGGTGGCGCCAATCACCTCAGCCATCCGGCCCGCGACGGCGCGGGCCAGCGACTCGTGATCGTCGTAGAGAAGGGTTCGAATCCGTTCGAGAGCGTTCAATAGATACCTAGAATAGCCGCGCCATCTCGAAGTTGCCGCTCACCGCCAGGCTACCGGTGGCCCCTCCACCGAGAGGGACGACGGTCGCGTTGAAGTTACCGATAACCCGGCTGGCCGTCACGCTCAGGATTTCGACGGTGCCGCTTCCGCCCGCGGTCTGGGAACTCCAGGAGGCGAAGAGGTTGCCCGGTGCTCCACCCACCCCGATGGTGCGGACCGGGGTCGTTGAGCTCAGCGTGTAGACCCCGGGGCCGGTCATGTTGGCGATGCTCATCGTGATCGAGCGGAGGCCGTTGTTGGCCACGAGGGTGAGGATCGGGTTGGCACCTCCGGCATTGGTGATGCTTCCGGCCATGGCGGCGGCGTTGAACGGCCCGCCGACAGTGCCGGTGAGCAGGCTGCCTTGGTTGGCGAGCGCCAGTCCCCCGGTGCCCGAGACGGGGATGTCCAGCACCCCCTCCGTGACCTTCGGCCCCACAGCGGAGCCGGGAGGAAGTGTCTCGGTGTCGAACTTGAACTCGGCCACCATCCGAGTCGCGGTGAGGGTGGTGATCTTGAACTCGCCGGCCGCGCCGTTGAGTGGTGTGGACCACCCGTTGGACGGGGGCTGAGAGAGCTGTCCCGTGCCGCCGAAGGTGTTGACCCCCGCGCCGAGGGCGTAGGTCCCCGTGCCGCGAACGTTGTAGAGCGCAAAGACCATCGTGTAGTTGTTCGAGGCGGAAATCCGGGCGGCGGTGATCGAGTACAGCCCCGGGGCCGCATTGATGGCGGTGACCGCGAACGACGGACGCCAGAGCACGTTGTCGATCTTGGCGCTCATGTTGGCGATCCCGTCGCCATCGCCTCCGGGGCCGGTGGTCGTTCCGCCGCCGCAGGCGGCCAGCGCGGTGAGCAGAGCAAGGGGGGCGGGCCAGCGCTTCATGATGAGGGCTCCATTCGTTTCGCGGGGCGATCGGGATTCGTTGGCAGATCCATCCACCCGCATTGCGCAATCGGTCGCCCCAAACCGTCATCCGCTGTGCCGCGGCGGAGACAGGTGCGCAAGCCGGTGCAGGCCGGGATCCCCTCTCCACTGCCGCAACTCCGGCAATCCGCCCCGGAAAGAAATTGCGTCTCTACCAGAAGAGAGCGCCGCGCCGGAAGTTCCGGGACGGCACACCGTCTGCCCTTCATCCCTACCGCGATACGAACAGCATGCGGCGTGGCGGTGCATCGCGCTGCATGGTAACGGCCCACTCGATCAATTGAGGCGCTTCATGCGAATCTTTTTCGGCCTCACGACACTTGTCGCCGCGGGCGTGACCGTCGGCGCGACACCCCTTGCCGCGCAGGCGGGAGCGACGCGCGTCGGTGCCGCCACGCAGCGGGTCACCATCCTTCCTCTTCCCGCCGATGGGCGAAGAGGCTTCTGGCTCGGGGCCGGCATCGGACCCGGGAACGGCAGCCTGCACTGCGGGATCTGCAACGACGAACGAGATCGCGGTACTGCCGGATACATCCGCTTGGGGACGACGCTCAACCGGAAGCTGCTGGTCGGCGTCGAGGGAGGAGCCTGGCAGCGGGAGGGAGAGGAAGGGAAGCGTCGGCTGCTCTCGCTCACGGCGGGGGGCTGGTGGTATCCGAACGAACGGCACGGCTACTTCGTCCGCTTCGGCGCCGGCCTGACCCGCTGGCGCGCATGGGATGGCGGCGAGGATGCCGTCACCTCGGCCGCCATCGGCCTCATTGCCGGGGTCGGGTACGAGGTGCGCCTCAATCCGGCGCTTTCGATCGTGCCCTATGTCAACGCCTTGGGCACCTCGAGCGGCGCGCTCTGGCTCGAGAGCAGGGATGATGTCTCGTTCGAGCGGCGCAGGCTGCCCGCCGGGGGCCACGCGCTCCTGATTCAGATCGGTGTCGGTATCACCCGCCATTAGTCACTTCGGAGACCGCCATGAAACACCTTGTCCGTTTTCTCGCCCCGTTTGCCGCGGCGGCCGTCGTCGCTTGCGCCGACGCCCCGAGCGGGCCCAACGGGATCGACCCGAACGCCCCGCCGAGTGTCGCGTTCCTGGTGTGGAATCCGATGACGGGCGCCGGCGACAGCTGCCCGGTCGACGTGCATAACCGGTACGCGACGATGGGGCCGGACGGGAAGATCTACCCGACCTGGCACCCGCCGGTGGATCCGGAGACCGGGTGCACCTTCGGCCACGAGCATGGGCGTGACCCGCGCGGTTCCGATCTTTATCGCGATGTCGGGGACATTCCCTTCGGCTACGCCAACGAGACGCTCGACATCTGGGATCCGAGCGGGCGCCGGCACGAAGATCATGTGGGCCACAAGGTCGAGTGGGAAAACGACGTGCAGATGAACCTGGACGGCATCGCCAACCAGGTGCTCAACCTCCGGTGCGACATCCTGACCAAGCTCCATCAGGGCACCCACTCGAAAGACGCCTTCACCAACAACCTCCACGAGCTGGTCTATCACATCAAGTGCACCGACGGCACCCAGATTCACATGACCGTTATGTCCGCGATCGGCCGCGCCGGGGAGTTCACCCGGTCGTGCGAAGACGTCGCCGTGCAGGCCGGCACCCCGACGCCGGCCAACTCGCCCGACGGAGGCGGCCACCGGAAGATCCCCGACCGCACCTGTGTCAACCGGTTCGTGCTCGTCAACGGCGGGAACTCCAACTTCTCGAGCGGCATTCATGAGAGCTGGCAGACCAGCAATTCGCTTCGGCGGGAGAACGGGAAGACGATCGTCTCGATCGATCCCTATTTCCAGGTGAAGCAGCCGAGCCGGTTCCACGACCCCGGGGTGGCCGACATTACCGGGCGGGTGGTCAACCTCTGCTACGAAGTCGAGGCCAATGGCGACCGGGCTCGCGGAGGGGGGTGCGCCAGCGCCACCAGCAACGGAACCCTCGCGGGGATCGTGCAGACCGATCCGCGGTCGCCGTTCAACGGCGTGTCACGGTTTGTCGATATCAACGGCAACCGGGTCGACAACGCCGATGGCCCGGAGGTCTGGTACACCGATCCGTTCGGGAAACATGGCAAGCCGGAGAAGTTCCCCGGCAGCATTCGTCAGGTCGTCTCGCGCACCAACAACAGCGCGGTGCCCTTTCACGGCCCGCGGATCGGCGAGAGCCGGAACTACGGCGGGACCGGGGTGCACGCGCCGAACTAGGTCATCGCGCGCGGGCGAAGCCCCCACGGCGATCTACCGCCCTAACCGTTCGAACGGGACATTGCCGAGCCGGTAGAGCCGCCAGTCTTGGTAGTCGAAGTGCCACCACTCAGCCGGGAACATGGCAAAGCCCCGGGGCTCCATGGCCCGCCGTCGCAAGGTGCGGTGCCAGCGCTGGCGGAAGGTGCCGTCGGGATAGTCCGGATCGCTGCGGCGCGAAAACCCGTCGTATATGAGCGCCGTCCAGCTCACGGGCGGCGGGGCAGACGGGCGCTCGATCTGCACCAACGGCAGAGCCGAGGCCGTTGCAAGGACCAATGCCGCCACTACGGCGGGACGGCATCACTTGCTGCACGCGAATCCCGCGATCAGGCGGGCGGGGTGAAGTGTTTCTCCGCCAGAGGTTCACTTCGGCCCAGCAACGACTTGAACCGACCCACATTGTCGTCGACCATTCGCTTGTGGTCCGCGAACGTTCTTTCTGTGGTTGCCTCATCATCGCAGTAGAAGAACTCGGTCTGAGTCATTCGTCCGGACGCATTGTATCGAGGAAGGAACAAGAGCGACTCGGTGCCTTTCCGGAGGAGCCCGAAGTTCTCATAGGTTGCGCAATCCTGGTTGTACTCGTGACTGCAAAAGACTCGCGTTTCGAGTGTGCCAACGGCCCCAGTCGTTTCCTGAAAGATGCGCCGAAGGATGAACTGCTCCACCACATCAGCGGGACAGATACCGCCCAGGCTGGTCCTTGCATCGAGAATGAACACTCGCCGAATCAGCGCACCGGAATCGGCGGCCCGCACGTTCGACATCAGGTAGGCCGCATCGCTTCCCTGGTTGCTGATCTCACGCCAGAAATTCATGTGCGTAATGGTCGTAAAGCTGGACTCGTGTCCGGTGAGCTGAGAGATATAGTCGTGGAAGTATTGAATGATTTCCGAGTTCGGCTTCTCGGAACGCAGGATGAACTTGCCGTCCATGAGGACATTGACCCGGTCCGCGAATCGGTTCAGTTCGTTCTTCGCAAGATTCTGGAGGACGGACCCTTGCTGAATCCGCTGAAGTCCGCTCCGAATGGTTGCCAATTGCTGCTCGGTCTTCAGAGCGAACAGCAAGCTGGAACGGTATCGTCCGACTTCCGGAAGAGCCTCGCCCAGATGCTTTTCTAGATTGGCCTTGAGCCGCTCCAGTCCCTCGACACTGAGGTCGTAGAATTGGACGTCGAGGCCTCGGATATTGAAGGGCAGGTCGGCCTTCTGAGACAGGAGCACGATGTGTTTGTCGAGGGCTTTGGCGTAGCCCAGTTCCCAGAGCACATTCGGATTGCCGCCGGTGACATCGATGATCACGAAGTCGCTGACGCGAATGCGTTCCATGATCTCGCGCACCTTCTCGTCCTTGATCGTGAGCGTGTCGTCCGCACGCCCTACGATGGGCGACGGATCCACGCCCTCAAGGGCCGGCTTGATCCCGTACTTGTACACAAAGGAGAACGGGCCGCTGAAAGGCATGAGAACGTAGCATCGCAATCGGTTCATTGGCTCTGCGGAAGAAGAAGTGGGCGAGCCCCGACTGCACTCAGCTGGCCGTTGCCGTGGACAACGGACCGGCGCTTCGGCGTCGGACGGACGCGGGGTCGCCAAGGGCGGGCCTAACCTTGATCCCCCGTCTAAAGATCATACTCCGTGAGCGGCGAGTCGGCTACTCCCATCGGTCGGCCCCGCCTTGTCCCACTCGACGCCCGTCCACGCTACTGCCGTAACGCCGTCATCGGATTGACCTTCGTGGCCCGCCTGGCCGGCAACAGGCAGGCGGGCAGGGCAATCAGAACGAGTAGCAGCGGAATGCCCGCGAACGTGGTCAGGTCGCGGGCGCTCACTTCGAACAGAAAACCGGCGACAAGCTTGGTTGCGAATGCCGCCGCCACCAGACCGAGCGATACCCCTCCCGCCACCAGCACGAGTCCCTCGCGCAGGACTTGTCCAAGCACCTGCGCTTGTTGGGCGCCGATCGCCATCCGGAGGGTCTTGAGAATGGGCATGTCGAGCGTGCCCGGAACAACGGGCGGTCGAGCGGTCGGCCATGGCGGTCGCCGGAGAGATGTCAAGATGTGGCAACCAACGGGAAAGAGCTACGCCCCGGTCCCGTTCATCTTGTATTGGAGGAGCTCGGCGCAATTCCTGATTCGGGTGGTGGAGGGGTCCTTCTTGGTGCTGCTGAACTGGTCGTCGAGGATCTCCGCCAGCTTCGATCCCTCGCGCACTTCGATCCATGGCCACTTGGGCGACGAGGCGCCCCGAAAGTAGAAGCCCATGAGCCAAGTGCCGTCGTACCAGATGATCGGGCAGCCGGGCCATGTATCATAGAGGCGGATGTCCAGATTGTCCGGCAGGGCCGCCGGGTTGGCCGAGCCGGCGGGGCAGATCGCATCATGGATCATCCTGAGTGCCCGAATGACTCGCCGGCCGCCATGGTCCCCCGCCTCTTCCGCCCCAACGCAACGCGCGTGCAGGAGCTTCGAATTCGGGTGACAGAGGATCAGCTCCATGGAAGCCTTCCGCTTGAGGGCGCTCATGAGGCCGGCCTCGATGTCGGAGTTCTCCGGGAACCAGGTCTTGAGCACCCGGATTCTCTTGGCGTTGGCCAGCAGGTCCCGAACCCGGAAGTCGGAAAGAGGGTCGTGGACGACCATCATGCCGAGGTCGTCGAAGCCTTGTAAACGGACTTCCCGTTTGCGGTCGGAGATGGAGAAGAGGATCGTCAGCGCCCGGACCACGACCGTAACCAGGATCGCGAACCCGAGTTTGCTGAGGAGGTCGTAGAGCGGTTCCGTCTTGGCCGGAGCAAACGAGAAGGCCAGGACCCCGACGGCCAGGATCAGGAGTACGAACAGGACCGTCCACTCGACCCGCCGGTTCTTCATCGCGGAGCCGGCACGGAGTAGGCGAAGGGCACTTCGAGCGATGGGGCGTCCTCCGTGGTCAAGATGACCCCCGTCTGGATGTTGTGATAGTACGGTACGTCCATCGTGCACCCGGCATAGATGTAGCTGACCGAGGCCGGCTGACCCGCCGCCGCTGTGGCCGTCATCTTCATGTCGCCGGGGCCGAGGTTCTTGATGCGGTAGAGCACGTTGGCGGGCCCGGGAACGACCGCGCCCTGGGGAAACCCGGCGCCCGGCTTGAAGAGCTGCACCTTCTGGCTCTTGGTCCGGATCACGAACTCTCCGCTCAGGCCAATGTTCGGGTTCATCGCTTCCTCCAGGGTTCCTGTGGCTGGGGCCGGCTCGTACCCGGAGATAGTACCCTGCGGCCGGGCGATCGGCCAGGTGCCGCGGGCGCGCCTAACTTCCATACTGTGGAAAGCCACAGTCGTCGGATGGCGGGGGTGCCTGCGGCGCCGGGCGGCGGCCCTGCCGCGCGCCGGCCGGCTGCCTTACGGTTTCGGCCGCGCCCGAAACTCGTTGTAGAGCCGGGTGTGCCGGTCGTCCCACGCCTGGAGCTGACCCTTGATGAAGACGTGCTTCACCAGGCTCCGGACGTCGAGCGGATCGCCGGTGGTCACGAAGAGGTTGGCCACCTTGCCCCGCTCGATGCTGCCGATCTTGTCGGCCACCCCCCAGATCCGGGCGGGATTGATCGTGATGGCCCGGAGCGCCTCGTCCGGGTCGAGGCCGTATGCCGTCGCGAGCGCCGCGTTGTAGGGGAGGTTGCGGCTGTCTCCTTCGCCGCCGTCCCCCGACTGGAACGCGATCTGGACCCCTGCCTTCGCGAGCACGCCCGGGGTGGCGTAGACGGCGTCGTATGGTGCATCGCCGTCGGGCAGCGCCATCATCGGGCCCAGGATGACCGGGATCTTCCGGGCCGCGAGGGTGTCGGCCAGCCGCCACGCGTCGGTGGCGCCGCGGAGCACGACTTTGAGTTTGAACGTGTCGGCCAGCGCGAGCACGCCGCGAATCTGCCCCTCGGTGGTGACATCGAAGAGCACCGGCACCTCGCCGCGGAGCGCCGGGCCCAGCGCCTCGTAGGGCAGGTTCTTCTGCGTCGCATTCGGCCGCGCGTTGTACGCCTTCGCGTTGTGCAAGTAGTCGATCAACTGCCGCACCTGCCGGTTCTGAGTTTCGGGG
>JABFSM010000315.1 GCA_013140635.1 Gemmatimonadales bacterium
GTCCGGGCCTGGACGTGACTTTGCCGCGGGTGCTGATCGTCATCGCGGCGTGGATCAGCCCGACGTGGGTATACGCCTGGGGAAAATTCCCGAGCAGGGCGCCAGTCGCGGGGTCGATATCCTCGCTGAAGAGCCCGACCGGGTTGGCGAAGGCGAGGAGCCGCTCGAAGAGCTCGGTCGCCTGATCGAGCCGGCCCATCAAGGCCAGCGCCTCGGCGTGCCAAAACGCGCAGACCGTGAAGGCGCTGGTCGTTTCTCCGAAGTCGTCGAGATTCCGGTAGCGGAGCATCAAGCCCTTCTCGGTCAGGAGCCGCTCGTACGCCTCGACCGTCGAGACGAACCTCGGATCCCGCGCATCGATGATGCCGATGGTGGGCAGCAGGAGGTTGCTCGCGTCGGGAAACTCGCCGTCCAGCGACTGCGTGAAGAAGCCGAGCCGCTCGTTATAGCCGCGCGAAAGCACCACCTCACGCTCCCGCTCCGCCGCCAGCCCCCAGGTGCGGGCTTCGGTTTCGTAGCCGAGCCTCCGCGCCAGCAGCGCGCCGCGCTGCATCGCCACCCAGCACATCGCGCGCGAGAAGGTGTACTCGCGGAGCAAGCTCCGGAATTCCCAAATGCTGGTGTCCGGTTTGGGCGCCATCTCGATCGATCGCTCCACCAGCCACCGCAGCAGCGGGAAGAAAGAAGCCGGATCCTCATGATCGATTCGAGGGTCGGTCAGGAGCGTCTCCAGGCAGAGCACGATCTCTCCCATGAGATCGTTCTGCACTTGGTGGCTGGCGGCGTTCCCAACTCGAACGAACCCGTTCCCGCCGAACCCGGCCAGATGCGGCAGTGAGATCTCTTCGAGGCTCCGCTCCCCACCAATGCCGTAGACCGGCTGAAGCACGCCCGATTCGACGACATCGCGCAGGAACTTGAGCAGCTGCTCCCCTTCGTTCAGGTGACCCAAGCGGCGCAGCGCTTCGACGGTAAACGCCGCGTCCCGAAGCCAGCAGTAGCGATAGTCCCAGGTACGCGGAGAGCCCATCGCCTCCGGAATGCTGGTCGTGGCCGCCGCGATGATCGCTCCGGTATCGATATAGGCATGGAGCTTGAGGCAGAGGGCCGAGCGAAGGACCGCCTCGGGAGCGTAGGTCGGCAGTGCGCAGGTCTTGGCCCATTGCCTCCAGCCCGCCACGGTGACGTCGAGATCGTGCTGGATCGAGGCGAGCGTCGGGCGCTCCTCCCGCGAGCCCCACCGAAGCGAGACGAACGCCGGCTCGGTTAGCGCGAACTCCTGCCGAGAGGCCAGATACGGAAGGGGGAGATTCGTGGCCACATCGATGCGCATCGAGGGGCTGCGCAGGGTGTAGCCGTCGGTGGTCGGGTCCCAGGCCACCACCTCGCGCGCATAGTCCGGGCGTGGGTCCAGATCGAGAGAGAGGCGCGGGCGCCCGGACACCGGCACCAGAAGCCGAACGATTTCGATTGGGGCTCGCACGCCGAGCGGCGCGGGAATCCGCGGCGCAAAGTCGATCACGTCCCATACCGCACCGTGGCGGGCAAAGCGAATGACGGAAACGTTGGTATTGCGGCGGTAGCGGAGTTCTCCCGCGATCTCCTCTCCGCCACACAACACTCGGAACGTTCCTCCTTTGCCGGCATCGAGCAGTCGGGCGAACAGGGACGGCGAATCGAAACGAGGCAGGCAGAGCCACTCGATGGCGCTCGTCGGCGACACGAGCGCAAGGACTCGCCCGTTGCCGATCGCGGCGTGATCCAACCGAGGGATAGACATTCTGAGCGACCTCCTCCGGGTAGGGGTCGATTCTCGGCCCCATGAGACTTGAGGACGTCTGTTCAGATCAAATCATGACATGCGCCAGGTGTCAACCGGCCGAAAACTCTTGAAGGATCGTTCGCATCCGGACCGCGGCCGTCTCGACATCCTTGAGAGCGGCCGCGATATCGGGGGGTAGTTCTTCGGAGCGAAGCAGGATCAACTGCGTCTCGATCAGAATGGCCGAGAGTGGATTGGCAAGGTCGTGGCGCAGGCGCGCCAAGCGGTCGGCGTCGGTCACGCCAAGAACAATACCCTCCTTTTCGGCTAGCGTGCGGGAACGGCGCCCGTGAAGATGGTTCGCCACACCTCGAACTTGGCCGCGAAGACCCCGGAGACGATCGTCGAATCGGAGGCGAACATCGTCCGGGCCTCTTCCTCGGAGTGCGCCCGAAGGAGGAGAAGGCCGGTGCCACCGAAGCGGCCGCCGATGAGCAAACGGCCTTCCTGCCGGAGCCGCCCGAGATTCTGCGAGTGCTCCCGGAAGTAGCGCTGCTGATTCGGCGGCTTGGACTGGTCCCACGCCGGACCAGTGGTTAGGCTCAGGACGTAGAGCGAATCGGCCGGCGCCTGGGACGGGGCGCCTTGAGCAGCGGGACGTGCCGCGAGCATGGCGCCAAGGGCCGGAACGAGGAGCAGAGCGAACAGCGCCATCTGACGTCGGGTCATTGAGTCGTCTCCGTGAGCCGGCGCAGGAGGAACCGCCTGGCCGGGTCGGTCAAGGGAAGTTGCAGCGCAATGCGAAAGGAGGCGGCGGCCCGCTCGCGGTCCCCGGCCTTGTCCCAGAGATCACCGAGAATTGCGGGGAGGAGCGCGTAGCGCCGCATGGCGGGGTGGCGAAGGAGCGGATCGGCCGCCGCAATGCCGGCGCGGGCGCCGGCCACGTGCGCCAGGGCCACCGCCCGGTTGAGCCGCACCACGGGTGAGGCAGTGCGCTCGAGCAGCCGATCGTAGAGTTCGAGAATCCGCCCCCAATTCGTTTCCGTCGGGGTCGAGGCGGCGTGGCAGGCGGCAATTGCCGCCTCGATGTGATAGGCGGTCTCGACCTGGCCGGTCGCGGACCGGTCGAGGGCCACGAATCCCTCGGCCATCATGCTCCGATTCCAGCGGTCACGATCCTGCTCGGCGAGGGGCTGCAGTTCTCCCTCGTCGCTCGTCCGTCCCGGTAGACGGCTCCCTTGCAGGAGCATCAGCGCGAGGAGGGCGTGAGACGCCGGCTGGGCGGTCATCGGCTCGGCCACGAGGAGCCGGCAGAGCCGGATAGCGGTCCAGCAGAGGTCTTGCCGAATCAGCTGGTCGCCCTCGCTGGCGCCATAGCCCTCATTGAACAGGAGGTAAAGCACTTCGAGGACCCGGCCGAGCCGCTCCGGGAGATCGTCGCGCGGCGGCATTTCGAACCGGAGGCCGCCGCTCTTGATCTGGCGTTTGACGCGCACCAACTGTTGGGCCACCGCGCTCTCCTTGGCCAAGAAGGCGCGGGCGATTTCGGAGACTCCGAACCCGCCCACCGTCTTGAGCGTGAGGGCGATGCTCCCCCGCGATGGCAGCGAAGGATGACAGCAGAGAAAGACCATGCGGAGCTGGTCGTCCTCCATCGGATCGAGATGCGCCAACGCGGTGTCGGCCGACACATCCCGAGGCTCCACCGACCCGGCGAGCAGGCGCTCGCCCTGCGCCTCTCGTCGCAGCCGATCGAGCGCGCGGTTTCGGGCAACCGTCGTAAGCCAGCCGGCCGGGTTGTCGGGAATCCCTCGGTAGGGCCAGACCTGCAGGGCCGCGAGTAGGGCGTCCTGAACGACCTCCTCCGCAAGTTCGATCCGGTGCGCGCCAAAGACCCGGGTGAGGGTCGAGACGAGCCGACCGGCGCTCTCACGAAAGAGGGTATCGACCAAGCCGATGACGTCGGTCACTCGCGAACGGGCTCCACGGCGCGGATTTCGAGGGAGCCGATGGCCAAATGAGGGCAGTCCCGAGAGAGGGCCACCGCTTCTTCATAGTCGGCGGCCTCGATGATCCAGATCCCTCCGACGACCTCCTTGGCTTCGCAAAACGGTCCGTCGGTGATCGCCAGCTTCCCGTTGGTGCCGTTCAGGACTCTTCCATCGCCATCGCGGAGCTTGTGCCCCATCCGGAGTTTGTCGGCGCTTCGGAGTTTGCCGGTCCAGGCCATGTACTTGCCGAGGATGACCTGGATTTCGGCGGGGGTCAGGCCGGCGAAAGGGTCGCCGTCGTTACGGGGAAGAAGAACAAAGAGGGACATGCACGCGCTCCATGGTCAGGGTTCATCGAGTTGACGAGCGGGACATGCGGGAATCGACAAGGACGATTACCCTTTCCAGTCGAGGCTCAACGCACCCCCTCTTCGACCCAACCGGCCAGGGAGTCTGGATGAAGGATACGGCTGACCGCACGCCGTGGCGTCTCCTTGGGGTGGTCATCCTCGTCGCGGCCCTCTTTCGGCTCCCCTTCCTCGTTGACTTCCCCATCGTCGAGCCCGATGAGGGATTGTGGACGATCTCCTCCAAGAACTGGATCACATCGGGCGATTGGTTCGTGGCCGGGCGGACCCACTTCCTGCTTTCGCCCGTCTTTCATCTCATCAATGTGGTGCTGTTCGGCCTATTGGGCCCGTCGATTGGAGCCGCGAGGCTCCTGAACGCGATCGCCGGGATTGGGTCGGCGGCGCTCCTCTTCGAACTGGTTCGGCGCACGACCACGAATGTCCGGCTCGCCTTCGTGGGGGCGCTCCTCTTTTCCATGAGCGAGTGGACGGTGATCTGGTCGCGGCGCGCCATGATCGAGCCGCTCGAACTCTGCCTGGCGCTCGTGGCCTTCCTTGGGGCGGTGTCGCCGGGCCGCCGGGGCATCGTCACCGCAGCGATCGCTATGGCGCTCTCCATTCTCACGAAGGCAAACGCGGTAGTGATGCTACCCGGGCTTGCCGCCTTCGCCATTTGGGGCATGCCGACGGTTACGGGCCTCCGGCCCTCGTGGGAAGGGGTGCGCCGGGCCGCGGCGATTCTGTTCGGCGCCGTCGGGATTGCCCTGGCGGTGTATGGTGTGCTGTACCTCACGTACCCGGAGCAGTTCCTCCGCGCCTTCGGGTTCGAACTGACCGTTGGGGAAGCGACGGGCGGAACGGGCGGCGAATCGGCCCGCGTTTCCCGATTCGGACCCGACCTCGTCTTGACCGGCCGCGCCATCCTGACGCTCTTCCGGGAGGATCCTTTTCTGTTCGTGCTGGCCTCTCTGGGCATCGGGCTCGCCGTCTTCGACCGCCGGCCGGTCATGGTCGCCTTCGGCGCGTGGATGCTGTCGACGTTTGGCATGACCGCCATCCAGCGGTTTCAGCCGCAGCGCTACTACTATCTGGCGGCTCCGGCGCTGGCGTTCCTCGCGGCGGTCGCCCTGGACGCGCTCGGCAAACTCCCGGAGGGCAGTCCTCAAGGGCGCCGGCTGATTCCCCGACGTCTCGTTGCCGTCCTAGCAGTCGTCGGCCTCTTCGAAGTGGCATACGTGGGGCTGGGCCTCCTCGGGTCCGATCGCCAACCACCCCCGGCCGCCGCGGAGTGGATGAAGGCCAATGCGGCGCCGTCCGATACCGTTCTGGCGGCGGCCTACTTCTGCACCGACATCCCGAACCCCTGCCTGGAATACTATTTCATCGCCCCTGACACCCTGCGTCTGCAGGGCCTGATCGAGTCCCGCCGTATTGCGTATATCCTATTCGACACGATGGAGTGGCCACCATCGTATGAGCCCTATCTGCGGGCGAGGTTTCCGGTGGTCCAACAGTGGGGGTTCGGGAAGGTCTTTGCGGTCCCCGACTCGGCCCGGCGATAGCCCCGAACCGGTGCCCCCCAAAGGTGTTACAATCAGATAGAAGCAGTACCCCTCTTGAGGTACTGGGTCAAATCGTTTTGTTACACGATTAGGCCCCTCAATGGAGGGGTGGGTGGTGTCTAACCCGCTGTGTGCAAAGGCTTTCACTCCCTGTGGGAACCCACAGGTGCGCGACCGCTTAAGCAGGGCTAGCTTAAGGCCAGTCTCAACCCAAATGGCGTATGGCCGATCAGCCAGAGATGAAAGAGAAAGACGTTACGCTGAACTTCAAGCTCCCGCCCCCGGAGGAGTCTCCGGAAGTCGAAGGAGCGAATGTGTTTTTCTTCACATTCGCAGGTGCAGACATTCAAATGCTCGTGGGGTACGTGGATCTGCGGTCAATCCACTTGGCGAGCCAGGGAGGGTCCGGCGACATCCCCGTTCAGGTCTCGCATCGGTTCATGCTCTCACAGGTGGGATTCGAACACCTCCGCTCACAGATCCAACAAATTACCGACAAGATGAGGGATACCGGCCCGATCGAGGTCCCGAATGCCTGAGAACACATTTGTTTTTCGGGGCAAGTTCGCGCAGACGCCCAAACCATCGGCATCGTGGCCGTTTCCAATTCAGCGGACGACGCCCGCGATCAACTGGGGGAACATCACGTCGTTCCCCAGCGACGTGAACGAGAACGCATTTTCAGTGTCAACCGTGCGGCCAACCACGCCGGCTGAGTTGATAGACCAATATCTTCTGATCGAAGATTGGCATAGGCTCATGGCCATGATTTCAAAATATTTTGGCCAAGGTGTCATGGTACTTCCGTCCGTGTCCGTGACCAGGGATTCAGGGGAGGATCAGCTTCTTATTGAAGTTCGGTACGCGATGGACGTCCCGCGTAAGGCGTACTATGACCTTCTCGAAGAGTATGTGACGGCGCTCTCAATCGCTGCCCAAGAGCGATTTACGTTTATCGCCTTCCCTGTCCAATGACGTGCCTGTAACGCCTGCCGATGTTCATGCCGTTGGAGAGGCACTCGCCAGCGGCAAGCCACTTAAAAAGGAGGATGAGGCAACCATTAGAGCTGCATTCGGCAGGCTCTACTACTCAGTCTATCACACCTTTCGATCTGCTCTCCGTACAGCCCTGGCAACACCTACGCTTGACGTGGGGCATGACGAGATGGTTGCCTACTTGATCGGCAGCGGACGACAAACACTGACTGTGACGTGCGCAATCCTGAAGCCACTCAAGGCACTAAGAGAGAAGTCGGACTACATCCTACACGAAGTAGTGCTGCGTAGCGAACTTGAGGCGTATGCAATGGATGCCCAAGGGCTCGTAGCCAAACAAGCGGAGTTCGTTACCGCAATGAAAGGCCTGCCACGGCCGGATATGGCTCCATGGATGGTGGGATACTACCAGCGCCATAAAAAGAAGCGGTAATTGCTTCGCCGAGAACGCTTCAATAGATTTGGTAATGCGTAAGCGCTCAAGTACCCCGCCCACCGATCCCACCGTTGCTGCCTTCGAGGCCGTGCAACGCCTGACGGATTCCGAGCGTCCAAGTAAGGTTCCGAAGAAGCGGAACCGTCGAAAGAACCCCGCTGCGGTTGCCCTCGGTCGTTTGGGTGGCAAGGTAGGAGGAAAGCGACGCGCCGAAAAACTGAGCGCGGAACAACGTAGTGACATCGCAAGAAAGGCCGCCGAAACACGCTGGCGCAAGCAGTCTTAACCCTATAAAAGACATAGAGTTACCATTCCGGAAGTTCTCCGGTGGCTCTGGCTACTTGACAATGCTTGAGCGCTCAAGCATAATACTCGGCATGAACACACTGTCTGCCGACACCAAAGCCACGATCCTCCGCTGTCTGACCGATGGCATGAGCGTCCGGGCCACCTCCCGTCTGACCAAGGCGAGTAAGGGCGCCATCCTCCGGCTGCTCGAAGAGGCGGGCACCTTCGCCGCCTTCTACCAGTCTCAGCTGTTTTGGAACCTCACCCCGCAGCGGGTGGAGGCCGATGAGATTTGGAGCTTTGTGCGGGCGAAGCAGCGGAATGCGACCCACCAGACCGACGGCGACCTCTACACCTTCTGCGCGATTGACGCGGACTCCAAACTGGTCTTTTCATGGTTCGTCGGTCCCCGTGACGACAAGAGCACCCATGCCTTTGTCGCCGACGTAGCGCGTCGGGTGACGGGGCGGATTCAGTTCTCCACCGATGGGTGGAGTCCCTACGTGGCGGGCGTCCGGAAGGCCTTTAGAGCCGCCACGGTGGACTATGGAATGATCGTCAAGCAGTACGGCAAGGCGGAGGATCAGGGGCAGGCACGGCGCTACTCTCCGGCGGTCTGTACGGGGGTGCTCAAGGAGTCCGTTGTTGGGGCGCCTGATCGGAAGCTGATTTCAACTAGCTACGTCGAACGCTTGAACCTCGACACTCGGCAGAACTGCCGTCGGTTCACCCGGTTGACCAATGCCCACAGCAAGAAGGCGGAGAACCATGCCTATGCCGTGGCCCTCAACTTCCTGCATCACAACTTCCTCAAGGTGCATGGGAGCCTGACCAAGAAGCTGGGAGAGCCGACCACCCCGGCCATGTACGCGGGATTGGCCAAGGCGTCTTGGACCTTCGCCGAACTGGTCGAACGGATGGACCCCAAAGGTGTTACAATCAAATAGACCCAGTACCCCTCTTGACGGCGGCCTGGCTCCCCCGTATGATCTCCCTATCCCGGATGATCAGATGCAGGCCGGCCCACCCGTTCCGGCGCCGCCCCATGCGCTCGGCTGGCTTGCCCTCAGACTTCAAATTCCGATCCTGACCCGACTCCCGTAACCCTTACTGACCGAAGCCGCCGGCGGGTTTGAGCCTATAACCGTCGCGCACGAGGTTCCCTCCGTGGACATCTCCGAACTCAAGCAGAAATCTGTCGGCGAGCTGCATGCGCTCGCACAACAGCTCAACCTCACGAACTACTCCGGCCTGCGAAAGCAGGATCTCATCTTCCGGATCGAGCAGTCCCTGCTCGAATCGGACACCGTCATCCGCGGCGAGGGGGTCCTCGAGATCCTCCCCGAAGGCTATGGATTCCTCCGCAGCCAAGACTGGAATTACCTCTACGGCCCGGACGACATCTATGTGAGCCCGAGCCAGATCAAGCGGTTCGATCTCCGAACCGGCGATACCGTCCTCGGCCAGGTCCGCCCCCCCAAAGAGGGCGAACGGTATCTCGCCCTCCTCAAGGTCGAGAGCGTCAACTACGAAGAGCCGGAAAAGACCAAGCACCGGATCGCCTTCGATAACCTCCGGCCCCGCTATCCGGACAAGAAGCTCAAGCTCGAGGGGAAAAAGGGCGATCTCTCCATGCGGGTGGTCGATCTCCTCTCCCCCATGGGCAAGGGCCAGCGCGGGCTCATCGTCGCCCCCCCGAAAGCCGGCAAGACGATCCTGCTCCAGAAGCTGGCCAACTCCATCGCCGAAAACCATCCGGAGGTGATTCTCATCGTGCTGCTCATCGACGAGCGGCCCGAGGAAGTCACCGATATGCAGGAGAACGTCAAAGCGGAGGTGATCTCCTCCACCTTCGACGAGCCGGCCGACCGCCACGTGCAGGTGGCCGACATGGTCATCGAAAAATCGAAGCGGCTGGTCGAGCATGGCCGCGACGTGGTGATCCTCCTCGACTCGATCACCCGCCTGGCCCGGGCCCATAACGTCGTGGTGCCCCATTCCGGCAAGATCCTTTCCGGCGGCGTCGACGCCAACGCCCTCCAGAAGCCGAAGCGGTTCTTCGGCGCCGCCCGGAACATCGACGGCGGCGGGTCGCTCACCATTCTCGCCACGGCGCTCATCGATACCGGCAGCCGCATGGACGAAGTGATCTTCGAAGAATTCAAGGGCACCGGCAACAGCGAACTGGTCCTCGACCGGCGCCTGGCCGACCGGCGCATCTGGCCCGCCATCGACATTCAGAAATCCGGTACGCGTAAGGAAGAGCTCCTCATGGACAAGGATGAGCTCAACCGGGTCTACCTCCTGCGGAACTTCCTGGCCGATATGCCGCCGGTCGAAGCGATCGAGTTCCTCCTCGAGCGCATGAAGCGGACGAAGACGAACAAGGAGTTCTTCGCCACGATGAACCAGTAGACCCGTGGGGATCCCCGCCACGGGCCGGGTCCTCGCGGTGGATTGGGGCGAGGTGCGCTTCGGCCTGGCCCTCTCCGACGAGACCCAGACCATCGCTTCCCCCCTCACCACGCTCACCCGACGCCGCGGCAAGCGGTTTCCGATGCCGCTCTTTCTGGAATTGGTGACGACCCACCGCCCCGTCGGCCTGGTCGTCGGCCTGCCGCTGACGCCGGACGGTGAAGAACGCCCCGCCTCGACCGCGGCGCGCGAACTCGCCGCACTCCTCGGCGGACGCACCTATCTGCCGGTCGAGCTGGTGGACGAGCGGATGACGACCGCGCGGGCGCTGGCCGCGATCGAGGAGCAAGGCGGCTCCACCCGCGGGCGCCGCGGCGACGTGGACGCCCTGGCCGCCACGATCCTCTTGCAGCACTTCCTCGAATCCCGCCGCGCCGGCCGGCCATGAGCCGAGGCGCGTTCCTAACGCTACTCACCCTCGCCGCCTGCCGCCCCGCTCCCGGCGGCCCGCGCGAAGTCGTGGTCATTCCCGACGGGGCGACGGTGCAGGTGGCCGCCGAGAGCCTTGCCGCCCATGGGGTGATCCGCTCGATCGGCTGGTTCAAGGTCGTGGCCCGGGTCGGCGGGTACGAGCGCCGGCTCAAGCGCGGCCCCTACGAGTTCGCCCGCGGCGCCGGAGCCATCGCCACCCTCAAGGATCTGGCCGCCGGCCGGACGATGCTCGCCCGGCTGGTGATTCCCGAAGGGTGGACGCTCGCAGAGATGGCGGCGCAGGTCGAGAAGGATCTCAAGGTGCCCGGCTCGGCGTTCCTGGCCGCCGCCCGGGACTCCGCGCTCATCCGCGCTTATGCCGAGTCGGCGCCCAGCCTCGAGGGTTTCCTGCAGGCGGAAACCTACTTGTTCTCCCCCGGCGTCCCGGCGCGCGAAATCGTCCGTGCCATGGCCGAGCAGTTCCGGCGGTCGTGGGACTCGACCTGGGACCGCCGGGCGGAGGCGCAAGGGCTCAGCCGGAAGGACCTCGTGACGCTCGCCAGCATCGTGGAAGGAGAGGCGGTCGTCGACAGCGACCGCCCGCTCGTTGCCGCCGTCTATCGGAACCGGCTCCGCATCGGGATGCCGCTCCAGGCCGATCCGACCGTCCAATACGCTATTCAGCAGGCCACCGGTGAGCGAAAGAACCGGCTCTTCATCCGGGACTACTCTTTCCGGTCTCCCTACAACACCTACCTGCGCGCCGGGCTTCCGCCCGGACCGGTAGGCGCGCCGAGCCGGAAGAGCATCGAAGCCGCGCTGGCACCGGCGGCGGTGCCGTACCTCTATTTCGTGGCCGGCCCCGAAGGCCGGCACGTCTTTACGCGGTCGTACGCGGAACACCTCCGGGCGATCCGGAGAATCCGAGGCGTGCAATGAGCGCCGCGCCGCCGATTCATCTCGTCGAGGTAGGGCCCCGCGACGGCCTGCAAAACGAACCCGCGAACGTGCCTACCGACATCAAGGTGGCCTTCGTGGACGCGCTGTCGGCTTCGGGACTCACCGAAATCGAAGTCTCGTCGTTCGTGAGCCCCAAGTGGGTGCCCCAATTGGCCGATGCGGAGGAGGTCTTCCACCGGATCCGGCGGATGCCGGGCGTCACCTACATGGCGTTGGTTCCGAACGAGCAGGGATTGGAGCGGGCCCAAGCCGCCCGGGTAGACAAGGTGGCGGTCTTTACCGCCGCGAGCGAGACCTTCAGCCGGAAGAACACCAACGCGTCGATCGCCGAGACGCTGGAGCGGTTCAAACCGGTAGTCGCGCGAGCCGGCGTACCGGTGCGCGGGTACATCTCCACCGCCTTTCATTGTCCGTTCGAGGGTCCGATCGCGCCGGAGCAGGTGCTCCTCGTGGCGGAGGCTCTGCTCGTCCTCGGCTGCACCGAACTCTCGATCGGCGATACGATCGGGCGCGCCACGCGCGCCCAGACCCTTCGGCTCTTCGAACGGCTGCTCGCCGTCTGTCCCGCCGATCGACTGGCGGCGCACTTCCACGACACCTTCGGCCAGGCCGTCGACAACGCCCTCGCCGCCGAATCGCTCGGCGTCCGGATCTTCGATGCCAGCGCCGGCGGCATCGGTGGCTGCCCCTACGCGCCGGGGGCGCCGGGCAATATCGCGACGGAGGCGCTCGTGGCGGCCTTTCCCGGACGGACCGGTGCCTACCCGGGCAAGCTCGCCGCCGCCGGCGAGTTGATCCGCCGCTATATTGCCGCCACATGAACAAGGTCTTCCCCGACGCCCGCGCCGCCTGCGCCGACATCCCCACCGGCGCCACCCTTTTCGTGGGTGGCTTCGGGCTCTGCGGCATTCCTGAAGAATCGATCGCCGCGGTAAGAGAGCTGGGACCGCGCGAGCTCACCATCATTTCGAACAACGCCGGAACGACCGACCATGGGCTCGTTCACCTGCTCAAGAACCGGCAGGTGAAGAAGATGATTTCGAGTTATGTCGGTGAAAATCAGGTGTTCGAGCAGCAGATGCTGGCCGGGCAGATCGAGGTGGAGCTCACCCCCCAGGGCACCATGTCGGAACGGATCCGCGCCGGCGGCGCCGGGATTCCGGCGTTCTTCACACCTACCGGAGTGGGAACCAAGGTGGCCGAAGGGAAGGAAGTGCGGGAGTTCGACGGGCGGCGCTATGTGATGGAGCGCGCGATCAGTGGCGACTATGCCTTGGTCAAGGCGTGGAAGGGCGACCGGCTCGGCAACCTGGTCTACCGGAAGACGGCGCGGAACTTCAATCCGATGATGGCGATGGCGGCACGGATCACGATTGCCGAAGTGGAGCAGCTCGTCGAGCCGGGCGAGATCGATCCCGATCTGGTGCACACCCCGGCGATCTTCGTGCAACGTCTCTTCCAGGCCAACGCCCCCTCGCATTTCATCGAGCGCCGCACGGTGAGGAAGCGCGCATGAGCACCGATATCCGTGACGTCATCGTCCGGCGCGCCGCGGAGGAACTGCGCTCGCTCAACGACGAGACCGGCTACTATGTGAATCTCGGCATCGGTATGCCCACGATGATCGCCGACTGCGTGCCGGCGGGGGTGCCGGTCGTGCTGCAGTCCGAGAACGGCATGCTGGGTGTCGGGCCCTATCCGTGGGAGGGGGAGGAAGACCACGATCTGATCAACGCCGGCAAAGAAACGGTGAGCGAGCTGCCCGGCAGCAGCTACTTCGACAGCGCCACCTCGTTCGCGATGATCCGCGGAGGCCACGTCCCGCTCACCATCCTCGGCGGCATGCAGGTCTCCGAGAAGGGCGATCTGGCCAACTGGATGATCCCGGGCAAGATGGTGAAAGGGATGGGCGGCGCGATGGACCTCGTGGCCGGCGCTCGACGGGTGATCGTGATCATGGAGCACTGCTCGAAGGATGGGAAGCCGAAGATTCTGAAGGAGTGCTCCCTCCCCCTCACCGGCGAACGCTGCGTGCACCGGATCATTACGGAGCGAGCCGTGCTGGACGTGACCCCCATCGGCCTCAAGGTGGTGGAAATACTGCCGGGGTGGACCCAGGAGCAGGTAAGTGCCTCGACGGAGCCGGCGCTGATCTTCTAGTCATTGCGGGCGCCCTAGTCATTGCGAGGGTGCGGTGATAGGCGGAGGGTCATTGCGAGGGTGCGGTGATAGGCGGAGGGTCATTGCGAGGGTGCGGTGATAGGCGGAGGGTCATTGCGAGGGTGCGAAGCACCCGAAGCAATCTCCCGAGATCGCCACGGGCCCTTCGGGCCCTCGCGATGACTCACCACCCCGCCCAATCCCCCCTTGCCGCCACTTCCGGATCCGCCGCCGACAAGATCCCCGACACAACCGCCACTCCCGCGCCGCCGGCCGCGCGCACCAGAGCCACGTCGCCGGGCATCACTCCGCCGATCGCCACGCAGGGCACACCGTTGCTCAACGCCAAGATC
>JABFSM010000244.1 GCA_013140635.1 Gemmatimonadales bacterium
CTTCGGATCCGATTCGGCGTCCATCGTATCGCCTCCCTTGCAAGCGGGCCTACGCGAGCGGCCTAGCCACGGGGCAAGAGAGGATGGACCCGAATCGCGAAAAACGGAACCCCGGGGGGATGACACGAGAAAGCCCGCCGCACTAAGCCCGGCGGGCCGTAACTCGTTGTGCCCCAACAATGGGCCTGGGAAGAGTTGAACTTCCGACCTCACGCTTATCAGGCGTGCGCTCTAACCACCTGAGCTACAGGCCCCGCACCACTCAACAACTACCGCTCCTCGGGCTCCTCGTCGATCTCGACATCATCGTCGAAATCCTCGTCGAGCTCCTCGTCGTCCAGCTCCTCATCGTCCTCGTCGCCATCCTCGTCGTCGTCCTCATCCTCCTCGTCGTCGAAGGCGAATCCATCTTCGAACTCGTCCTCTTCGTCGAACCGCCGCCGGAGCACTACACCCGTAAGCGACGCCACCAGGGCCGGCATTGTCTTGGTCCGCCTCTCGTTGACTTGAGGGTTTGAATCCGCGCGCCGCCGATTACGACGCGTCCGCTATCCTGGCCGCCGCTCGGGCCGCCTTCTTCCGATCCACCGCCGCCAGCATCCGCTTGCGCAGCCGGATATTCTGAGGCGTTACTTCGATCAGCTCATCTTCTTCGATGTACTCGAGTCCATACTCCAAGCTGATGTCGCGCGGGGGCTCCAGCTGCACGTTCTCGTCGGAGGCCGTGGTCCGCATGTTCGTCAGCTTCTTTTCCTTGGTGACGTTCACGTCCATATCGCCGGGGCGGGAGTTCTCTCCCACTACCATCCCCTCGTACACCTCGTTGCCCGGGCTCACGAACATTTGCGCCCGCTCCTGCAAGTTGCCGAGGGCGAAGGCCACCACCGAACCCTCCCGGTCGGCCACCAGCACCCCGCGCTTCCGGCCGGCGAGCGGCCCCGCCCAGGGCCCGTAGGCCAGGAACCGATGATGCATCGTCCCGGTGCCGCGCGTATCAGTCAAGAACTCCGAGCGGTACCCGAATAGTCCGCGACTCGGGATCTTGAAAACCAGCCGAACCAGGCCGAGCCCCGGATTCCGCATTTCGGTGAGCGCGGCGCGCCGGGGGCCCAGCTTTTCCATCACCACCCCCATGTGCTCCTCGGCCACATCGATCATCAGCTCTTCGTACGGCTCGGTGCGTTCGCCGGTGTCATCGATCCGGGTGATGACCCGCGGGCGCGAAACCTGGAACTCGTATCCTTCGCGGCGCATCGTCTCCATCAAGATGCCGAGATGGAGCTCGCCGCGGCCCGAGACGGTGTGGGTATCGGGGGAGTCGGTCTCTTCCACCTTGAGCGCCACATTCCGTTCGAGTTCCCGGTAGAGCCGGTCTTTCACCTGACGGCTGGTGACGTACTTCCCTTCCAGGCCGGCAAAGGGGGAGTTGTTCACGATCACATCCACCGAAATCGTGGGCTCCTCGACCGCGATCCCCTCCAACCGCTCCAATACGGCGGGGTCGGTGAGGGTCTTCCCGATTTCGATCCCGTCGAAGCCGGAGACGACGCAGATATCGCCGGCTGGCACTTCTTGGGTATCGACTCGGGCCAAGCCGTCGAAGGTGTACAGCTTGGTGATCCGGCTCGTGACCCCCTCTTTCTCGTCGACCAGCCCCGGCTCGCCGAGTGGGAGCACCGCCACCGGGTTCCCCACCTTGGCTACCCCCCGCTCTACCCGCCCGATGCCAAGCCGGCCAAGGAAAGAGGAATGGTCGAGGGTCGAGATCAGCATCTGGAACGGCCCGTCCGGATTTCCCGAAGGCGCCGGCACATGATCCAGAATGGCCTGGAAGAGCGGGGTCAGATCGGTCCCCGGCTTGTCCAGTTCCGTCGTGGCGGTGCCGTGCCGGCTCGACGTGTACAGGAACTTCGCGTCGAGCTGCTCGTGACTCGCCTCGAGATCGATGAAGAGACCCAAGACCTCGTCATGGACCCGCATCGGCTCCGCGTCGGCGCGGTCGATCTTGTTGATCGCGACGATCGGCATGTGGCCGAGCGCGAGCGCCTTGCGGGTAACGAACCGGGTCTGGGGCATCGGCCCTTCGGCGGCATCGACCAGGATGAGCACGCCGTCGACCATCCGGAGGATCCGCTCGACCTCACCGCCGAAATCGGCGTGGCCAGGCGTATCGACGATGTTGATCTTGACCCCACCCCAATGCACCGCGGTGTTCTTGGCTAGAATCGTGATGCCCCGCTCGCGCTCCAGCGGGTTCGAGTCCATGACCCGCTCCTCGACCTGCTGATTGGAGCGGAAAACCCCCGCCTGGCGAAGCATCTGGTCCACCAGGGTTGTCTTGCCGTGGTCGACGTGTGCGATGATGGCGATGTTACGAATCTGCACTCGATATCCTGTTCGCTATTCGCTATTCGCTGTTCGCCCGCCACTCGCTCCGGGGATCCGGCGAATAGCCAATAGCGCATAGCGAATAGCACCCCCAACGGGCCATAAATAAGAGCCCATCCCCCGCCCCGCAACCCTCAACTAGTGCCGGTGGCCGTGGGAATGGTGGTCGTGGTGGTGGGAGCCGCTATCTCCCAGTACGACAAGGGGTTCCAGACAGTCCACCCCGGCGCATTCGTCCTCCACCTCGAGTTGGACGGTGGCGTGGCCGATTCCGAGGCCGCTGAGCGCCTTCTTGATCCCCGCCAAGGCGGCTGGGTGAGAGGTCAGCTCCGGCACCACCGCATGGCCGCTCATCGCCACCACCCCGCTCGTGACGGTCCAGACGTGCAGATCGTGCACGGCCCTCACACCGGCTACCGCGAGCATCCTCCCCTCGACCTCCCCAAGTGAGATGTGAGCCGGGACCGCCTCCAGGAGGACATCGGTGCTTTCCTTGAGGAGCCGCCAGGCGCCGACCAGGATGAGCAGGGAAAGGAGAATGGAGACGATGGGGTCGGCCACGGTCCACCCGGTGAACCGAATGAGGACCGCGGCGCCGAGCGCTCCAACCGACCCAAGGGCGTCACCCAAAACGTGCAGATACGCGCCGCGGGCATTGAGCGAACCGGTATGGGCACCATGGAGCACCCAGAGTGAGACCAGATTGACCACCAGCCCGATCGCTGCCACCGCCATGAAGAGACCGGTTTCGATCGGCTGCGGCTCGGCAATCCGCCCCACCGCCTCCACCACCACCCAAGTGGCAAGGCCGAAGAGCGCCGCCCCGTTGACCAGAGCGGCGAGGATCTCCCAGCGGAGGTAACCGAAGGTCCGGCGCCGGTCGGCGGGGCGGCGGGCCAGGAGCGCGGTGAAAAGGGAGAGCCCGAGTGCCCCGACATCGGTGAGCATGTGCCCGGCATCGGCCACCAGCGCCAGGGCGCCGCTGATCCAGCCAGCCACCGCCTCCACGACCATGAAGACCGCCGTCAAGAAGTTCCTCGCCGTCGTCGCCGGCGGCAACAAGGCCGAGGCGCAGAAGGCCCTGCCGGCCGTCCTCGGCATGCTGGACTAGTCCGCCAACAAGGGCGTCTTCCACAAGAACGTCGCCGACCGCACCAAGTCGAGGCTCACACTCAAGGGCAACAGCCTGGCGTGAGCGACCGCCCCAGGTTGCAGAAAAAGGCCCGGCTTTGCCGGGCATTTTCAATCCCGGGTGAGGTCTCGCGTATCCCCGCAGGGG
>JABFSM010000014.1 GCA_013140635.1 Gemmatimonadales bacterium
GGTGGACGTCACCACGCCCGCGGGGTGGAATCGGCTTCGGCAGCTCGTGGCGGAACCGGTGAGTCGAGGCGCTGCGCGGATTCTCGCCCCGGTCTTGGCCGCCCTCCCCTCCCTTCCCTCGGACGCCCGGGTCTTTCTCGAGGTGCTGATTCGCGTCGCCCCCGAGACGCCGGCGGTCCGGGTGCTGGCCAAACGCTTTGCCATCAAGCCGAGCACCTTGATGTCCCGGTTCGCTCGGGCGGAGCTCCCATCCCCGAAAGCCTACCTCGCGGCCGTTAGGCTCCTTTACGCCGCGCAATATTTCGAGGGTGGGGGGCGTTCGGTGTCCGACGTCGCGTATCGGCTGGACTGCTCATCACCCCAAAGCTTCGGGCGGACCCTGCGTGCGATGCTCGGCATCACCCCGGGCGAGTTTCGCCGGCGGTTTCCTTTCCCCATCGCATTGGCCCGCTTCCTCGCTCAGCTGGTGACCCCATACGAACGGGCCTGGGCGGCGTTCCATCCGCTTCAAGGTCCCAAGCCTCCGTCAATCTAGGGCTTGCCGAGCAACTCAGTGGTAGTTGTAATTACAACGACGCGAAGTCCGCTCGCTTCGAGCCTCGTCTTGCCGCCCGATTCGCGGTCGACCAGCGCCAACACGCCGAGGACCACGCCTCCCGCTTCGCGCACGGCCTCGACCGCCTGAATCGCGGAACCACCCGAGGTGACCGTGTCCTCGATGACCACGACCTCGGTGCCAGGCTCGAAGTGCCCTTCGATCCGCCGCCCGGTTCCATGGTCTTTGGCGGCTTTGCGAACACTGAAGGCGTGGATGAGGGGCGGGGCATCGACGCTCGCCCGCGCGATCGAGTAGGCGATCGGATCGGCGCCCATCGTGAGCCCGCCGACCGAGCGGGGAGACCATCCGGCTTGGCGTATGGCATCGAGCCCGACCCGGCCGATCAGAACCTGGCCCTCGGCCGACATGGTGGTGCGGCGGGCGTCGATGTAGTAGTGGGAACGCTGGCCGGAGGAGAGCAGGAAGTCGCCGAAGCTGACGGAGCGCTCGCGGAGGAGGGCCGCGAGCGCTTCGCGTTCGGTCACTCGGTGCCTCGGCGAAAGATGGACGAGAGAAACCCGCTCTTCTTGGCAGGGGCATCCACGCTCGCCGCTCTGCAGAAGGCGTCGGCAAACTCGCCCACGGTTTTCCAGCGCCGGCCGAGGTCTCGCTCGAGGCCGGTCATGACCGCGGCCTCGATGGCAGGCGAAAACTTCAGACCTTTCACCGCCTCGTTGAGCGGCACCGGCGACTGGGTCAGCAGCTGCTGGAAAAGCTCGCGCGGGCTCTTGCCGGGGAAGGGAAGCACCCCCGTGAGAAGGTGGTACGCGATGGTGGCCAGGCTGTAGACATCGGCCTGCTCGCCCACGAGTTCACCGGAGAGCGCTTCCGGTGCGACGTATTGGAGCGTTCCCACGAAAAAGCCGGCCCGCGTGAGCCGATCGGCGGGGTTGTCCTCCGCGTCACGCGCGATCCCGAAGTCGAGCAGCCGCGCCGTCTGCGTTTCGGGGTCGTACATGATATTGGCGGGCTTGAGATCGCGATGGATGATCCCCGCCTTATGCGCGACGGCAAGCGCGTTCCCGAGCTGCTCGATGATGCGGGCGGCAAGAGGCGCCGCCAAGCGCCCCGCGGCCGTCAGGAAGCTGGCCAGCGGTTCGCCGGCCGCCCACTCGAGCGCCAGGTAATAGACCCCTTCGGCCTCTCCGTAGTCGTACGTGCGGATGATGAACTCGTGATTGATGCGCGCCCCGAACTCCGCCTCGCGGAGAAAGCGCTTCACGGCCACGGGATCCTGCGCCATTCGAGGGCGCAGAATCTTGATCGCGGCCGAACCGCGGTCGGGGTGCTCGGCGCGGTATACCGTCGCCGTGCCACCCTCGCCCACATGCGCGAGGAGTTTGTATCCGGCCACGGTCCGGCCGACGAGATTATCTTGGCTCATGGGAGGCAGTCCAAACTACAGCCGGCGGAGGGCCGTCACAAGCGGTCAGTGCACGCCCGGCCTCCCTTCAGCGTCCCCCCTGGCGTGACATTCAGCCGCTCCCCTCTCGCCCCCTTCTTCCGCGGCGCGCGCATGCCTATCTCACGCCCTTTCCGCCGCTCTTGGATCGCGTCTCTCGTACTGGCCGCCGCCTGCGGCGGTGCTCCAGGGCAGCCTGGTGGCGTCGCCCCCTCGACCGAACAGACGCTGAACGAGCTCTTCAATTTGTCGGCGCTCTATCAACGCATGGGACGCCTCGCCGCAAGCGGTCCGATGCCGTTCGTGGGCACCGTCGCATTCGTGGCGGGGCGGGGCGATTCGACCGTGGCGCGGGTCGGGCTCTCGTTCGAAAACCACGCCTTCGCGTTTCAGCGCGACGGGCGGTTCTTCTTAACGCGCTTCCGGGTGGAATATTCGCTCGTTCGGCCGGGGCAATCGCCAATCACCGCCGTGCGCGATGAGGCGGTCCGGGTGGAGTCCTTCCTCGAGACGCAGCGCAACGATGAGAGCGTCATTGTGGAGCAGGGGTTTCTCCTGACGCCCGGCTCCTATACGCTCGCCGTCACGGTGCGTGACCCGCTGTCGAACGCGTCCTCCCGAGCGGAGAAGGTGATCGACGTTCCCGGGTACAAGATCGGGGGGATGACCGATCCGATTCTCGTCTATCAAGCGCGGGCCCGGACCGAGCGCGCCGACTCGCTCGCCCTCGTCCTCAACCCGCGCGGCACCGTGGCCAACGGCGGCGGCGACTCGCTTACGATGTACGTTGAGGGATATCAGTTCCCTGGGCCGGTGCAAGTGCCGGTCGACGTAAAGGACGAGCGCGACAGCGTGGTTTATCACGGCACCATCCCTTTCAGGGGCGGCCGTTCGGTCGAAGGATTCGTGGTCCGGATTCCATCGGACGCGCCGCCGCTCGGCGAGCTTACGATTCAAGTCGGGGAAGGGGTCGAGGCCAAGAAGGCGAAGGCCCTCGTGTCGTTTTCCCGTAGCTGGGTCGTGACGAACTACGACAATTTGCTCGCGCTCCTCCGCTTTTTCCCTTGGGCCCCGGACCGGCTCGGCGCGCTTCGCAGCGCGAAGCCGGCGGACCGCCCGCAACTCTGGCGGGAGTTCTGGGCCGCGACCGATCCGGAGCCGAACACGGCGGAAAACGAAGCGCTGGATCTCTACTTCACCCGCATCGCAATAGCGAACGAGCGATTCAAAGACGAGGGCAGCTCCGGCTGGCGCACCGATCGCGGTGAGGTCTACGTCACGCTCGGCGAACCCGATCAGGCGCTCGAAACACCCCCCGGGCAGGACAGCCGCGTCGTCCAGTGGGTCTACAACAACTACCGGGTGGTGCTCTCGTTCACCGGGCAGCTGGGCTTCGCGCGGCTCCGATTGACCCCGACGTCTCGCGCCGAATTCTCGCGAGCCCGCGCCCAAGTGATGCGGCAGGGGCCGTTTCGGTAGGGCAGAGCCCGCCATGTTGTGGAGTTAGGGCAGGGAAGAGGGAGGAGGGAAGGGGGAAGAGCTCTTTGACCTGAGCCCCTCTTCCCTCTTCCCTCTTCCCTCTTCCCTCTTCCCTCTTCCCTCTTCCCTCTTCCCTCTTCCCTCTTCCCTCTTCCCTCTTCCCTCCTCACAGT
>JABFSM010000235.1 GCA_013140635.1 Gemmatimonadales bacterium
CCGCGTAGCAGGCCGGAGAGGCCCCCGGGCGACCGCGCCGCCAGATCCCGCACGCTGGTGGCCGCGGCGTGGCCCCCTTGCTGGAGGGCCGCGTCGGAGAGCCCGAGGGTCGCCGCCGACAGGAGATAGCCGAGCTCCACCCGCTGGATCGGATGCCCATGCCCGTGGAGGTCGATGGCGAAGCCGGTGAGCGTCCGCTGGGCGATCTGCTCCCGCGCCGTTTCCGCCAGGCGGTGGAAAGCGCTCCATGCCTCACGCGCGGCCGGGTCATCCGCGGCCTCCGGGAGGTCGCGGTTGCAGTCGAGCTTGGTGCGGTGAAGGAGGCAGATCACGACGTGCGGATATCCGCCCGTGGCGCGGCGGATCGCCGAGGCGATTCTCCGCGCCAAGTCTTGGGTATTGAGATCGGAGGCGAACACCCCGGTGGTGCGATCCGGGAGGGACAGAGGCTGCATGGTGCCGCCGTGCGGTACGGTGATCAAGAGCGGAAGGTCCCCCGCAATGTACTCGACATAACCGTCGACGCTGAAATACGATGTGCCGGCGGTATAGGGTGCCGGGGCCTCGGGGCCGGCGGTCCCGCACGCCGCCAGCAAGGCGGCGGCGAGCACGTACCCCCGGGTCAGACTCGCGCGGAAGGACATAGGTCGGCCAAGACGCACTCTCCACATTTGGGCCGCCGGGCAATGCAGATTCGGCGGCCGTGCCAAATAAGCAAATGCGAGAGAAGCGCCCAATCTTTCCGAGGGAAGAGCTCCATCAAATCGAGCTCGACCTTTTCGGGGGTCTTGGCCCGGGTGAGGCCGAGCAGCGTCGCCAGCCGGGCCACGTGCGTGTCCACCGTCACCCCATCGTTGATTCCATAGGCGTTGCCAAGGATGACATTCGCGGTCTTCCGCCCCACACCGGGAAGCATCCGGAGCGCCTCCATCGTCCGGGGTACTTCGCCCCCATGTTGTGAGACCAGCGCCTCGGCCATACCGATCAGATTCTTCGCCTTGTGCCGGAAGAAGCCGGCCGAGCGGATGATCGCCTCCACGTCGGCCTGCTGAGCCGCCGCGAGCGCGGCGGGGGTCGGGTATTTCGCGAAGAGCCCCGGCGTTACCATGTTGACTCGGACGTCGGTGCACTGCGCCGAGAGAATGGTGGCGGCGAGGAGCTCGAACGGCGTGCGGTAGTCGAGCTCGCAGTGGGCGTCGGGGTAGAGCTTCTTGAGGCGGGCGAGGAGTGTGCGCGCCCGGCGCCGTACGGGTGAATTCACCGCGGCCGGCGGGCCCGTGCAAACGTGAGGAACTCGTTCGCCGGCCGGCAATTCAGAATGTCTTCCCGCGTGAGGCCGCCCTTCCGAGCAATCCCGACACCGAACGCCATGTTGCCGATTCCGGCGCGGTTGTGTGCATCGGAGCCGATCGAGATCATCACCCCGCGGTCGCGCGCGCGGCGCAGCACCCGCCAATCGAGGTCGAGGCGGTGCGGGTCCGCATTGATCTCGATGGCGATCTTCGCCTGAGCCGCCTTGGCGAACACCCGGTCGAGATCGAGCGGGTACGCCTGACGGGAAAGGAGCAGGCGACCGGTCGGGTGGCCGAGGATCGTGAGGTAGGGACTTTCCATCGCGCGAAGGACTCGCGCCGTCATTTCGTCCTCGGTCATGGCAAACCGGGAGTGAATCGACGCGATGACGAAATCGAATCCCGCGAGGGTCGCATCGTCGTAGTCGAGCGACCCGTCAGCCAGAATGTCGGACTCGATCCCCTTGAGCACGACGATACCGGAAAGTCGGGCGTTGACCGCGTCGATCTCGGCCCACTGGCGGTGCAGGTCATCCACGCTGAGACCGCCGGCGTACGCGGCGGCCTTGCTGTGGTCGGTCAGGCCCATGTAGGCATAGCCGGCCTCGCGGCAGGCAACGGCCATCTCCTCGATGCCGACCGCACCGTCGGAGTAGCTGCTGTGGCAGTGCAAAAACCCGGTGAGATCCGCCGGCTCGAGGAGCCTCGGAAACGGACCCGAAGCGGCGCGAGTCACTTCGCCGGTGCCCTCGCGAAGCTCGGGCGGCACCTCGCGAAGGCCGAGGGCGCGATAGAGCGCCGCCTCGTCCGGGGTTGGCACGAATTCGCTCCCATGCCAGAGCGCCACCGCATTGAGCGAAAACCCCTTTTCCACAGCATGATCGGAGAGCTGGGCGAGGTGTGCCTCGCTGCCGGTGGCCTGCACGAATACCGCGCCGAGATTGACCGGAGGGGTGACCACGATGCGCGCCGACATCCCTCCCGGCGTGCGGAGCGTCACCCGACGCTCATCCGCACCCGCCACTTCCTCGACGCCGGGCACGAGGGCCAGCGACCGGAAGACATCGGCGGCGGGTACGTCCGCGACCAGCACGAGCACGAGTTCTCGGACGACCTCGCAGCGCCGGCGCACCTCCCCCGCCACGAGCGCGCGGTCAACGCCGGGCAGCCGCTCGAGGGCGGCGCGGAGCAGCTCGGCCTCCTCCAGCGCATGATGCGAGAGGCGAAACTCCTGCGCCCGGCGAAGAAAGGCGATCCCTTTCAGCACGTTCTCCGCGGTCTTCGCGCCGAACCCGGGAAGTGCCGCCAATTTCCCTTCGCGCGCGGCGGTCTCGAGTTCCGTCAGCGACTCGATGCCGAGCTTCTCATGAATGGTCCGGATTCGCGACACCCCGAGGCCGGAAATGCCGAGCATTTCGACCAGGCCGGCGGGGACATCTTCACGCAGCTGCTCCAAGAGCTCCGATCGGCCCACCCGCACCAGTTCCTCGACGATCGCGATCGTGCCCTGCCCCACACCCTTCGTGGCCGCAAGCGAGCCGTCGGCCAGCGCATCGGCCGGTTCGGCCGCAAGGCCGGCCACCGCCTTCGACGCCGCGTGGAACGCGCGCACCCGGAAGGGATTCTCCCCCTTGAGCTCCAAGTAGGAGGCGATCTGGTCGAGAACCCGTGCGACGGCGGTGCGATCCATACTCATATAGTCATTGCGAGGGGCAGAGCCCCGAAGCAATCTCCCAGTCCTCGATTCGCCAGGCGAGCTCCAGCAATTCTTCCTCTCCGGCGATGGACGCGAGGTTCATCCGGGCTCCGCCCTCGAGCGACGGGGCAAAGAGGGACGATCCATCGGGGCGCGCCAGCGCAGCCGCGCGCGTGCCGTGCACCTCGACGACCGTCAGGCCGTCACGCCCGGGGCGCAACCCGAACGCGGCAAGGACCGTCAGGCGGTCGCCGAGCCGGTGCACGAACCACCCGTCGAGCGGCTCGGCCGGCGCGCCCTCCTCGGGAGTTCCCCACACCTTGAGCGGCGGGAGCTGAATGTAACGCGCCGCGGCGTCGCCGGGGGTGCCGGCGCCGGGCGCGTCGTGAAGCGCGGCGGCAAGCGCCTCCTCCGGCACCACCCGCAGCCTCTGCCCGTCCGCCCAGTAGAGGTAGGCATGGTGCAGGAAACCCGCGAGGGCCGCCATCCCCTCACCCAGGCCGCCGTCCGGGCGGAGTTCGTGGAGCAGCTCGACCACCTCGCGCACCAGGAGGAAGGCGTCTCGGTCTCGCGGGTCGCGCCCCGCCTCGGCGAGTCCGCCCTTGAGCGCGGGGAAACGCCGTTCCGCCAGTTCCCCAAACACCAAGGAAAACGGCGTCGCGCGCGGCGCGGCCATCAGTCGTCTCGCGGGAGAAAGTGGTGCAACAAGCCGGTGAACAGATCCGGCGCTTCCACGTAGGGAACGTGACCGCACGCGGGAATCCGGTGCAGCGGCGCCCCGATCCCTCGCGAGAGCTCCTGCGCGGTGTCGATCGGGATCGGATCGTCCTCCCCATGAACGACGATGGCCGGCACTCGGATCTCGGGAAGCCGCGGCCGCAGATCGAAGTCGCCCAGGCTCTCCCACACCTCCTGCTGAGTCCGTCCGGTGATCCGAAACGGCGTAAGATCGCGTGCGCGGCGCCAATCGTGAAAATACCCGGCGACAGAAAACTCGAACATTCGGTGACGATACTCGTCGACGTGGCGTTCGCGCAGCCCTCCGGCCTGGACTTCCGCGCGGGCGGCCTGCACGTCGGGCGCAGCGTTGCGCGCCGCCAACCGGCGTTCGTATTCGGCCCGCGCCGCCTTCCAGACCGGCGCCGGAGAGACGAGCGCCAAATGACCCACCCGGTCGGGATACTCGAGGGCGTAGAGGATCGCCAGCAGGCCGCCCCACGAATACCCGGCGAGCGAGAGTCGGGCGATCCCCCAGAGCGCGCGCAGCGCTTCGAGGTCATGCACCTGCTCCTTCCACCCGACCGGAATCTCTCGGGGAACGGGGGACCGCCCTCCACCCCGCTGGTCGTAGTAGATCAGCGTGCGCCCCTCGGCCAGACGATCGAAGCCCGGAAGCAGGTAGTCGTGGTGCGCGCCGGGGCCGCCGTGCAGCACGACCGTTGGAGGGCCGGTCCCGACCTGCCGTTCGAAGAGCTCCACGCCCCGAACGGCGCGCACCGCCGTGGTCTCGTCAGGCATATGCGGCCCGCAACTCGGCGACGATGCGGATCATGGCGTATTTCGCCATCGGAAACCGGTGGCCACTGAGGTGGTCGCTATTCGCTAGGGCCGGCGAATAGCGAGTAGCGAATAGCGAATAACGGGCAACCCCTCACAACAACACCGCCAACGCATCCGCCACCTTCTTCACCTCGGCTTCTTCCGCCGGCGTGAACGGATCGGGCACATCGGAGTCGACGTCGATCTGGCCGAGAATGAGCGGCCCGCGCCGAATGAGCACGACGAGTTCCGAGCGGGTGAACGTATTGCACGCGAGATAGTTCCCGACCGCGCGGACATCGCCGACGTTTTGATCCCGCCCGGTCGCCACCGCGGTGCCGCACACCCCCTTCCCCACCGGAATCCTGGTGTGCTCCGTCTCACGGCCGGCAAACGATTCGAGTACCAGCTCCTCGCCATGCAGCATGTAGAGGTAGACCGAGGTGTACGGACTCCCCGCCTCACGGATACGGGCAGCGGCCAGCTGGAGCAGCTCCGCCCGGCTCACCTCGCGCGCAAAGGCGCCGCGCAGCGCGGCGACGATCCGGTCGCCGTCGAGCACCGGCATGTCGATCACCCGCCCCGCCGGCCGAGCACGACCTGGATCGTGTCGACCTTGGTGCCGCGGCGAATGACGGTTGCAACCGTATCGCCCGGCTTCATGGTCCGAAGCGCGTCGGTCATTGCCTGGAGGTCCTTGATGTCGAAGGCGCCGAGCCGGAGCAGCACATCATCGGCGCGCAGCCCCGCCTTCTCCGCCGGGCTGCCGGGCGACACGCCGGAGAAACGCACCCCGGGCCCGCCCCCGGTCATGTCGGGAATGCTGCCGAACCAGGCCCCGTATCCGCGCCCGCCACCCGCGACCGGCGCAGGGGGCGGGCGATCGACGAAGGTGAGCGGCGCGGTCCGGTCGGCAAGGACGCGGGCGAGATCCGCGGTGAGCTGCGCGATGCGCCCCATCCCGGCCACATCGAGCTTCGCCGCGTCGTCGCCGGCGCGGTGGTAGTCCTCATGTGAACCGGTAAAGAAGTGAAGCACCGGACGCTTGGCGAGGTAGAACGACTGGTGGTCGCTGGCGCCGTAGCCGTCACCCGACGCGGCGATGTCGAGGTTCGCGATCCGATTGGCGGAGTCGAGCAACGCCCGAAGCTCGACGGCGGTCTCGACCCCGAGCGCCATGATGCGGTTCTCCCGCATGCGGCCCACCATGTCGAGATTCAGCATCGCCAGAGTGCGGTCCATCGGCACGACCGGCGCGCGCACGTAGGCGGTGGATCCGAGCAATCCCTCTTCCTCACCCGAGAACGCGATGAAGATGACCGAGCGCCGAGGCGGCTTCTTTGCCAGAAGCCGGGCGATCTCCACCAGGGTAACGGTGCCGGACGCATTGTCGTCGGCGCCGTTGTGAATCTCTCCCCGGCCGTCGAGCGACCCGACCACGCCCCGGCCGAGATGATCGTAGTGCGCCCCGATCACCACGACCTCGTCCCGAAGCCGCGCGTCCTTCCCTCGCAGGAAACCGATCACATTGCGGCCCTGGAGCCCCGGCAGACTGTCGAGCCCGGAGCCCTGAATGCCGGGAGCATCCTTCGCGATCGGGAAATCGTGGAACCATTCCTTGCCGACTCCCGGCGCGAGACCCGACTCGCGAAAGCGGCGGGCCACCCAGTCCGCCGCCGCGCGCATTCCCGCCGTCCCCGTCAAGCGCCCTTCCCGCGCGTCGGCCGAAAGCCACTCGGCATCGCCACGCATTCGTCTCACTGTGGCCGCGTCTTGCGCCCTGGCCGGAACGGCGGCAGCGGTGAGCAGGACCAGCGCGGGCATGATTCTGAAGACGCCACTCATTGCTTCGGTTCCTTCCACCCAGAAGTGATCCACCGCCCGCGGGCGGCGTGAATTGCCCAAGCCCAAAACTAATCCTATCTTGAGCCTTCATCCCCTTGACGGCGCCGACCATGACCAGTCCGTATCCGGTCGCCTCGCTTCTCGGCGCCTTGCTCTTCGTGGTCCGGCACGAGCCCGGCGGCGCCGAGCACCAACGCGCCCTGCTGGACGCTCTGCGACAGCTGCGGCACGGCCGGCCACTCGCTATCGTGGCCGAGACCGACGCGCTGCTGCTCGACGAGGCAATGGTGGCGCTCGATGCGCCGGGGGCCACCTTTCTGACCGAACAGATGTTGCTGCAGGGCATCCGCAGTCTCGAATTGCCCGACGATATGGGTGATGAGGACATGTTGCGTCTCTTTCGAGTCCTCGCCGCCTTCCCCGGTACCTATGCTTCCTTCGCCGAGGTATTGGCGGCGCTCGGGCCGACCGTTGAACGGATTCAGCTCACCCGTGTCGCCAGCGACTTCGAGGTGTTTCGCGCCCTGCCGTGGCGCGGCCGATCGCCTATCGAGTTCGACGCCGAAGCGAGCATCCGGTCGCCCGGGCTCCCGGGTATTCGTCACGGTGACCTCGACGATCTCGAACGCGCCGAGTCGGTCCATCTCGACGGAGGAACTCCCGGCACAGCCGACGGTGCGGGAGCCCTGTCCGGTGGCGCAGCGGGCCGGAGCCGGCCGCCGCTCGACCTGCTCATCCGGCGCGGGCGCGAGGCGATCGAGCGGGAGGACTGGGGCGGGCTCCTGGAAGCCGCCCTCGATATCGTCGACGCCGAGAGCGAGGCGCCCTCCGATCTGGCCGGCAGCGCCTACCGCATCGAGCTCAAGCGGCTCATGCCGCGGAAGCATCTGGCGATGATCGCCAAACTGGCGCATGGGGAGCGGAAACAAGAGGCGGTCACCGTGCTCAGGCGCTTCGGCGCCGATTCGACCGAAATCCTGATGAACTTCCTCGTCGAGGCGATGAGCATCGGAGAGCGGCGCGGGTACTACTCGGCCATTACGCAGATGAACGAGGGGACCGACGCAATCGTGCGGCACCTGTCACACGGCACCTGGTACGTCGTGCGAAACGCGGCCGACCTGTGCGGCGAACTCGCCCTCGCCGATGCGGTGCCGGAGCTGGCCAAACAGGCCCATCACGAAGACGAGCGGGTACGCAAGTCGGTGGCGGAGGCGTTAGGTAAGATCGGCACGCCGGCCGCCATGGATGGATTGCGGCGTACGCTGGTCGACCCGTCGCCGTCGGTCCGCATCCAGTCCGTCGCGCATCTGAGCGGCCGCGGCGCGCGGGGGATGGCCCGGCCGATCGGCGAACGGCTCCGGGAGGAGCAGGATCCGCAGGTGCAACAGGAGGCGCTCTCCGCCCTCGGGCGGATCGGCTCCCCCGAAGCGATCGAACTGTTGACGGAATGGGCCGCCCCCGGCGGCAAACTGCTCGGCCGAAGGCCGGTCGGCGTCCGGCTGGCGGCCGTCAAGGCGCTCGCCGGGGCGGGAGCGGCGGCGTTCGACACGCTCGCCCGGCTCGCGCGCGACGAGACCCCCGAAATTCGCGCCGCCGTGGCCGCGGCGCTCGGAGCGATGCGTCCCTAACGTTCAGCGGGGAACGAAATCGGCGCCCGGCGTCACTCGGCGCGCGAAGGCCGCCAGCAGCCGTGCCGCGCGGTCCAGGTCTTCCAGCGCCACCAGCTCGTTCGGGCTGTGCATGTACCGAAGCGGCACCGACACCAGGCCGGTGGCCACGCCGCGGTGCGCGGTATAGATCGCATCGGCGTCGGTGCCGGTAATCCGCGCCGCCGCCCGGACGACGAACGGGATCTTCTCCTCCACGGCGGTGTCGGCCAGCAATTCGAAGACTCGGCCATTGACCGCCGAGCCGCGGGAAAGCACCAGCCCGCCCCCGAGGGGCACATCGCCATGCTTCTTCTTTTCGATTCCGGGAGTATCGGTGGCGTGCGTGACATCGACCACGATTGCGGCGAGCGGGAGAAGCTCCGCCGCCGAAGTGCGGGCGCCGCCGCCGGAATAGGAGATTTCCTCCTGCGCGGTGGCCACGGCGGTCACCGGCACGGTCGGCCGGTCACCCGCCAGGCGGCGGAGCGCCTCGAGCACCACGAAAGCGCCGGCGCGATTGTCGAGGCTCCGCGATACCAGCCGGTCGCCCGGAAGCCGAAGGATCGTGCTGGCGAGCACCCCCGGGTCGCCGACCCGGACTCGGGCTTCGGCATCCGCCCTGCCGGTGGCACCAATATCGATGAAGAGATCGCTGATCTTCGACGCCTTGTCGCGGTCGTCCTTCTCCAGGAGGTGCACCGCAGGCTTGCCGATGACCCCGGAGACCGCCCCGCCCTTCCCGAGCATGGTGACCCGCTGGCCCACGAAGACCTGCGGGTCCCAGCCGCCGATCGGCTCGAACCAGAGAAAGCCCTGCTCGTCGATGTGCACGACCATCACGCCGATTTCGTCAACGTGACCAGCGAACATGAGCCCCGCCCCCCCCGGCGTGGCCGGCAGGAGGGTGGCGTACGAGTTCCCGTTCACATCCGCCCGCACCTCATCGGCGAACCGTTCCGCCTCGCTCCGCCAACGGCGGGCGGGAAGCGTCTCGAACCCCGAAGGGCCCGGGGCATCGAGCAGGCCGGCAAGAAACGACAATGAAGCGTCGGTCAGCATCCGAGATCCCTGAAGTGGTGGCGTCAAAGTAGAGCGCGGCGGCACCGAAAGATGGTGGAATCGGCGCCGCCCGCCAACTCCGGAGGCGTTATGGGTCGTCCTGGCACGATGGAACTCGCAGCCGCGGTCACGCTGGTCCCATGAGGACCGCCGCCGGAGTCGCGCTCGCCGCCCTGGCGCTGCATGCCCCCCGGGCGGCGGCCCAGAGCGATTGCTTTCCGCCCAAGAATTCCAACGAAGCCCGGACGATGGCCACCTTCGATGTGCCGCTGGCGTTCGGCCCCGCCGCCGCGCCGCCCGCCGCCGACCGGCCCGCGGGCCGGTGGTACGTCGGGATCGACGTGAGCACCGTGCCGAATGTGAGCCGAGGAACCGCCACACCGACCACCTGCCGCCCGGGAAAGGGGCCGGAGAATACCGACCTGCTCTTCGCCGCCCCTCGCCCTCGCATCGCGGTGACGCTCCCCGCCGGGTTCATGCTCGAAGGAAGCTGGATTCCCCCGGTCAAGATCGGGGCGGTCGAGGCCAATGTCATCGGCGCCTCCCTCGCGCGGGTGACGCGGCTCGATCGCCGGGGATCGGTGCTCTCGGTCCGCGCGCACCTGAGCGTGGGCGTCATCAAGGCCCCGATCACCTGCAACGACGCCGCCCTGGAAGAGGTGAATAGCGAATGCTACCGCGGCACCCGTTCGAACGACGCCTTCAAACCGAATGTGTTCGGGGTCGAAGCGGCGGTGGGATGGCGGCTCGGGCGGGTGATTCACCCGTATCTCGGCGCCGGCTACAATCACCTGGCGCCGCGCTTTCAGGTGAACTTCACGAACCAAGTCGGCGACGTCGACCGGCGGAAAGTGTCCGTCGACCTCGACCGTGGCGTGCTCTTCGCGGGGGTCACGTGGAACGCCGCCACGGCGTTCGACTTGGGCGCGGAAATGTACGCCGTCCCCGCCGATGCGATCACCGCGCGCCTTTCGGCGCGGATCCGGCTGGGACGTTAGGCTCTACGGCGTGGCCGGCATCAGGCGGAAGTCCCCCCGCCGCGTGCCCGGCGCCAGCCGCCACTCCGGCGAGAGCTCCAACACCCATCCCGGCCCGGTCAGCCGCCGGCCGGCGGTGTCGGACGGCGCCGGCACCACGGCGCGCCGAAAGTCGGCCGAGATGAGCCCCCCGCTGGCATCGCACTGCAGTACGCCCCACCGGTCCGAAAGCCTGAGCGATCCGTAGACCGTCCCCCGGTCGCCCATCGCCTCCACCTTCGTGGGATCGAAGCTGAGGTTCATCGCCGCAAGCGGCAGTTCCAGCGTGGGGCCGCTCACGAATTGGCGATCGAGTTCGGCCAGCCGCGCTCTTCGCCGGGCGGCAAGGGCGTCTTCCTCCTTCCGCACCGCGGCGTAGCCGTAGGCGCCCGCCCGCGCCGTCACCGCTTGTGCGGGTACCGGCCGGCCACCCAGCGCTTTTTCCAGGAGAATGGCCAGATCATCGCCCGGCCGCAGGGTGGCGCGCCAGTCGGGGGCCAGCTCGTCGAGGAAGTGCCCGTATGCCGGGCCAAGCTGATAGGCAAACCCCCGTTCGTGGCGCGAAATCGTATCGAGGGCCGCTAGGCGGCGGTCCACCAGCGCCGTGCCGCCGGCCTGGTCGGGCGCCCCGAGCCGGATGCCGGTGTATTCGGCCAACCCCTCGTTGAGCAGCAACTGAGCTTCAAGCGTGTCGGCACCCGGAGCCGCGGCCCGCCGGGCGAGCCGGAAGGCCACCGCGTGGGCAAGCGCGGTGCGGCGGCCGGCCCCGCTGGCGGTGAGCGCCCGGCGAAGGGCGCGCCCCTCGAGGCGGAGCCAGAGCCGCCCGTCGCGCGTCGCAAGGTGACTATTGATGGGACTCGCCGCGCGAAAGCCGAGAGAATCCTGCACGCGGTGCCAGAGCTCATGGGCAAGGAGGACGGCGCGAGCCACCGAATCCACCGGCAACGGGACCATGACCATTGCCCAGCGGCGCCCGGCCCAGGTGATCGCCGTATTCGCCATGTTCTCGCGCGGCGGGAGCCGACCGGTGAAGAGACTCCCCAACGGCCGAAGCTGGCCCTCCGAATCGCCGACGTCGGCCAAGAGCATCCGCGTACCCAGGTGGGCCAGCAGCAGCGGACCATCGAGCGATCTTCCCCAGAGCCGCCCTCCGTCGGCGGAGGTGATTCGAGCGGCTTCCTGGAAATAGCGGCGGGCAAGGACCGTATCGAACGGCTGAGCGGCCGGAGCTTGCGCGAGGACCGGACCCGCTGAAAAGAAGGCGGCGCACGCGATGGTGAAACGAGCGGTAAGCGTCATGACCATTTCGATGCGTGAGGGCGGCGGTTCGTTGCGTTATCGGACCGCCGACTCGCGGACGATCTGCGCCAGCAAGTTGGTGATCGCCGCCGGGCCGCGGCCAAGCGCCGCACCGACGCTGGTGTTGATCTGCAAGGCCACCGCGAATCGGCCGATCGTGTCATACCGCATCTCGGTTCGATAGCCGGGAAAGAAGCCGCTGTGCCCGACCACCGGCCCGGAGGGCCCGGGCCAGATGACGACGCCGAGTCCGTATCGCGTGTTCGGTCCGAGCCGAGCCGGCACCCCATCCAGCGCCTGACGCAACATCGCCGAGTCGAGGACCTCGCCGCCGTAGAGCGCGCGAGCCCAGCGAGCCAGGTCCGGCGCGCTGGTGGCGTAGCCACCCCCCGCCCACTCGAACTGCGGGTTGATCGCCAGCATCCCGTCGCTGAGCATCGCATCGGTGCCCCCGAACGGATTCGGCAGCCCGGCGTAACCCTGGGAGAGCCCGGGAATCGTCCGGCTCGTCGAGGGGACCACATGGCGAAGACCGAGCGGCGCCAGGAAACGGCGGGCGATCTCGTCGTACGCCCGGGTTCCCGTGATCCGCTCCAGGATCATCGCAAGCACGATGTAGTTCGTGTCGGAATACTCCCAGCCGTCCCCCGCCGCGAAGGGCGCCGGCGAATCCAGGAGATACCCGACGAGCTCTTCCGGCTTGCACACTCGGTCGGGACGGGCGGTGAGGTCGCGGGTGAACTCCTCCTTGAATTCGTACCGCACCAGGCCGCTCGTGTGGGTCATCAGCTGGCGTACGGTGACCGCGGTGCCGTTGGCCAGGCGCGGGAACCACGGCTCCTTCCCGAGCCATGTCGAGATCGGCGCATCGAGGCGGAGCGTCCCTTCGGCGACGAGTCGGAGCGCGAGCGCGGCAAAGAACGTCTTACCGGTGCTGCCCGCGAGGAGGAGATCGTTCGGCGCCATGCGAAGCCGGCGCGCGGTATCCGCCTCCCCCGTGGCGAGCGCGATGACCCGCCCATTCGGCAGCGCCACGCCGACGGTCGCTCCGGGGAATCGGCTCGCTACCCGAACCGAATCGAGCGTCCGCTGCAGCCGCGCCTCGAGGGGTTCGCTCGCCTGAGACCGCAGGTGCGTGGTGGTAGAGAACCCGGCAAGAACCAAAGCGGCGAGGGGCCGTCGCATCGAGAACTCCCGTCTGAACGATGAGGGCATCTGCTATTCCGCGCGCGGGGTGGGGCGGTCTCGCACCGGGGCTCGCGCCTCGAGTGTCGCCAGGTGGTCCGCCACCACCCGTCGCGCAACGCCCGCCACGAAACCGTAGCCTTGCCCATCCGCCTCGAGCCACCGTTGCCACTCCAACTCGTCGAGCGCGGCCTGGAGCGTGCTCAGCGGCAGTCCGGTCATCCGAGCCAGCGCCGGGATGGTCACCCGCTCGCCCTGGAGCGCCGCGGCGGCCAGCACTTTTTGCGCGTCCCCGCTCAAACGCCCCACCCCGGTTCGAAGCGCGGCCACGACGGCCTCGGGAAGATCGGCGGGGAGAGTGTCGTTGAGGGTGTGCAGCGGCGACGGCCAGGCCGACGCCCCCTCCTCCAGATCCATGCCGTGGGCCACCGCAGAGAGCAGCTCGACCGCGAGGAGAGGCAATCCGGCGGAGTCGCTCGCCACTCGGCGGCTGACCCGTTCCAGCGCCGCCGCATCGCACCCGGGGAGCATGGCGGCGGCGAGCGCGCGCAGTCCGTCGCCGTCGAGCGGCGCAAGGGTGATCGTTAGGCCCGGCGAGTCGTGCCCCAGCCGTCGGCGGATTTCGTCGAGCTCCTCGCGCGGTGGCTGGGGCAGCGCCCCCAGCACGACCGTGAGCGACGCGTCCCGAAAATCGCGCAGCAGCCCCGCCAGCTGCTGGAGCGATGCCCGATCCGCGGTATGCGCATCATCCAGAGCCAGGACCACCGGCCCGGCGTCGAGCGCCGCGGCCAGCACGGCGCCAAATGCCCGCGTGAAACCTGTTCCCCCCGCCGGGGCGATTCCCGGAAGCCGCTCGGCCCATTCGGGCAGCAGCGCGGCGAACGCCCCGAGCGCCTGCGCCGGCGCGGCGAACACTCCCGGCGCCTCCAGCAGCCCGCCGCGGGCGAGTCCCTGCAGGCCGCTTCCCGCTTCTTCCCGGTCGGTCGGCACCGCACGCGCCAGCGCCACCGTGGCCCCACCGAGTCGAGTCCGGATG
>JABFSM010000310.1 GCA_013140635.1 Gemmatimonadales bacterium
GGGCAAACCGGGCCAGATCCTGGCCGGTTTGCCCAGGTATGGCTTCGTGACGGGTCTACGCCCAACGGCGGCTCCTGGGTCTCCTCCCGCGCGATGTCCGAGTTTCTCCGTCGGACCCCCGAGAGCGGCAGCCGCGCCCTCGGGTGGGACACGCCGGAGCGCACCGGGTCCGGGCCTTCGGTCTTTGGGACCCTTGCCGGCGCGCGCGCCTTTGGACATACCGGCTGGACCGGCACCATGCTCTGGGTCGACCCGGACCGCGACCTCTTTCTCGTGTTTCTCACCAATCGGAGTCTCGATCCGCGCGCCCGTCACTCGCTGACCGCCCTCCGGAACCTCCGCAGCGAGCTCTCCGACTTGGTGATCCAGGGCGCCTCGCGTTGACCTCGGCTTCGCAATCGCCCATTGTTCCCGGGCATACCGGTTCCGTGGAGGACTCGATGCCGCACACGCTGACCCCCGACGCCATCCGTAAGGCGCTCCGCGCCGTGAAGGACCCGGAGCTCGGGCTTAACATCATCGATATCGGCTTGGTGTACGAAACCGCCATCGACGACGACGGGGACGTCAAGGTGCAGATGACCCTCACCTCGCCTGGCTGCCCCGCCGGCGCCGAGATCATGCAGGACGCGAAGCTGGTCCTCGAAGATCTCGAGGGGGTCCGAAGCGTCGAGATCGAATTGGTCTGGGAGCCCTACTGGACGCCGGAGAAGATGGACCCCCGGGTGCGGGCGTTTCTGGGATAGGGAAGAGTGAGGAGGGAAGAGGAAGGAGGGAAGAACCGCCTCTTCCCTCTTCCCTCTTCCCTACTGTCCAATCAACTCCTTCAACAAATCCTTCACCCGCGGATCCTCCATCCGGCCGAGCCGCGAAATGACCGAGCGGCGCACCTGGGTGTCCGTCTCGAGTTTGGCGATGCCGATCAGGCGGTCGACCGACTGGCGATCGCCGTTCTTGAAGAGCGCGCTGATGGCGGCCTCCTTGCCCCGGCGGTCGGGCGCGGTGTCGTACAGTCTCCCGAGCTGCGCGGACGTTGCCCCCGCGCGCTGGGCCGACTCCACCGCCTGGGCCCGGAGTTCGGGCGGTGCTTCGGCGTCGGCGGCAACCCCGAGAAGCCACTGCAAGGTGGCGCTGCCCCCCTGTTCGCCGAGCACCGACAACACCGCCTGGCGGCTCTGCGCCGAACTGAGCGTGGCATAACGGGAGCGCAGCAGCTCTAGGTCTTTCGGCGTGGCATACTCTCGCCCGATGCCGCGGATGACCGTGACTCGGAGCGGGTCCGGCAGCGACGGGTCGAGGAACGCGGTGCGCAAGAACTCGCGAGCCCGCGGATCACCGGAGTTGGCCATGGCCTGCACCGCCGCCTGCCGAAGCCAGGGATCGCTGCCGCCGGCCATTCGGGTGAGCGCGGAGAGGTCGGCTCGTTCGTTCCGCGCCAGTACGGAGACGGCCTGTTGGCGGATCGGGGTCGTCTCTTCCGCATCCGATGCCATCGTCACCAGCACCGCGGAGGCGCGCCGCGCGTCTTCGCCTCCCGTTCGGTCGATTTCCCGCCCGAGCCAGCTCATCGCGCTGCTCCGCACCGTCCGTGCGATATCGCGGTTCTGCGCCAAGGTGATGAGTCCCTGGAGTACCGCCGCGCTGTCGGCGAGGACTGCCGGCAGGATCGCCTCACGGGCGGGCCGCCCCTCGGCCCGGGCCGCCAGGTCGAGGAAATACGCGGCCGCCGCGGCTGCGGAGACGGTGCCGAGATCGGTCGTGCCGTCGGGCGCCGTCGAGGGGGCGACTTCGACGTCGATCCCGACGATCATGCCGCCGGCGCGGGTCACCCGGGCCACGATCGGGCCGGAGCGGCAAGGCTCCCGGTCGGTGCCATTGACGTATGTGTTGCCCGAGGTGACGAAATAGGTCGAGCTGCCGATCTGGATGCCGCGCCCCACCCCGCACACGTCCGCGCGGGCGGCGTACTTGAACTGGACCCGCCCGTCGGACCCGGACTCTACTCGGGAGCGCAGCGTGCCCTGGGCGGCGAGCGACCCGGCCGTGATGAGCGCCGCGGCCGTCGCGATGAGGACCCTCGACGCGGCGTTCACGGCTTCTCCACGAGGTCGAGAAGGAGCTTCGTGGTGCGCGGGTCGTTCTTCCGCGCCAGGGCGCTGATGGCGGCCCGGCGGAGCTGCGGATCGGTTCCCGACTTGGCGATCTCGATCAGTTTGTCGACCGCGGCTGCGTCATCGCGGCTGGCAAGCTGATTGACGACGGCGCTGCGGAGCTCGCGCTCCGAGAGGGCGTCGAAGAGCTTGCCCAGCTCGTCCACCGAGAGGGCGCTCGTGCGGATGCGCGAGAGCGCGTCCCGCCGGAGCGACATGTCCTCCTCGCGGTTCTTGGCGATATTGAGCACCCACTGATCGTTCGCGCTGGTGCTCGCCCGAGCCACCGCGCTGATGATGGCCGACTTGATCGCGCGCGAGTCAGTCTTGCCGTACAGGTTCTTGAGGAAATTCACGTCATCATCGTCAGGCATGTCTCGGCGGCCGCTTGAACCGGAGGTGGCCTCCCGCGCCGCCACCCACCCGCTCCCGAACTGGGAAATCGCTTCGGAGCGCATCCGCTCGGTCACATCGGCTCGCTCGATAATGGCACGGAGCGCCCGCTTCGCATCGGGGCCTGAATTGGAGCGGAGCGCGGAGAGGACCGCCTGACGAGTCCGCTCGTCGGTGCTCTCGGCGAAGAGTTGTTCCAGGGTCTTGACGGTCGCCGTCCCTCCGGAGCGGCCGATCATCGAGATGGCGTCACCCCGCACCCCGGCGTCGGGGTCGTTCTTCGCGACATCGAGGAGGTCGGCGGCGGCCTCGTCGGTGCCGTTGCGGCCGATGATGTAGACGGCGCGGCGGCGAAGCGTCGCCGAGCACTCGTCCCGCCGAGCCAGGACCTTCTTCAGGGTTGCCCGGGCCTCGGGTGGATTGAGCTGCGCCAGTGCGTTGAGCGCTTCCGCCCGCACCTCGACGTCCTCCTTGTCGCAACTCGAACCGCCCGCCGTCGCGGCGCGAAGTGCCTGCGCGGCCTGGGCATCGCCGCGCGCCGCGAGCGCGGCGTAGAGGCGGGTCCGCAGCGCGGCGGCATCGGGGTCCGCGGCGGCTTCGGGATAGCGCTCCTGTTGCGTTCGGAGGACGTCGAGCGCCGACTTGAGCTCGTCCGTGGCCCCGGCGCGGTAGAGCGCGAATGCTTGATAGTAGAGCGCCGCCGGTGCAACCCGCGACCGCGGGTACCTTTGGCCGAACGCCTGGAACAGAGAAGAGGCGCGGGTGTATTCGCCCCGATTCAACGTCTGGAGCGCCTGACGGTACACCGAGTCTTCAGCGGTGCCCTGATCGGGGCGGAGCCGCGCCAGCTTCCCGCTCGGCGTACCGACGAGCGCGTCGCCGGAGTAGTACGCGATCGGCGCCGTCCCATAGTAGTCGGAGACGGAATAGACCCCCTGCCCGAGACGAGCCGTCTCGAGCGCGTGGTCCCGGACCGCCTGTGCGGCCATCTCCACGTAGCTCTCGTGGGTGTACGCGTCGAGCGGCGCGGGGTGTTGCCAGGTGTAGTCTTGGAGGTCGTAGACCCGCACGGGGAGATCGTAG
>JABFSM010000252.1 GCA_013140635.1 Gemmatimonadales bacterium
GTCGACGGCTGGCGCCGCCGCGTCGGCGAGGCGGTACTGCAGTGGGGCGGGGCGGGGCTCCGCACCCGGCGGCTCGAGGCGCTGCTGGAAGGGGATCCGGCGAGCGATCCCGATCCGGTCCTCCAGGCGTTCGAGGTCGATGCGTTGGAGATTCAGGCGCTGGCCCAGTTGGTGGCGACCCTCGCCCCGGACATGGCCGGCGCCGAGGTCTTTCGCGATCCCGATCAGTTGGCCGCCGCGCGCGCGCTTTTTCACGAGGCCAAGACCCGGTCCGCCTCCCTCACCTCGCCGCTGCCGCAGTATCGCTGGGAAGAGATCGCCGAGGGGCCGGCGATGCGGTTGCCGATGATGGCGGGTCGCGACATCATCGCCGAGCCGGGACGGCGCTACTCGCCGTTGATCGTGGTGGGTGGGAGCGGCACCGGGAAGAGCCACTATCTCCACGCCCTCGGCAACGCCCTCGCCGCCGCCGGGGTCGCGCCGGTCGCCTGCCTTGGCGGCACCGCCTTTGCCGCCGAGGTCCGCGGCCTAACCGACCCGGAGGCCCTTGACGCCTGGCGCCGCCGGTACCGCTGGGTCGGTGCCTTTCTCCTCGACGACTTGCATCTGCTGGCCGACGAGCCGAGGGCGCAGGAGGAACTCGCGGCTCTCATGGGCGAGTTGCAGGAAGGGGGACGCCAGATGGCGTTCGCCAGCGCCCGGCCGCTCCACGAGCTGGTGGGGATTCACCCCGCGCTGTTGGTTCGCCTCGAGTCGGGGCTCACGGTGGAATTGTCGCCCCCCGACCGGGAGGTTCGGCTGGCGGTGATCAAGCGGCTCCTCGCGAATACCCCGGCCGCCGCCGACGCCGCCCTCATCGATTATCTCGCGGCCCGTCCCACTGACTCGATTCGCTCCTTGCAAAGCACGCTGCAAAGATTGCTGGGGGAGGCGGCGTCCCAGGGGGTGGCGTTGAGCCCCGCGCTGGCCCGTGAAGTGCTTGAGGAAATGGAGCTCGGCGGCGCCCGCGCGTCGACGCGAGGCGCCGCGGCCCGAGCCAGCGGGATTCTCACCCCGGGCCGGGGGGTGGTTCGCAGCGCCGAGAAGATGGTCACTTCGTGGCCGTCCGTGGCCGACCGGTTGATCGTGGAGCTCCGCTAGATGGCGATCAAGGGCAGTCTCAAAGAAGCGAGTCTTCCGGACGTGATCCAGCTGCTCTTCTTGGGCCGCCGGACCGGATGCCTATCGGTTGCCGACCGTCAGCGGCATGGCTCGATCTACTTCGAAGAGGGGTGGATCGTCTACGCCTCCATCGTGAACCGCCGGGACCGGCTGGGCGACATGCTCATCGCCACCGGCGCGCTCACGCGCGCCCAGCTCGATCAGGCGCTCGCGCTGCAACAGGGCTCTCCCGGCCGCCGGATCGGCGATTTACTGGTGCAGCTCGGTATGCTGTCGCAGGAAGGGCTTCGCCGCTTCGTCCGCCTGCAGATCGAGGAGGCGGTGTACGCCCTCTTCGGGTGGAACACCGGCACCTTCAACTTTGAGGCGGCGGTCAAGCCGGAAGTGCTAGACCAGCTCGACCGGATCAATCCCGAATCGCTCCTGCTCGAGGGGGCGCGCCGGGTGGACGAATGGAGCCTCATCGAGAAGAAGGTGCCGAGCTTCGATCTCATCTTTGCGGTGCTTCCGGAGCAGCTGGAAGGGCATCAGTCGGAATACACCGAATCGCAACGGCGGATTCTTCCGCTGCTCGACGGCAAGCGCGACGTCCGGCAGGTGATCGACGAATCGGGGCTCTCCGAGTTCGACGCCGCGCAGGCGCTTTACGGTCTGGTGACGGCGGGGCTCGCGCATCGGGTGGGAACCTCGTCGGCGGCCGCGCCATCGCGGATGCTCGAGGCGCAAATCGAGGAACACAAGAACCTGGGAGTCGCATTCTTCCGGACCGATATGCTCGACGAGGCGGTGCGCGAATTCCGCCGAGTCGCCGAGCTCCGGCCCGCCGAGGGGACCGCCCCGCTCTATCTCGGCCTCATCGCCGCGCGGCAGGGACAGTGGGCCGAGGCCGCCGACCTGTTCCGCCAATCGATCGACCGAAGCGGCCCGCGCCCGTCGCTCCTCCACAATCTCGGCGTTGCGCTGGAGCGGCTGGGCCGGCTCGAACAGGCGGAGACCATTCTTGCCGAAGCGGCGAGCCGTTCCCCCGACGACGCGCGCATTCACACCGGCTGGGGAATCCTCGCGCTCACCCGTGAGGAGCCGGAACTGGCCCGGCAGCGGCTCGCGCGCGCCCGTGAGCTGATGCGCGACGCGGTGCCCCCGGCGATCTGGTACTGGGCCACCGCGCGCGCCGCCGCGCTCTCCGGCGACCTCGATTCCGCGACCCTCTGCGCCCGCGAAGGAGCGGAGCGGCACCCGAGCGACGCCATTCTCCGCAACAACCTCGCGGTCTTTCTCGAGGCCGCGGGCGAGCTCGACGCCGCCGAACGAATCCTCCGGGAAGCCCTCGGCGACGATGCCTCGCTGCCGCAGCCGTTCAAGAACCTCGGCGATCTCTGCTATCGAAGCGGGCGATACGAAGAGGCGACCGTCCACTACGAGCGCGCCGCCTCCCTCGATCCGGCGCTCGGGGACGACCTCTTCTTCAAGCTCGGCAATCTTGCCTATCGCCAACGCGAGTCGGCGCGGGCGCGCGAATGTTGGGAACGGACCCTGGCGCTCAATCCGGGTCATCAGCTCGCCCGCGCCAATCTCGATACGCTGGAGGTGGTGGCGTGAGCGAGGGCGTGGCCACCGTCATCCGCCAACTCGCCAAGTCCGGGGGAGGCGGCTTCGAGTGGTACAAGGAATCGTGCCTCCTCCGGCGCATCGAGGTGCGGATGCGGGCCCGGGGCGTAGGTACCCTCATTGCGTATGCCGGCCTGCTCGCCGGCGATCCGGAGGAGGTGGACCGCCTGCTCCACACCCTCTCGGTGCGGGTGACCGGCTTCTTCCGAAATCCCGACACCTGGCTGCGGCTGCGGGAGGTCATCGTCGAGGCGGAACTCGGCCGAGAGGGAACGCTTACCGTGTGGAGCATGGGGTGCGCAACGGGCGAAGAACCCTGGTCGCTGGCGATGTTGCTGCTCGAACATGCCGCCCGCGCCGGCTATCCGCCCGCCGGGTCGATTCGCGTCGTCGCCTCCGACGTCGATCCGATCGCCCTCGACACCGCGAGGGCCGGGGTGTATGCCAAACCGGCGGCCGACGCGATCAAGCAACTCATCGCCGATCCCCCGGGACGGTGCGACGGGGGAGGATTCGACGTGGGGAAGGCTCCGCGCGAAGTCGTCTCCTTTCGCCGAGACGATCTCACCGCCGACACGGTGCCTCCCCTCTCCGCGCCGGCCGATCTCGTCTGCTGTCGCAATGTCCTGATCTTCCTCGGGCGCGAAGGGCAGCGCCGGTTGCTCGCCGCCGCCGCCGGCGCGCTCCGCCCCGGAGGATTGCTCCTCCTCGGGCGCACCGAATCGTTGGTGGCGCTTCCCGGCGCCCCGTTCGTCCCAGTGGATGTGTCTCACCGAATCTATCGGAGAACTGCGTGACCGCTCCTCGTCTCATCGTGTGGATCGCCGAGCTGGAGGTGGCCCGGGCGCCCGCA
>JABFSM010000158.1 GCA_013140635.1 Gemmatimonadales bacterium
CAGCCCGTCCAGCTCTTCACGCCGCGAGAGCAGCAGGGTGACCAGGTCTGCGGCTCGGTCGATCACCGCCCGATCGGGCCGAGTCAGGCGCTGAATACCGGCCAGGAGGGAGGCGATCGGGGGGTGGCCGGCGGTCTCCCATGCGTAGAGCAATTGCAGCGCCCGGGCTCGCGCGCGGGTCTCGGGGCGAAGGATCACGAAAAGCGGACGGCGCGCTCACCGCGACGCACTTCGCCAAGAATCCAGTTCCGCACCCGCGCGGCGGTGGCGGCGGCGGTCACCTCTTCCACCGCGCCGACCGGTGCGGCCACGATCATCCCGACGCCCAGGTTGAAGACATCGCGCATTTCGTCGGTGGAAACCTCCCCCTCGGCTTGAAGCAGCGCGAAGAGCAGCGGCGGCTCCCAGCTTCCGGTGTCGACGATGGCGATGCACTCCTCCGGGAGCACCCGGATCAGATTGCCCGGAATTCCTCCGCCGGTGATGTGGGCCAGACCGTGAATCTTGGGAAGGACGGGAGCGAGCGCGCTCCAGTAGCTCCGATGCACCGCCAGGAGCGCGTCCGCCACCGTTCCGGTCGTTCCCGGCAGGGGCGCATCGAGCGCGAGCCGCATCCGGTCGAAGAGAATGCTGCGCGCCAGCGTGTATCCGTTGGTGTGGAGACCGCTCGAGGCGAGGGCGATCAGCACGTCGCCGGGGGCGATCGCGTCGCCGTGGAGGGCGGCCTCTTCCTCCACGACCCCGACGATCGTTCCGGCAAGGTCGAAATCGCCGTCCTTGTAGAGCCCCGGCATTTGCGCCGTTTCGCCGCCGGCCAGCGCCATGTCGTGCGCGCGGCAGCCGCGGGCCACCCCCTCCACCACGCCGGCAATCTGCTCGACCGTAAGGCCGGCGCCGGCGACGTAGTCGAGGAAGGCGAGGGGGCGGGCGCCGTGCACCAGGATATCGTTGACGCTGTGGTTGACCAGGTCTTCGCCGACGGTATCGAACCGTCCCGCTTCCCGCGCCACCAGCACCTTGGTGCCGACGCCGTCGGTGCTCATGACCAGCACCGGACTCCGGTATCCCGGCGGCAGCCGCACCATGCCGCCGAAGGCGCCGATCCTTCCGACGGAAAGGGCGGTGCGCGCCCCGGCGAGCGATTCGCCGATCCGGCGCTTGGCCGCTTCGGCGCCGCTCAGATCGACGCCGGCGGCGGCGTACTGCGAGTCGGTCATGGCAGCGGCTCCGCAATCTCGACGTTGGTGAGATCGGCAAAGGTCTTGACCCGGCGCTCCACCGAGCCGGTATCCACGCGGTCGAAGCCGCGCACGCCGAATCCTTGCACCGCAAAGCTCCCCATCGTCGCGCCGTAGATCATCGCGCGGCGAAGCGCCCCCGGCGCGATGGAATCGGCCCGCGCGAGGTAGCCCATGAATCCGCCGGCAAAGGCGTCGCCGGCGCCGGTTGGGTCGAAGACCTCCTCGAGCGGATAGGCGGGAACGTAGAAAGTTCGTTCCGGCTCGATCAGCAGCGCACCGTACTCCCCCTGCTTGATCACCACTTTCTTGGGCCCGCGCGCCAGAATCCATTTGCCGGCGCGGTGGATGTTCCAGTCGCCCGAGAGCTCCCGCGCCTCGCTGTCGTTGACGAGGAGAATGTCCACTCGCGCGAGCAGCGCCAGGAGATCGGCCTTCTTGCTCTGAATCCAGTAGTTCATCGTATCGCAGACGATGAGCGACGGCCGCGCCATCTGGTCGAGCACCCGGCTCTGCAGGATCGGATCGATGTTGCCGAGGAAGACGAACTTCGCGTCGCGCCACTCCGCCGGGAGCTTCGGATCGAAGTTCGCAAAGACGCCGAGCCTCGTTTCCAGTGTCTCTCGGCTTTGCAGGTCGTAGGAATACTTTCCCTTCCACCGGAAGCTCTCGCCATCCGCCCGTTCGACCCCCGACCAGTCGATCCCCCGCGCTGCAAGGCGGTCCAGCTCGTGGGTCGGATAATCGTTCCCGACGACGCCGACGACCCGCACCGGATGGAGCAGCGAAGCGGCGACGCTGAAGAAGACCGCCGACCCCCCCAGCGCATCGGCGGTTTCGCCAAAGGGGGTAAAGATCGAATCGAGCGCGACGCTCCCGACGACGAGCAGGGTCATGAGGTCACATCCGGTCTGGGGCGGAAAGGCCGAGAAGCCGGAGGCCGTTGGCGAGCACGATCCGCGCGCCCCGGGCCAGCACCAGCCGGGCACGCTCGGTCTCTTTCGCCTCTCCGAGGACTCGGCAGTGGTGATACCAGTGGTGCGCGCTCCGGGCCAGTTCCTCGAGATAGCCGGTGATCCGGTGCGGCTCGCGGGCGCGCGCCGCCCCCTCTACGACCTCCGGAAACCGGGTGAGCTCTTTCAGGAGGTCCCGGTCTTCGGGGGCGGGGAGCGCGTCGAGCTGGGCATCGCGCCCGACGTCGCCGGGGGCCACCCCGGCCACGCGAAAGATGCCGGTCATCCGGGCATGCGCCATCTGCACGTAGAAAACCGGATTCTCGTCGGTCTGCTGGCGGGCCAGGTCCACGTCGAAGATGAACGGCGTTTCCCCCTTCCGCATCAGGAAGAAGTACCGGGCGGCATCGATCCCGACCCAGTCGAGGAGATCGCGCAGGGTGACGAAGTCTCCCGTGCGCTTGGACATCCGGACCTCTTCTCCCTCCTTGATCACTTTGACGAGCTGGACCAGCGCCACCTCGAAAAAATCGTTAGGATAGCCGAGGGCGCGGAGCGCGGCGCGCATCCGGGGGATGTAGCCATGGTGGTCGGCGCCCCAGACGTCGATGGCGCGGTCGAAGCCCCGCTCGTGCTTGTCGCGATGATAGGCGATATCGGGGACGAGATAGGTAAACGACCCGTCGCTCTTCCGGAGGACGCGGTCCTTGTCGTCGCCATGGGCCTCGCTCCGGAGCCAGAGGGCGCCCTCCCGCTCGTAGGTGAGCTCCTTCTGCGCCAGCTCCGCGAGCATCGCCGCCACCCGGGCGGTGTCGTAGAGCGCCTGCTCGGAGGAGTGCACCTCGAACCGGACGCCGAAGTCGCGGAGGAGCTCATCCTGTTCGGCCCGCTGCGTCGTCAGGGCGATCTGCCGGCACCGGGCGACTCCTTCCGCCTCGGGGAGATCGGCGAAGCCGGCCCCCTCCGCGGCCAGCGCCGCCCGCGCCGTCTCGGCCAGATACTCCCCGTGATAGCCCCCCTCGGGAATCTCCCCGGCCCGGCCGGCCGCCTGCTGCACCCGCGCCCAGAGGCTCCGGGCCAGCTTGTCGATCTGGAGGCCGGCGTCGTTGATGTAGAACTCGCGGGTGACCCGGTGCCCGGTCCACTCCAGCAGCGCGGCCAGGCCGTCGCCTAACGCCGCCCCTCGGCCGTGCCCCACATGCAGCGGGCCCGTCGGGTTGGCCGAGACGAACTCGACGTTGACCGTGACGCCCCGGCCGAATTCGGCGCGGCCGAACTCGGCCCCGGCGTCGATGGCCGCGCCGAGCGCCGCGGCCAGCTGATCCTGCGCCAGCCAGAAGTTGATGAAGCCGGGGCCGGCGATCTCCACCCGGGCCACGACGCTCGACGGGAGGGCCAGCGCGGCCACCACCTCTTCGGCGAGCTTCT
>JABFSM010000056.1 GCA_013140635.1 Gemmatimonadales bacterium
GGCGTGGGTGGGGAGGGTCGCGCCATCGATCACCCTCCAAAACGCGAGGGTCATCCGTTCGGAATGCACGAATCGAGCGTGGAAGCCTCGTGCGAGCTCACGCTCCGCGACATCGGCCAGGACGACAACTGTCATCGCTCCTCCAAGGCGGACCGGATCGCATCGAGGCATGGCCCCGCGACCCACACTACCGCCAACCCAATGCCCTGCATCATGTCGAACGCTCCGAGAGCGATGGCCCGGCGAAGCGTAGTCCGCCACACGTCAGCCGCAACGATCCTTCCTCATCGCATACAGATTGCACACCAATGCGACCGGCTTTGCAGATGACCATGCAATCGATTGTCAGAAACGTCAGAGGAGGGCGGGCAGGCGCGGCGCCGGTACTACCTTGGGCCTACCTCGAAATCGTGGAGACGCACGATGCGCACGCTCTTGAAGACATGCACGTTACTCGCGCTGGTCGTGGGAGCGGTCACTTCCGACCCGCTCCTTGCACAACAGTTCAGCATGACGAAATCCGATGGCGTCGTGCTCATCCTGGGCGACGGCCGCTTTGCCGTGCTCAAGGCCGATGGCGCTCGCGTACTGATCGGCAATCTGATCGATGGCGAGAAAGCGGAGGGGGTGCGCGCCGACATTCAGGCTGGAGACGTCATCATGCGCATCCTCGGCGTTCGGGCGCCGACCATGGAACAGGTCAACACCACGTACGAAGCGATCAAGGTCGGCGATGAGGTGATCCTGGGGCTCAGGCGAGGCACCGCACCCGAGCACGAAGTCCGGTTCAAGCGGCCCGCTGTTCCCGGCGGCGGACGGCCGATGGCGATCGCGATGGAGGGTGGCAAGGCCGCCGCCGGTGCCGGTGCCTGGGTCTCTGGAGCCGGCGCGAATGCCGCCACCGAAGTGGTGATCGCCGGTGCCCATATCCGCGAGAACGCGGAGGGAATGCCCGAGGTCACCCATCGTACCGCCGATCCGGCCGCCTCAACGGTACCTTTGCGTGCGGGCGATGTGATTGTCCGCATCAACGGCAGGATGATCGCGGCCCTGCTGGGGCTTCAGAGGTTCTACACCGAGGCGGCGTCCGGAAGTCAAATCACGCTGACCCTCAAGCGTGAGGGGCAGGATATGGAGATCAAGTTCGCCAAACCGGCTGATCGATGACCGTTCGATTGGCTTTCGCTCTGCTTGCCGCCCTCCTCTGGCCGAGCCCAGCGATGGCGCAGCGCCCCATTCCGGGGCTCGATTCGACCTTCGCCAGGCTCCGAGCCGGACCCCCGGTTCCGGCAATCGCCCTGGCGGTGGTGCAACGTGGCGCGGTGATCTACCGCAATGTCGCGGGATTCGCCGATATGGAGCGGGGAGTGCCGGCCACGCTGTCCACCCGATTCGACTGGGCTTCCATCGCGAAGCAGTTCACCGCGTTTGCGGTGTCGCTCCTAGTTGAACGAGGTCAACTACAGCCAAAGGACCCGGTCAAGCGCTTCCTCCCGGAGCTCGACCTTGGCGGCGCCGCCATCACCGTCGCCGACCTCCTGCACCACACCTCCGGCATCGAGGACTCCGATGGACTCCTGGCGCTTGCCGGTGGCCGGGCGGGTGACGCCATCGGGCTGGACGAGATGGTGAGCTTGCTGGTGCGACAGCAGCATGTGCGGAGTGGCCCCGGAGAGGTCCACTCGTATAGCAACGGCGGCTATGCGCTTCTGGCAAAGATCGTCGAGCGCCTGACGAAACAGAGCTTTGCGGCCTGGACCGACAGCGCCATCTTCAGGCCACTCGGGATGACCCGCTCCGGCTTTCTCGAGTCGCCGGACCAGCTCGTGCCCGACCGCGCCCTTCCCTATGAGTTCAGCAAGGCTGCCGGCGCCTACCGGGTCAGTGTTGCGGAGACCTCCCCAGGGCCTGGCGGCCTTTACGCAACGGTGGATGACTTGGCCAAGTGGACCCTGCACCTGATGCACCCGGTGTATCAGCCAAACGCCACCATGCGGCTTCGGGAACGCGGCAAGCTGCGATCAGGTGAATCGATTGGCTACGCCTGGGGCATCGGGTGGAACCAGTACCACGGGCTGACCACGCTGTCGCATGGCGGGAGCGGCCCGGCCACTATCGCCTATCTGGTGATCTTCCCGGAGCTCGACTTTGCCGTCGTCGCGGTATCCGCCGGAGAGACCGCCCCAACCGCATCCGCCCTAGCCCTCCGCGCGGTGGACATCCTCCTCGCCGACAAGCTGGCCGCGGAGCCGCCGCCCCCTTCCGGAACGCCGCGCACCTTGTTCATGAGCGAAGAGGCCATGAACACAAGGCCCCCGGAGTCTATAGGGGTGACCGTGCCGCTCGAGCGATTGCACCAATACACCGGCACTTACAAATATCCCGAAGGCTCCGGGAACGAGCCGATTGTGGTTCGGTTAACCGGAAGTCAGCTCGAATTCGGTTGGGGGGGGCGGCGTCCTTATATACCCCTCTTCCCTCTGTCCGACGGACGGTTCGTAATGGTGCCGCTCTGGGATGCCTATCGCTTCATTACCGATGCGTCCGGCCGGGTCACCGGCGTATCGAAGGAGCGCACGCCGAAGAGCCTTCGCCAGAACCGCCCCGAAAGTATCGTCGCGGAGAGGCTTCCCGACCGGCGGTTCGATGCCACCTCCGCCGAGCCGTATCTGGGCCAGTACTATAGCGATGAACTCGGCGCGTTCTACCAGGTTGCCTTGGACGATGGATTCCTCGAACTCCGGCACCCTCGGCATGGACGGATGAAGCTGATTCCGGTCACCGGCGAGCAATTCGCCATCCAGGCCGGACCGTTGGCGAGTGTCACCTTTTCCCGGATTGGCGGCCAGGTGAGCGGGCTCGAGCTCGAAGCGCGCTCGTGGAGCGCAAAGTCCTCATTCCGCAAACTGCCGGGAATGTGACCCGCTAACTTGAGGGAGGTCTCAAAAGGTGGCCGGTGTGGATGTTCGGTTGAACCGGACGACGCTCCCGATCGTGGTCCTCGTCCTGGCCGTCGCCGCGCTCGGGTGGGTGCAGTTTCGCTGGCTCGCCGAGCTCCGAACCGCGGCCCGTGACCGCATGGGGCGCGACCTCCGGGTCGGGGTCCAAGCCGCCGTCACGGAGATCGGTCTCGATCTGGTCAGGCTTGCCGCCGCGATGGAGCGTGCCGGCCCGGATAGTGCCGCTCGCGCCGCCGCGTGGGCCGAATGGCGCGGCACCGCCGCGGAGGCGGGCGACCTGTTCCGCGGTATGTCACTCCGGGCCGATACCTCGTCCGGCCCTCCCACTCCGTTCGAGATCGACGTCGTTCGGATTCCGGCGGGCTGGATAGTCTTCGCGATCGACTCCGCGCGCCTCGTCGATTCTCTCTTCCCCCGGCTGGCCCGCCGAATCGAGCGCGCGGCGGAGTTGGATATCGCCCTCTCTCTCGTCTACCGATCGGCCCACCGGCAGACATGGACCGCCGCTCGAATCGGCGACCCGAAAACCGCTCCTCCCGATGTTGCGTCGCCGATTCTGACGGAAGGCGGCCACCTGCGCCTTCCGTTCATCGGACTCCCTCCTTCGCCGAGTGCGCCGCGTGGAGCCGTTTTCACACCCGACATCGACTGGTCCACCAGCTCGTCAGAAACGGGGCTGCCGGCGGGCTCTGAAGGCCCGGGTTGGCAGCTTCAGGCATGGCATGGTGCCGGCTCCCTCGAACGAGCCGCCCGTCAGGGGCAATACCGGAACCTCGCAATCGCCTTCGGCCTGATCGCGCTCCTCGCAACGGCCGGAGGAACGATCCTCACGACGCTACGCCGCAATGCCAGGCTTGCCGAGGATCGCGCGGCGATCCTCGCCGGCATCTCCCATGAGGTCCGCACACCGTTGGCCGTGCTTCGCTCCGCCGCGGAGAATCTGGCCAGTGGTGTGCTCCGCCACCCGAGCGATATGCTCGAGTACGGGCGGCTCATGGAGATGGAGGCCGCCAAGCTCGAACGGACGATCGAAGGGGCGCTCGCCTTTGCCCGAGCCGCCGACTCGCGCACCGCCGCGCGAGAATCGGTCGATCTGGTAGATCTGGCCCGTGAGGTCGTGGCGGCGATGGAGGGTGGCCACCGCCTTACCATCGAGGCCACCGGATCGCCTCGCGTCAGTGTCAATCGCTCTGCGATCGGCATCGCGATTCGCAACTTGATCGACAACGCGCTCGGCTATTCCCCTCCCACCGAAATGGTGACGGTGCGCATTTGGAGCGACGGCTCCCGCGCACATCTTGCCGTCATCGATCGCGGGCCCGGCGTGCCCCAAGCGGAGCACGCTCAGATCTTCGAGCCTTTCTTCCGGGGTACCACTGCCGCGGCGGTTCGGCGGTCAGGGCTCGGCCTCGGCCTCGCGCTCGCGCAGCGGGTTGCCACCATCCACCGGGGCCGGCTCTGGCTCGAGCCTCGGCGCGAAGGCGGAGCCGTCTTTCATCTCGAGCTCCCCATCGCATGACGGTGCCCCCCCGCGCCAACGTCCTTCTGGTCGAGGACGACCCCGGCTTGAGCCGGACCCTCACCGATCGCCTCCGGGCGGAGGGATACGACGTCGTTGCGGTTCGGGATGGAGTTCGCGCCATTGCCGCGGCACTCGAAGGCCGTGCCGACGCGATCGTCCTGGATGTGATGCTACCCGGGAAGGATGGCATCGAGGTGCTGAAGGAGGTCCGCGCGCATGGGATCCGCACGCCGGTGATCATGCTTACGGCGCGCGACCAAGTCGAGGACAAGGTGGTTGCTCTCAAACTGGGCGCCGACGACTACGTCACTAAGCCGTTTCGGGCGCTCGAGCTTCTTGCCAGGCTCGAAGCGGTACTGCGCCGAGCCCGCGGCGCCCCACTTGCACCCCACGAGCAGGTGGTAACCTTCGGCGTCTGGAGCATCGATCTCGAACGGGAGGTGCTCAGCGGCCCCGGGGGCCCGGTGGAACTCTCGCGAACCGAATTCGAGCTGTTGAGGTACTTACTCCAGCGCCGGGGCCACCCGGTGGCGAGGGAGGAACTCCTGCGCGAGGTCTGGCGCTATGCTCCCTCCGCGGTGTCACGAACCGTGGACCAGCACGTGGCCCAGCTTCGCCGCAAGCTCGAGCGCGGCGCCCAGGGGACCGGGCGGCACATCCTCACCGTTCATGGCCGAGGATATCTCTTTCGCAGCTAGGTGCGCGGCTTTCCCAGGGCCGCCACGATCGCCTCGATGCCGGGGTCTCGCCCGGTGCGGTAGGCATCGATCGTCCAAGGCGCAATGAGGTTCGGATCGAGGCTCGGCACGCCGATCGGATTGCGAACGACCGCTTGATGGCAGTCCCGGTACGGCTTGCAGCCGGTCTTGTAGTCGTGGCGCTCGGGCGAATAGCCGATCACAGCGCGGGAGAACGGAAGCTCGATTAGATCCCCTTCGGCCCAGAATTCCATTCGATCGCCCACCCCTTCGCCCACAATGGTCACCCGCCCGGGGCTTGCCTGCTCGAGATAGCCGAGCGTGCTGATCCCCGCCGAAAAGGTCCACGGACTCGTCAAGGCATAGATCTGCCCCGGCACCAGGGTCGGCAACGCCCGCACGAAATCGCGGGTGGTGTTGAGATCGCCGCCGCTGTCCATCCGTAGGTCGATCACCAAATTGCGCGGGTGCCTGGCGCGAATCTCCTTTCGGACCTCGTCGAGAAACTCCTTGATCGGGCGCCCCGGCGCATCCCGATTCATCCGGAACTGAACCACCATCCCGTCGATCTCGGGAGCATCACGCCACCGAAACGGCATCTCGTATTCCTGAAAGGCCCACGCGGCCTGTTCCGAAGTGAGGAGCGTCTTCCCCGTGCCGAATTCCGGATCGAGCGGGTGAGGATAGAGCCATCGGCCGGCGGGAAGGCGATCTCGGTTTGGGCCGGGAGCTTGGCCGCCGATGCCACGCTCGACCATGGCGCCGCCCGGCAACTCGAAGCGATACGTCGCGCGACCGACCTGTGCGGCAAGGCCGAGCGCGTGCATCTGCTCCGGGCTTTCGAGGAAGTATGCGACACTCCGGTCTCGCCACCCTGCGGTTCCGCCGGCCAGTGTGCGGCCAACCGCAATTGCCTCCGCGACGGCCTTTCCGTCGATCGCCACCAGCCGAGCCCCCAACAGATCGGCATTTGCGCTATCGGTGCGAAGCACGAAGAAGTGGTCGCCGAATGGCGTTAGCCGGACCGGGACGCGATTGTATCGCGACGAGCGAGGACTCGCCCGCGCCGCCGTATGGCCATTATCGGCCAGGGCAACGATCCGGGCTAGTTCGAGCTCGAACGCGGCGGCACTCAGCGTTGCGGCCGTGGAGTCGAGGTGGCGGAGCCGGCTTTCGGCCTCGGCGCGTGCCGCTGCGGAGAAGGAACGATCGCGGGCCATGAATTCGGTCCGGAAGTGCTGCAGGTCCCCCTGCCGAGACGGAACAGACGCGGCGGCTGGCGTCTGTGCCTGGGCCGTCGTTCCGGCCGCGAGGGCAAGAAGAGCGTTCGCCACAAGAAGAGCGGTTGAGCATTTCACGGCGGTGGTGCTCCTAAGGATGGCTGCGGTTACGGCTCGGCGCATCGAGCGCCCTTGTCTCCGGAGAGCAGGAAGGTAAGAGCACCCGGCAGCCTCTCGTTCCAAGCATCGTACCAATGCTTGGCTCCTTCTTTTATCGTGAGGAGCGCGCTGGGCCTCGGGGCCGCACGATCGAGCGTCCCGCGGAGGGTGTTCGCGTCGATGGTCATCCTGGACTGCGCCTCGGGGGTGTCGCCTTCCGCGGTGCCCGCACCGATGTACACTCGTTGCGGCCACACCGCCGTCGCCGCCGCATCCTTCAACAGACGGCCGTCGCCGATATGGAGCGACGGACTCTCGAGAAGAAGAAACCCAAATCGGCTGGGGTGCTTCATTGCGGTATACAGCGCAATCGCCGCCCCATAGGATGCCCCCGCAAGCCCTGTGCAGCCTCCCGCCGGTGCCGTTCTCAACGCGCCGTTGACCAACGGCATGACTTCATCAAACAAGAACTTCGGGAACCGCTCGCCCCTCGGCTCGGGGGGCGCCTCCACCCATGTTTGGTCCGGATACGGCAGATACTCGCTGGCCCTGTCCCGTACCGGAGCCTTGGACTCAGCGGTGGACCCCCCATTGTCGATCCCCACGAAGATGAACGCCGGGATGGTTCCCTTGCCCCACAGCTCTTTGACGACAGCCGGAACGCCCCACGCATTCCAGGCCGCAATCCCGTCGGTGAAGTAGAAAACCGGGTAGCGGCGCGCTGCGTTCTCGGGAGCATCGTACCCGATCGGCAAGAGTACTCGAAGGTTGCGAGTGTTCCCGAAGACTTCACTCTTCAGTTGCAGCGAACGCGGTGATGGCTCCTGGGCTCCGGCGTGGGCACCCGTGGCAACGAGGACCAGAGCGCCAACCGCAGCCCCATGAGCGAGCTTCATGAATGCACCCTCAGCACGGGTGCCGGCGGTAGTTGTGCGGCCCCCCATTCAACCCCCTCGCTAACGGCGTCAAGCCTACCGACCCCGGGGATGTGAGTGTTGATCACGAGCGCCGCATCGGCAACGGCCTCGGCCATAATCGCCCGACGCGTAACTCCAATCGAGGCCGGCTCGGCCCACGCAACCATCCACCATGGTTCCTTGAACTCAATGGGGTGGTGGTAGAGATCGCCGAGACAGTAGAGCGTTTGCCCGTCCGAGTGGATCCTCACGACCTGGTGGCCCGGCGTCTCTCCCGGCGCCGCCCGAATCGTGACGCCGTGGCCAAGTGCAAGATCTCCCTCCACCAGGACCAGCGCACCCGCTTGGTGGAGAACTCCCAGAGTGCGGCTCTCGAGCGACTGGGGGTCTCGAAGCTTGGCGCCGGCACGATCCCAATCAGGGCGCCCCAAATAGTGGCGCGCGCGAGGAAACTGCGCTCGGTGCTCGCCGTCTACGAAGTGAGTGGCGCCATTGAAGTGGTCCCAGTGCCCATGGGTGATCACGACGTGCTCGACCTCCTCGATGCTGATTCCGAGTTCGGCCAATCGAGTCGGCAAGCCGGCCGGAGGGCTATATCCCGCAAGGAAGTACTCCGACTCCGGCGGAAAATCGTAGAGCCCGGCATCGATCAAGACCGACACCTCGGGCAGCTGGATATGAACGCATTGGATAGGAATGGTCCGTTGCGCGACGATGCATTGAAGCTCCAGGCGGGCGCGCAGTTCGGTCTCGGGAATATTGAGATATCCTCGAAGATCGAAAGAAATGTCGCCCACGTTGACCACAGTCACCACCGCGCGACCGAGAGCGAACCTCAACGTTTCCGGCACTAGTGCACTCCCAACGTTGCTTGCACGGAGTCGTGTTCGGCACGCCCCCCAAGTGTCCCAGGAAGATGGTCTATTAGACAGCGCTAAGGGCGGGGAGGTTGTATTCGCGTACGTTTGAATCTTGCAAGAAGCTCGAGAATAGCTGCCGCCCTTCACGGCGCCCCCTAGAATCGGACTCCGATCGTCGGGCTAACGACCGCCTCCGTATGACCTGGAGCAGGCCACATGGCATAGCCGAGCAAGCCCAAGGTGAGTCCCGAGAACCTTGCCATCGGCTGGAACCGGAATTCGGCGAAGGCCCCTGCTCCGGCCGGGTCGAGAGCGCCCTTGGCGTGCCCCACGATAGCGCCGAGCCCCCCTCCCAACCGACGGTTCCCGATCGCGAGACCGATCCTCGCATGGAGCACCGAACCTGACACACCGCGATCCGGAGACGGGTTCGGGGGAGCGCATGGCATCTGAAGAGGGCAATCATCATCCGGTATGGCTTCAAGCGTCACGGCCGACCCACCCCAATACCCGCCGATACCCAGAATGAGGCCAACTTTGGTGGAAAGCGGATACTCCCATCCCACATTGACCGTAAGGCCTTCCCAGCCGCCGCGCCCATCCGCCCCTGGTGTCCGATCGAGGAATCGATAGGCAGGCCCACCTGACAGGTGGAGGCGCTTCCGCCCCTCGGCCTTCGCATCCTCCTCGACCAACCGGCGTACCTCCTCAGCTATCCGGTCCGGCACCTCCAGCTGCAGGTAATGCCCCGCCCCTTCCACGACCTGGTGCGACAACCCAAGACGCGCCGCCATGGTGCGGTGCAAATCCAGCCAGATCGCCTTCGCCTTCGGACCGACTACCGGGTCTGGACTCTGGATCTTTCCGGCAGACAGGAGGCTCCCGCGCATCCGAGGCGAATCATCCCGCCCTCCAACCGCCGCCTCGCTTTCCGGGATGGCCGTCCACTCTTCGAGCGCCGTTCCCTGAAGCCTGGCCATGGTTGCTGCGCGGTTGGCGGCAAAGAGATCGGCGCCGACCAGCTCGCGCTGCCGCGCGAAAAACCCCTCTGGTGTCGGATCGACCAGAACCATGCCGCTGACCCTGCGGGGCCATACCTCGCGAAATGCTCGCACGAAGAGTCCACCCAGCGAGTGGCCCACAAGTATGACCGGACGGTCTTCGCCGAGTGCATCGAGCAACTCCGCCAACTCGGCTGCAACTCGCCGCCCATCACGCGGGCCTCCCGCCGGTGCCGAGCCTCCGATCCCCGCCCGGTCGTACGCCATGACGCGAGTGACGTTGCTGACCTGGCCAAGCACCCTGGACCAGACCGAAATGCCATCCCCGAGCCCGCTCTCAAAGACGACCAACGGACCGGAGACTCCGCCGGTGCAAGTCGCCACCTGCCGTTTCCCCACCATCACTCGACGCGAGGCGAGCGGACATCCCGCGAAAGGACCGGCCTCGCTCTGCCGCGCGATCCTGAGAGTGCTCCTGTCCCCATCAACCGTGAGCTCGGCGGAACCAAAGAGCCGGCGCGACGGCGCCTGATCCCGTGTCGTGGTAAATCGGACCTCGGTGAGTTCGCCCGCCTCCCCGGTTGTCGAGTGCAGCTCGATGGCGAATGCTCCGGCAACGAATCGAAGCGGCTCAGATCCTGCCTGACGGGTGAAGCCGAGTGTCGTGAGCTGCTCGGCAAGGGCTCGGCGCACCGGCTCCGGGAGCCGCAACACGAGACCGGCGATGTCCCGGACCGCCAAGTCAGGCCGGTACAATTGCCGGTTGTATCCGGCCCGGTCGGTACGTCCATTGAGGGTAAGGTCCCCGGGCGGCCTCCGGGCAAGGTATGCGCCGTCGTATTCCATGACCCACCACCGAACGGACGGTGCGATCGCGGCGGAGTCGAGCTCGGCGGGGGAAAGTTGATGAAACCAGGGAATCGTGTCGGAGCCTATCGCGCGCCGCCGGGTCACTCGCACTCCCGGCCTTCCCGCCCCGCGCAGCCGCGCGGCTACCTCATCCAGTTCTCCAGCGCGGTCCACTCCAAACGCGAATGCAACGGTGCCCGGCGGCGGTGTATTCGGTCCGGCACGATACAGCTCGAGATAGGTCTCCTGCCCGAAGAGATAGAGCCCTCGCCACGAGCCCTTTGCGTCGCTGACCGTCGCCTCCCTCATCGTGGCAAAGCTGTCCCGCACGAAGGGAGAAGCAGCGATCGCTTGGTAGGAACTCGAATCGAGGTAGACGTAGATGTGATTGAGCGCGACCTGCCCGGTCAGTCGTGCCGGAGCGAGCGCGAGAGAGGCGCTCACGACCAGGCCGTGCACCGATGCGACGCTCACGCCGATCCTCATCGGCGAATACTACCTTGAACGCCGGCACCGCGGATGTGCGTTGTGTTTGTTCTACTTCCCCGCCTCCACCCGCAACCCGGCAAAGTACCCGACCGTCTCCGGCCCGATCCAGAGCGCAAGGCGCCCGCTTCGGTCCGGCGTCTTGAGATCGTTCACGATCAGCGCAGGCTGAGGATGTCCATTCACGTACAGCCGAGCGGTGTTCCCCTTGAGTTCGATCCGGAGCTTCGTCCAGCGGCCGGCTTCGAGATCCACGTACGACTCGAACATGCTCGGCTGCTCCGCCCGAAGCCTGTGCCACGGATACCCGGGAAGGGCTTGGTACTGGGTCGTGTGGTTGCGGCGCAACTGATCCTCGGCACGCGCGTTGGTCGGTCGGAGGTAGAGCACCTGATAGCGCCCGCCCCCTTCCTGAACATGGAACGCCAACCCGACAAACCCGCGGGCACCGGCGCTTGCCCCTTCGGGAAGCCGTCCCGCCACGAAGAGTTCGATCGATCCGTCACTCACCTCAGGCCCCGCGAGAATCGCAAGGAGCGGCATGTCCGGGGTCTGGGGCTTCGAGGAGTCCTCGGTGAGCCGAATGGCCGCCTTCCCCTCATAGCGAACCGCAGCCGCCCGGACGTTCACGAGCTCGAGCCGGTCGACCGGGGCCAGCGGAACGGGCGTGCCCGCTGCCCGGCCCATGGACGCGCCGCAGCCGGAGAAGAACCCCATACTCGCCAGGAGAAGAGCTGTCCGAATTTGTGCGGCACCTCTGATCGGCAACGACACTGGCGTCCTCCCTTCGAGTCACCACCCCAGAAGATAGCGACGCGCCGTCCTGTTCCACCCGCGCATAGGACCCTCCGGCGGCGTAGGCCCCGCCCCGGATACGGCACGCTGATTCACTTCGGCTGTTCGATCGGGGCCCGAATCGCCCGTCCCGGCGTCCGGCCCGGCACGATTTCTCCCGCACGCACCACGGGAGTCCCGTTCACCAGCACGAAGAGGATCCCCTCCGAGAAGATTGCGGCGTTCTCGTACGTCGCCTTGTCGATGACGGTCGCCGAGTCGAACACGGCGATGTCGGCAAACGCCCCGACCCGAATCCGGCCCCGGTCTTTCATCGACGGCACTCGGCCCTCCAGTCGCTTGGCCGGCGCGATCGTCATCTTGCGGAGGGCTTCCACCAACGAAAGCGTGCCCCGCTCGCGCACATACCGGCCCAGCACCCTGGCAAAGGCTCCAGCCGCCCGCGGATGGGTGGGCGCATCCCGTTCGCTCCGCCCTCCGTCGCTTGCAATGATCGTCAAGGGACTGGCCAGCGCCACGGCGAGCGCCTCCTCGGTATTGCCATGGGAAATGACGCTGCCTCCCTGCGCCCGGTATTTCCGAAAGGTCTCCCGGGTCAGCCGTTCGCCGGTCGCGGCCCACTGCAACGAGCCGAACCGCTCGTCGGGCCAATTCTCCCAGCCGTCGTAGAGCGCCGACTGGATCATCGTGGCCCCGGCGGTGTAGGGATAGGCCTCCGTGGTCACATCCATTCCGTGCCGGCGCGCATCGTCGATCGCCTCCAAGAAGTACGCCACGTTCGAGCCGCCGGTGCTGTTGACGTGAACGACATGGAGTGGCGCGCCGCCGACCGCCGCCGCCCCGATGATTTCCACGAGGCTCGACATCCCGCCTCCCAGATGCACATGCACCGACGCGCGATGCCGGCCCGCGGCCCGGAAGATCTGCAGCATTTCCACGGACGTGGCCTCCGGCGTATAGGCCAGTCCCATCCCGACCGATACCGCGCCCTGCCGGAGCCCCGTCTCGATCAGGTCGACGATTTCCTGCGCCTGTGGCACCGTGGCGCGTCCCTTCCCCGGTCCAGTCGGCAGAAAGACTCCGGAGTCCCCGAGCACACGCATCCGCGCGGGGATGTGGCCGGCGGCCACGCCATAGTTGACCAGGCGCCCCGGCCCCGCCTGCCGGTACCATGCCTCCACATCGGCGGTGCCCACCTCTAGCTCGAGGGCCGTGGTGACGCCGTCCCGGACCTGGTAGCGGTAGCTGTTGTCCCCGTGGGCGTGGCGATGCAGATCGATGAACCCCGGAGACACGATCAACCCCCGGGCGTCGATCGTGTCCCGCCCGATTAACGGCCCCCGGCTCACCGCCACGATGCGGTCCCCCCGAATGCCGACGTTGCGGACCGCGTTGAGCCCCGACTCCGGGTCGATCACCCGCCCGTTCGCGATGACCAGATCGAGACGCTGCGCGCCGGCCGGCGCCGCGAACGCCGCCGCCAGCCCGAGTCCCGCCACCGCCATTCGCCATGTGCTCATGCCAGCATCCTCCATTCGATGTGAGCGAGTGCTAATCGGCACCCCTTGCCATCCGGCGCCCCGGCGCCTTTTGTTTCCTCCAGGTGCCGCCCCCCCACACGAGCCCGGCACCGGACCCAGGGAGGCGCCATGCCACACCGGAAGGCTTTGAAGTTAGCACATGCTAACTCCGTTCGCAAACCACCCCGGCCCCTCGCCGCCGCCCTCACCGTGCTGCGGCGCGACGGCCCCGCCGCCCTCACCCTTCGCGCCGTGGCCGATGCCGGCGGGTTCAGCAACCCGGCCATCTACCGGCACTATGAGAACAAGGACGCGTTGATTCGCGACGTGATCCGCGAGTCGTACGCCGTTTTCAAGAGCTACCTCTTCGACGCCGCCGACGTCGAAGC
>JABFSM010000003.1 GCA_013140635.1 Gemmatimonadales bacterium
GTCCGGTGCCCGTTGCCACGGTGACGGTCACGCCCGGCACGGTCACCCTGGTGCCGCAACAGACCCAACCGCTCGCGGCGGTCAACAAGGATGCGCAGGGCGCCATTCTCACCGGGCGCGCGGTGGCGTGGAGCACGAATGCGCCTGGCGTGGCCACGGTCAATGCGACGACCGGTCTCGTAACCGCGATGGCCCCCGGCTCGGCCACACTCACCGCCACGGCCGAAGGGAAGACCGGCACCGCCGCTATTACGGTGCGGGATGGCGGGATGATCGGAGCGGCGGGGGGACAGGTGAGCGGCGCGGCCGGGAACGTGACCGTCGTCTTTCCGGCATCGGCGGTGACGGCCGCCATACCGGTCTCGCTCGCACCGGTGGCCACGCCGCCTGCGGACCCCAACCTGATTCCCGGGACGGCCTACGACCTCGGCCCCTCGCCTACGACGTTCGCGCAGCCGGTGACGGTCCGGATCCGGTACCCCGCCACCGGCCTCCCGGCCGGGGCGGTACCCGCCAACTTCCGGCTCCACCGCCTCACCGGCTCGACCTGGGCGGCACTCCCCGGGAGCACCGTGGACGTGGCGACCCGGACGGTGAGCGGCCAGACCACGACCTTCAGCACCTACGCGATCCTCGAGGTCGATCCGCCCGCCCCGCCGGCGCCACCCCTTGCCGAGGGGAGCCTGGTGAGCGGGGGCGGCCACGTATGCGGCCTGACGGCCGCCGGCGAAGCTTGGTGCTGGGGCGGCAACGGCTCGGCACAGTTAGGCGACGGCACCACCGCCGACCGCTTTGCCCCGGTGCGCGCCGCGCCGGGCACCACGTTCAAGATGCTGGCCGCCGCCGGCTCCTTCACCTGCGGCCTGACGATACCGGGCGCTGTGCGCTGCTGGGGGCAGAGCTTTCACCGCGAGTTCGGCGACGGCACCGCGGGGAGCTCCGCGGCCCGGCCGACCCCCGCGACCTTCCAAATGCCCGAGGCCGCGGTGTACGTCGCCGCGACGTTCGGATCGGTTTGCGCCATCGGGACGAGCGGTTCCGCCTGGTGCTCCGGCAAGCAGCTCGGTATGGCCGCCGAAACGAAGATCACCGTGCCCGCCAAGATCCCCGGCACGGTGAAATTCACTCGGATCCTCCCGGGATTCGATCGCGCCTGCGGCCTCGACGCAAGCGGCACCATGTATTGCTGGGGCTCGGACATCTTCGGCACGCTGGGCACGGGCGGAGGACGGCACCCGGAGCCTCGCCCCGTGCTGGGCAATCGGAAATACGTCGCGATCTACGGCGTCGACACCTTCAACTACTGGACCTGCGGCCTCACCGACTCCGGGGCGCTCTGGTGCTGGGGCGCGAATGACGGCGGGATCTTCGGCGACACGCGCACCAGCTCCGCCGCCGCCCGCGCGGCCGGCACCCTCACGTTCAAACAAGTGGCCTCGTTCCAGACGTCGATGTGCGGTCGGCTCAGCAACGACGCCTGGCGCTGCTGGGGCACCGGGTCGCCGTTCCCGGACGAAGCGGTGCACCTTCCCGAGACGAAGAATTTCGGGGCGGCGCTCGTTACCCTGGCCGGCACCCCGGTCTACACCTGCGGTCTCACCGCCCAGGGCGCCGCGATGTGTCTGGGGCAGAACCTGCGTGGCGCGCTGGGGCAGGGGTACGGCGACTTCACCGCCACCCCGCTCTTCGTGGGCGGCCCGCTCCGCGCCAAATCGATCTCGGTCGGCGCCAACGCCGCCTGCGCCGTGTCTACGGCGGGGGATCCCTGGTGCTGGGGCGCGTTGGCGCCCGACGCCCCCGATCCGGTGCGCATCGCCACGGGCACCGGGCTCACGACGGTCGCCACCGGCGGCGAGCATGCCTGCGGCCTCGACGGGGCCGGCCGGGCTCAGTGCTGGGGCAAGAACTACGACGGCGTGCTGGGCGACGGGACGACCACCCACCGGACGACGCCGGCGCCGGTGAGCGGCCCGACCCGTTTCACGGCGCTCACCTCCGGCGACTACCACACTTGCGGCATCGCCACCGACAAGACCGCCTGGTGCTGGGGGTGGGGCGAGGTACCTAACGCCAAGATCATGGCGCCGAGACAAATCAATGCGACGTGGAAGTTCAATTCATTGCAGGCGGGGGGCGCCAGCACCTGCGGCATTACCGACGAGCCGAAGCTCGTCTGCTGGGACTTCGCCGACGGCGCGACGTACACCTTCCAGGGCGGCGCGCCCGACCGCCACTTCATCAGCTCGACGCCGTTCTCCCTCTTCACCACCCACTTCACCAAAGTCGACGTCCGCTGCACGCTCCGCAAGGGATTCCTCGCGATCGCGCAGCTCATTTGCGAGGGACAGGGCTGGAGCGGCACCCCTAACGGGCCGGCCACCTGGATCGACTTCAAGGAGTACGTCGTCTCTCGGAAGACCGGCTGCGGCTTCGATCAAAGCGGGAAGGGCTACTGCTGGGGGTCGCCGCTCCAGGGGGCGCTCGGCGACGGCGGCGGTTCCAACGGCCACGACCTGGTCGCGGTGGCGACATCGGAACGATTCATCGCGATGAGCGCCGCCTCGGATCTCTTCTCCAACACGGTGACCTGCGGCATTGCGACGGGCAACCGGGTCCTCTGCTGGGGAGAAGGGCTGACGGGCCGGCTTGGGGCCGGGATGGTGCAGAAGACGGCGACCGTCATCGCGGTATCCGGCGGGAAGGTGTTCCAGGTCTTCCTGCCCTGAACTTTCCTGTATCCCCCTGCGTAGGGCTTCGGGAGTATTTTCCAGCACCCCCTCCGGAGGTCCGTCGTGTCGTTCGCCGCTCGCGCTGGTGCGCTCGCTCTTTTCGTTCTGGTTCCGTCGCTCGCGGAGGCCCAGGCCGGCTCGCCGGGAGGGGCCGTGCCGGTTGCCAACCTCACGGCTCGGCGCCAGGCGCTCATCGGCAAGATCAAGAACGGCGTCGCCATCATCAGGGGTGCCGAGGAGCTCGCGAACGATCCCCCGAACAGCAAGTATCCCCAGGCGACGGCCTTTCGGCAGGACAACGACTTCTTTTATCTGACCGGCCTCGAGACGCCGGACGCGTGGCTCATCGTCATCGCCGCCGACTCGGCGCGGGGTGAGACCCACCTCTTCATTCCCGCGCGGAATCCGCAGGCGGAGCGGTGGACCGGTCCCAAGGTCGGCCCCGGTCCCGAGGCGGCCGCGGCCACCGGCATTCCGGTGACCCACATCCATCCGAGCGATTCGGTCGAGGTGTACCTGCGGAACCTCCTTCGGGCGAATGGCGGTCCAGATCGAAGTCCCACGCTCTGGGTTCGGCACACCGAATGGGACACGGCCCCCGAGTTCATCCAGACCGCGGTGCTGGAGCAGCAGCGGGTGGGGAGCCGGGATCTGCTCCCTCCCCTCGCCGCGCTTCGGCTGGTCAAAGACGAGGACGAGATTCGCCGGCTGACCCGGGCCGCCGAGCTCTCCGCGCAGGGTCACATCGCCGCGATGGAGTTCACCAAGCCCGGCGTCTGGGAATACGAGATCGAAGCGGAGGCGGAGCGCACCTTCCGCCGGCTCGGCGCCGAGCGGCTCGGCTATCCGAGCATCGTGGGTTCGGGGATCAACGGAACGGTGCTTCACTACGATCAGAGCCGGCGCCAAACGCAAGCCGGCGATCTCATCGTTATGGACATGGCGGGCGAGTTCGGGTACTACACCGCGGACGTGACGCGGACGATTCCGACTTCGGGGAAGTTCACGCCCCGGCAGGCGGCGATCTACAACCTGGTGCTCGGCGCGCAACAGGCGGCGATGGACGCGGTGAGGCCTGGCATCATGCGGCGCGACCTGGACGTCGTAGCCCGCAAGTACATCACCGATCATCAAGGCGATCTCTGCGGCGCTGGCGGGTGCAACCGCTATTTCATCCACGGCCTCACGCACTGGATCGGGATGGACGTCCACGACGTCGGCGAGGGGCCGCTCGTGCCGGGCGTCGCGTTCACGATCGAACCCGGTATCTACATCCCTGAAGAGGGGTTCGGTGTCCGGATCGAGGACGACATCCTGGTGACGGCGACCGGCTGGGTAAACCTCTCCAAGTCGGCGCCGCGCACGGTCGCCGACATCGAAAAGCTCATGGCGGCGGCGAAGGCGAGGAAGTGAAGCGGTTCGAACGCTACGTCGCGCTTGGAGACAGTTCGACCGAAGGACTCGATGATCCGGATGGACGCGGCGGCTTTCGCGGCTGGGCCAATCGCCTGGCGGAGAAGGTCGCCGCGGCGCATGGGGCGCTCCTGTACGCCAATCTCGGCGTCCGCGGCCGCACCACCCGGCAAATCCGAGAGGAACAACTCGCCCCGGCGCTCGAGATGCGGCCCGACCTGGTGACCCTCTTTTCCGGCACCAACGACGTCATCGCGCGGCGCTTGGACGTCACCGCCCTCGCCGAGGACATCCGGGTGATGCAGCGCGCGCTGGCCGGCGCCGGCGCGGTGGTGCTGACCTTCACCCTGCCCGATCTCACCCCCGTTATGCCCCTGGCGCGGATCTTTGCGTCGAGGGTCGCGGCGCTCAATGCGGCGCTCCGGTCGGTGTCGCGGGAGACCGGGGCTATCCTCGTCGACGTGGCGGCCCATCCGGTGGCGGGAGACTGGCGGCTCTGGAGCGAGGACCGGCTCCACGCGAACACAGAAGGCCACACCCGTATCGCGGCGGCGCTGGCGCAGGCGCTCGGGCTGCCGGGGACGGACGGTTCGTGGTCAGAGCCGTTGCCGGGAACGCCGTCGCGCTCCGCGGGGCAGTGGATACGGGCCGAACTCGCTTGGGCGGGCCGCCACGCGGCGCCGTGGGCGTGGCGGCATCTGTGGGGGCGGTCGTCGGGAGATGGGCGAGAGCCCAAGCGGCCGCGGCTACTCCCTTTCGAGGTGGTTGACTAAGCTTCTGCCGCGACTAGCTTTGCGGTCTGACGAGGCACTGCACTCACACCCATCGGGATGCCATAGTGATGGAGAAAAGCTCCGGGCTTGTCCGGCGCTTGGCGCGCCAGGCGCCCGCCCTCTGCCTCTTGCTCCTAATAGCCGCCTGCGCGAAGGACTATCCGCAGACCACGCTCCAACCTCGGGGCGATTTCGCCAGAATGGTGGACGACCTCTTTCGGACGACGGTCGTCTGGGCGACGATCGTCTTCGTGCTGGTGGAAGGGGTGCTGCTCTGGGCCATCTTCAAGTTCCGGGGCCGAGCCGACGATCCGGAGCCGCGGCAGGTCCACGGGAACACCACGCTCGAGGTGGTCTGGACGGTCATTCCGGCTTTCATCCTCGTCGCCATCGCGGTCCCGACGGTCAAGACGATCTTCAAGACTTCTGACTACGCCACCGGTCCCGGCGTCGTCCAGATCGAGGTCATCGGGCATCAGTGGTGGTGGGAATTCCGCTACCCCGAGCTCGGCGTGGTTACCGGCAACGAGATGCACATTCCCGTCGGGAAGACGGTGAACCTCCGGATGACCACGGCGGATGTGCTGCACAGCTTCTGGGTGCCGCAGTTCGCCGGCAAGCGCGACGTCTTTCCGGGCCGCTACAACCCGCTCTGGTTCAAGGCGGAGGTCACCGGAATATTCAGCGGGCAGTGCGCGGAGTTCTGCGGGGTGCAGCACGCGCGGATGGGTTTCAAGCTGATTTCCGAAACGCAGGAGGAGTTCGACGCCTGGGTTGCCCGGGAGCGGATCGGCTCGCCGCTGGTCAACGCCGGCACGGTGCCGGCCGACACCACGACCCCGGCCGATTCGGCGGGTCGGGCCGCGAAGCTCGCGGCCGATTCGCTGGAGCAGGCGGGCCGCGCGCTCTTCAGCGGCGCCGGCTGCATCGGTTGCCACGCGATGGTAGGGACGCCCCTCGCCTCGGCCACCTCGCTCAAGGGCCCAAACCTCAGCCACGTCGGGAGCCGCCAGACCCTCGTGGCCGGTCTCATGCCGAATACAGAAGAGAACCTGCGGAAATGGCTCGCCAACCCCGACTCGGTCAAGCAGGGGACGCTGATGGTTCTCCCCAAGAAGCTCACCGACGCGGAGATCGCCACGTTGGTGGCGTACCTCCGCTCGCACCGGTAAGAGGACGGACGCCATGGCCACCTCGGTAGTCGACCACGCCCCGGCCTCCCACCACGAGCCGCACACGGGAATCTGGAGCTGGATCACGACCGTCGATCACAAACGGATCGGGATCCTGTACGGCGTTACGGCGTTCATCTTCTTCCTCTTGGGCGGGATCGAAGCGCTGATCATGCGCATCCAGCTCATGAAGCCCGACAACACCTTCGTGAGCCCGGAGCTGTTCAACTCCCTGTTTACGATGCACGGCACGACGATGATCTTCCTCGGCGTCATGCCGCTGTCGGCGATGTTCTTCAACTATTTCATCCCGCTCCAGATCGGCGCCCGGGACGTGGCCTTTCCCCGGCTCAACGCCTTCAGCTACTGGGTCTTCTTGCTGGGCGGCCTCTTCATCAATTTCAGCTTTCTGATCAACGCGGCGCCGAACGCCGGGTGGTTCGGCTACGCCAACCTCACCTCGAATCAGTATTCCCCCGGTCTCAACACCGACTTTTGGGTGCTGGGCCTGCAGATCTTAGGCGTGGCGTCGATGGCGGCGGCGATCAACTTCTTCGTCACGATCGTGAACATGCGGGCGCCCGGGATGAAGATGCTCCGGATGCCGATGTTCGTCTGGATGAGCTTCATCACCCAGATCCTGCTGTTGCTGGCCTTCCCGGTCATCACCATCGCGCTCGTCTTCCTGATGATGGACCGGCACTTCGCGACCCACTTCTTCCTTCCCGAAGGGGGCGGCGACCCGATTCTCTGGCAGCACCTCTTCTGGATCTTCGGGCATCCCGAGGTGTACATCCTGATCCTGCCGTCGTTCGGCATCGTGTCGGAGATCCTGCCGGTCTTCTCGCGAAAGCCGCTCTTCGGCTATACCGCGATGGTCTTCTCCGGCGCGTTCATCGCCTTTCTCGGCTTCGGCGTGTGGAGCCACCACATGTTCTCGACCGGGATGGGGCCGTTCGCCGACGCCTTCTTCTCGCTGAGTACCATGCTCATCGCGGTGCCGACGGGCGTCAAGATATTCAACTGGATCGGCACGATGTGGGGCGGGTCGCTGCAGCTCAAAACGCCGATGCTCTTCGCCATCGGGATGGTGGCGCAGTTCATCGTGGGTGGGCTCTCCGGGGTGATGCACTCGGTGCCGCCGGCCGACCTCCAGCAGACCGACACCTACTTCATCGTGGCGCACTTCCACTACGTGCTCTTCGGCGGCGCGATCTTCGGCCTGACGGCCGGCGCCTATTACTGGTTCCCGAAGATGTTCGGCCGGATGCTCGACGACAAAATGGGCAAGCTCCATTTCTGGATGATGTTCCTCGGGTTCAACATCACCTTCTTCCCGATGCACTTCCTGGGCTTGAACGGCATGCCGCGGCGGGTGTACACCTATCCCGGCGATCTCAACTTCGAGTTCTGGAACCAAGTGCAGACGTGGGGTTCGTTGCTGCTCGGCGTCTCCTTCCTGGTCTTCATCTACAATATGTGGAAGGCGTCCAGGCGCCCCGCCGACGCGCCGGCCGATCCGTGGCGCGGCGCGACGCTCGAGTGGTTGATTCCGTCGCCGCCGCAGGAGTTCAACTTCGCCGACGTGCCGCCGGTACACAGCGCCACACCGGCGTGGGATCTCCGCCGGGCCGGCGGGGGCACCCTACCGGAACCCCAGCGCGTCAGCGGTGCCGGCATCCACATGCCGCGGCCGTCGTATTGGCCGGCGGTGACGGCGGTCGGCGTGCTCGTGACGATCGGGAGCATTCTCTTTACCCATGCCTTCTCGCAGTGGTATTTCATCACGCTGACCGGCGCGGCCATTCTGATCTACGGCATCTACCGTTGGGCTTACGAGCCCGCGTTCTGACGAGGAGCGACGACACGTGTCCGACGCCGCCGCGCACGCGATAGAGCACCCCACCACCACCGGGATCGACAGCCGGAAGGTGGCCATCTGGACCCTGATTGGGTCGGAGTGCCTGCTCTTCGCCTCGCTGATTTCGACCTATCTGGTGTACAAGGGGAAGAGCCTGGTCGGCCCCCTTCCGCACACCGAATCGCAGTGCATGCTGCATGGCAAGATGCAGGCGTGCGAGCCGATCTTCTCGATTCCGCTCGTCACGTTCGGGACCGCGGTGCTCCTCTTCAGTTCCTTCTTCGTGGTGCTGGCGCTCTACGGGGCCCAAAAGGGGAACCGGAAGATGCTGATCACCTGGCTCAGCGCCACGGTGGTCTGCGGTCTCTTCTTCATCGGGATGCAGGTGTATGAGTTCAGCCACTTCTACCACGAGGGGCTGGGCTACACCACGAACTTGTTCGCGTCGACCTTCTACACCCTGACGGGGTTCCACGGCAGCCACGTGACCGTCGGGGTGATCTGGCTCGCCACGCTGCTGGTCATGGCCATTCGCGGCAAGCTGCCGGCCGGGAAGTCGCTCAACCTCGAAATCGCGGCACTCTACTGGCACTTCGTCGACGTGGTCTGGATCGTGATCTTCCCCGTCGTCTATCTGATGAGGTAGCCCCATGGACGCTCACTCTCACGCCCAAGGCGGCGACCACGCCCACCCGACGCCGGGGTTGTATTTCAAGGTCGCCCTGGTCCTCTTCGTCCTCACCGCTCTCGAGGTGCTGGCGTACGAGGTTGGCCACGGCCGGATGGGCGCCGACCTGCAGCGGATTGTCGAGCCGGTCGTCGTGATGCTGCTCTTGGTCCTCTCGGCGGCCAAATTCGCCCTGGTCGCGATGTTCTACATGCACCTGAAGCAGGATCCGAAGGTCCTCACCAACCTGTTCATCTGGCCGCTCCTCCTTGCGGCCACCGTGATTGCGGCGATGATCGTCATCTTTTCCTACTGGCGAGTGGTGGGCGCGAAGTAGGGGAGTCATTGCGAGGCGGCGGAGCCGCCGAAGCAATCTCCCGAGATCGCCGCAGGCCCGCCACGGGATCTGCAATCCCTCGCGGCTTCGGCTTCACGCCCTCGCGATGACACTATGATGCTTCTTCACGACCAGACCCCCGCCACCACTCCATTCGTTCCCGATTGGTCGATCCACCCGTCGATCGTGATCGGCGTGCTGGCGCTGGCCGCGCTCTATGGCTGGGCGATCGGCCCCGGGCGAACCCGAATCGCGCCCGGAGCATCGGTCGAGCCGTGGCGGCCGCCCTGCTTCACGCTCGGACTCCTCGTGCTGCTCTTCGCCCTCAACGGGCCGATGCACGACCTCAGCGATTACTACCTCTTCTGGATCCACATGGCGCAGCACCTGCTGCTGACCATGGTGCTGCCGCCGCTCTTGATTGCCGGATTGCCGGGCTGGCTGGTCGACCGGATCGTGGCGGGGCAGGGCATGCGGCGGATGGCCCGGTTCCTCGGCCACCCGATGGTGGCCGGCGGCTTCTTCAGCGTCATCCTGCTCGTGTGGCACGCCCGGGAACCGTACGATCTGATGATGCGCAACCACGACGTGCACGTGGCGACGCACCTCATGTTCATCGTGGCGGCGGTGATTCTCTGGTGGCCCGTCATGCGCCCGGGGACGCTGCTCCCTCGCCTCGGCCCGGGCACCGGAATGGTCTATCTCTTCCTCGTGCAATTGCCGATGCAGCTCCTCGGCGCGATCATCACCTTTGCCGACGACCCGCTCTATACGTGGTACGTCACCGCGCCCCGAACCTGGGGGCTCTCGCCGCTCGACGACCAGAAGCTCGGCGGGCTCCTCATGTGGGTCCCGGGCAATCTCTGGATCTGGGGCGCGATGAGCGTACTCTTTTTCCGCTGGGCAAAGACCGAACGGTAGCTACCGCCACGCGCCGAGAATCGCCCCCATCACCGTCATAAAGACCAGCTGATACGCGGCATCGATATAGTAGATCTTGATCGACTTCCCCCCGTAGAGACTGGCGGTGAGCCCGATCGTCGCCGCAAAGCCGAGCCAGCAGAGGGCGCCAAGCTTGGCCCCGGTGCCGGCGCTCACGATGTCCAAGTTGCCGATCAGCACGCTCAACACGAACGCCATCACGATATAGCACACCACGGAGATGCCGTACGTCTTTGCCATGTCTTTCTGCGCCGCCGCCATCTGCTCCGGCGTGAAGTTCTGCGCGGCCAGCCACTGCTTGCCGAAGAGCGCGGTGTACCAGAGGGCGCCGATCACGAAGGCGGCGAGACCGGCGACGACAATGGCGAGATAATTGACCGGGGGCATGCGGACCTCTCGATGAGAAGGTGAACGCTACTCCGTGGACAGCTGCTTGCGGTGATGCCTGACGTGGACTTCGACGAACCGGACGCTTTGGTCGAGCATGAGCGGACCCAGGTACGGATGGGTGAGTCCGCCTGTTCCCCTGGTGGCGCGTTCCCGTGCGGCGGTTTCGAACTCCCGCGCGCGCTCCGTGAATCGTTCCACCGTCGCCCGGCGCGGCTCCGCCGGCAACGTGGGCAGGACTTCTCTTGGCGCAGGCACGCCGCGCGGGAGGAATCCCTCTCGGAGGATTTTCGGCAGGACTACCATCCGATAGAGCATCCGCCGAAAGAACGGTGTGCGCACCCGGAGGCCGGGCCCCCCTCGGAGCTCGACGAGGTGGGTGTCATACGCCTTGATCAGGTGGTCGGTGATCTCCGCCGGACACCATTTCCCCTCTTTCGGGCGCACCGTCCAGCGCTCTTCCGGCCCGGCCATCGCCGTTGTTGCGAACTCGCCGGCCGCCTCGGCGTGCCGGGCGAGCCTCTCTTCGAACGCCGCCATCAGATGGGGTATGGTGGGAGACGGCAGCTAATGTACCTCTATTCTCGCGATCGGGGGCGGGGGGGCCACCGAGAGCGACGGCAGGCCGCCCGCTTACTCGAAGGCGAGGAGAATGGCGCCCGCGACCGTCGTCTCGAATCCGGCCCGCGCCGGATCGCCGAAGAGTTCGATGGCGGCCCGTCGTTTGGCGCCCTCTTCCCGCGCTTCCCATTCCTCCAGCGCGAACGGTTCCGGAGGGAGCGCCGCGTACTCGGAAAACTCTCCTTGAATCGGGCAGGCATTCTCGATCAGGTCGCCGCTACCGAGGCGCATGCCGAGCCCCATCACCCGGCAGACCATCGGCCGGGATTCGTAGATCTGGCAGCGGCCATGCTCGTCGAGCGCGGGACAGGGATCGTCCTCGAACGGTTCGAGGAGGGCATCGAAGCCGTCGTCGCCAAGCCCCCCGATCTCCCACGGAGCCTCGAGGCGCCGGTCGACGGCCCGCATCCGTTCGAGCTGATCGAGCGCCCGGACGCCTATGGCGCGCCGAAGCGGCTCCGGGAGGCCTCGCACGCCGTTCCGGACGACCAGCGAGTCCGCCGCCGAGATATCGAACGGTCCCAGGCAACAGGCGGAGCAGCCGGCGCGGCAAGGGATGACGCCGGGAAGGCGGAGCGAAGCGGCGGCCTGCCAGGCATCGAGCTCCGCGAGCAGCGCCGGGTAGTCGAGCGGCGGCGTCATGGCGACGGGGCGCTACCCGGACCGGGACCCGCGGATCGTCCCCCAGGCGAGACACCCCCATCCCGCCACCAGCGCGACGCCGCCGAACGGCGTGACGGCGCCTAACGCCGACAGGCCGGACAATGCCAGGGCGTAGAGGCTTCCGGAAAAGAGCAGGACCCCGAACCCGAAGCAGAGGCCGGCGGCGTGGATCAGCGGGTCGTTCGTTCGGGAGAGGCTCGACCCGACCGCGAGCAGGGCCAAGCCATGATACATCTGGTAGCGGGCGGCGGTCTCGAATGCGCCGAGATCGTCCGGCGACAGCGTGCCTCGGAGGGCGTGAGCGCCGAAGGCTCCAGCCAGGACCGCGAGTCCGGCCAGCACGGCGCCGAGCGCCACCCATCCGGCCGGTGCCCGGGCGTTCATGCGGTCCCGATCGTGCCGGGGCCCTCCGCGGCCATGCCCATCGCGTGATAGCCGTTGTCGACGTACACCACGCTGCCGGTGATCGCCGCCGCGAGCGGGCTCACCAGGAAAGCGGCGGCATGGCCGACATCCTCCGCTTCGAGGCTTCGAGTCAGCGGTGAATTGAGCTTGGTGTACTCGATCATTCGTTGAATGAGGCCGATGGCGCTGGCGGCGCGGGAGGCGTACGGGCCGGCGGAGATGGTGTTGACCCGGATGCCGAAACGCCGGCCGGCTTCGTAGGCGAGGGTGCGGGTATCGGATTCGAGCGCCGCCTTGGCCGAAGACATGCCGCCGCCGTATCCCGGAATCACCCGCTCACTCGCCATGTACGTGAGCGAGACGAACGCCCCACGCGGGCGCATGAGCGGCGCAAGCTGGCGGAGCAGCGAGATCTGGCTGTAGGCGCTCACGCTTACCGCCTCGAGATAGCCGCGGCGGCTGGTGTCGAGCAGCGCGTTCTTCACCTCGGGACCGTTGGCGAGGCTGTGAATGACGATGTCGAGACAACGCGGTCCGAAGTCCGCTTCGAGGCGTTGTGCCAGTCCGGCGACGGAGAAGTCCCCCCGCTCTCTATAGCGTTTGTTCTCCCGAATCTCGACCGGCGCGTCTTGGAGCGTATCGTAGGCGGCGTCGAGCGGGTAGATCCGCTCGAAGTCCAGTGCGTGGCCATTCGACAGCGTCATCGATTCGGCCATCTTCCCACGCTCGAGCAAGTTTTGGAAGATGTTCATCGCGGGGGGCCAGGTGCCGACGCAAATCGTGGCCCCGGCTTCGGCCAGCGCCTTCGCGATGGCAAAGCCGAAGCCTCCGTCGTCCGCCACGCCGGCGATGAGTGCGCGCTTGCCCTTGAGATCGATCGGCAGCATTCGGGAGCTTCCGTCTGGAGGGGGTCGGGAGAGAAGAAGATAAGCCGACCAGACGAGCCGCGGCCACCACGGCGGTGGGGCCTAGGTCATTGCTCGATCTGCCGGACGAGCACGCTCCCATACCGAAGGTGCGGGCCGCGGCTCACTTCGGCGATCGCTTCGTCGTAACTCGCCGCCAGCACGATGTACCAGCCGCTGAAGTTGGGGGACCGCCGGACCCCGTCTGGACGGACCACCCGGCCGTCGCGCTCAACCCGGAAGCCCGGTTCCTCGGTGAGCTTTCGGGCGCCCCCATATCGGCCTTGGCCGGCCAGCACGCTCGCCCACTCCCGGTACCCGGGGCGTGCCAACCGGGCCGGGGGGGGCCACGACGGCTCCTCGAGGAGCAGGAGATACGAGTGTAGCGTGGTATCGGGCGGCGGGGCGGGAGCCGCAAGCGTTGGGGCGGCGGCCGGACCGGTCCCGCGCCCGGCGGCAAATCCGACCACGGCAGCC
>JABFSM010000048.1 GCA_013140635.1 Gemmatimonadales bacterium
CGAGCCGCGCCGCGCGGGCATCGGGCTCCCGGGCGAGCCGCTCCAGCAGCCCGGCGATCCGGCTGTCGTAGTATCCCGACTCGCGCTGAACCGTCTCGAGATTGTCCTGGGCCACCCGCATTTCGGGGTCGAGCTCCAGGGCGCGACCGAAGGCCGCGATGGCCTGAGGGATCAGGCCCCGTTCGTAGTAGAAGACTCCGAGATTGTTCTGCGCACCCGGATCGGAAGGATCGATACGCCGGGCGAGCGAACGGAGAGCGTCGGCGTCCCGGCCGGTCGGTGCGGCCGCCGGCATGGGGTCAGCGCCGGATGCGAATCGCGTCGAAGATCGCCTTGAGCGATGGAGGGTCGGGCATCAGCAGAAACTGGCCCGTGAGCGCCTGATCGGAGCCCTCGATTCGGAACCGCGTTTCGACGCAGAACACCGCGTCCCGATCGTGGCCGAAATTGAGATACGCGGTGGTCAACACCGCCCCGGCCAAGTCCACCACGAGCGCCGGCACCGAAGGCACCAGCATCATGCCGAGAAAATCGGAGAGGGCATTCATGTAGGCGGAGCAGAGGATATTGCCCGTCTCCTTGATCGTCGACTGCTCCATCGGATCGAACGCGGCGCCGGCGCTCCGCGGCCGGCGGAGCAGCAGTTCGCAGAGCGCGTGCGCCGAATCCTGGCCCAGCACCACCAGGGTGCGGCCGGTGAGATCGCCCATAACGTGCATCAGGACACCCGCGATCACCGAATCGGCGGGCCCGACCAGCTCCGCCACTTCCTCGAGGCGCCGAATACTCACCTCGGGGACGCTGATCATGATCTTGCGGCTCGTCATCTGCGACAGCGCGGTGGCCGCGTGCCCCGCCCCGATGTTTGCCACTTCGCGGAGCGCGTCCCGCTCCAGGTCCGTCAGCGACCGCAGGTCCGTCATCGATTCCTCCAACGAGACTAGAAGAGGGCCGCCGGGTCGACGATCAGCGCCGGCGCACCGTCAGGCAGGATCGTCGCCCCGCCGACCCACGCCGGCACGCCGACCGGCGCCACGATCTGTTCGACGACCACGTCCTGTTGCCCGAGTAACACATCGACGACGACGGCCACCCGCCCGCCGCCGGTATCGACCACCAGCACGGGCCGCCGGCCCGCTTCCCGCCGATCGAGACCCACCACTTCCCGGAGATCGGCGGTCGGTAACAACTCCCCTCGCAAAATAACCCCGGCCCCCGCCCCCTCATGCACCGCCGCCTCGGCCAGGAGCCCGAACGGCAGGGCATAGCGTTCCTCCCCCACTCCGATGAGCAGCGCGCGCAGAATCGCGCGGGTGACCGGGAGATACAAGAGGAAGGTGGTGCCCCGCCCCGGCATCGTCTTGAGTTCCATCCGGCCGCCCAGCGACCGCACCTTCGAGAGCACCGCGTCGATCCCGACGCCGCGGCCGGAGATCGTGCTGGCCTGGGACCGGGTCGTGAATCCCGGATGCGAAAGGAGCCGGAGCAGTCCGACGGCGTCGGGGAGCGGCGCATCGGGCTCCAGCAGACCCCGTTCGACCCCCCGACGCCAGACCTCGGCGCGATCGATACCGCGTCCGTCGTCGGCCACCGTCACCACCACTTCGTCCCGGACCCGCTCGGCCCGGAGCCGGATCGTCCCCTCGCGACTCTTGCCGGTGGCCACCCGCTCGGCCGGCGTTTCGAGCCCGTGGTCGGCGGCGTTACGCAGAAGGTGGGTCAGCGGCTCGGTCAGAGAATCGAGCACCGAGCGGTCGAGCTCGATCTCGTTCCCCTGCATCTCGAGCCGGAGCTCCCGGCCGAGTTCCTTTCCCAAATCGCGGATCATCCGGGGAAAACGGTCGAACACCTCGTCGACCGGCGCCATCCGGGCCCGGAGCACTCCGCTCTGCAAGGTGGACACCAGCGCGGAGATGCGGCCGCTCACCTGTTCCAGCTCGGAGCCGATTTCGCGGTCGGCGATCGCGGCCAGCCGATTGCGGGCCACGACAAGCTCCCCCACTCCGTTCACCAGCGCGTCGAGACGCTCCAGGTCGACCCGCACCTGCCGCGCCGCCAGGACGGCAACCACCGGTGCCGCCGCGGGCCTGGCAGCCGTGCGCCGCTCCGGAAGCGGCATCTCCGACGTGTTGGAAAAGCTGGGCGCGTAGCGCTCGAGGAGCTGAATCAACTCCGGTCGCGCGGCGGGCACTTCCGCCCGGCCCACTGTTTCGACCCCGTCGGCCAGCCCATCGACCGCTTTGAACAACACGTTGATGACTTCGGGGGTCGCGATCAAGGTCCCCTGGCGCACGCTGGCCAAGAGTTGCTCCGAGGTATGCGCGATCTCGGTGATCGCCTCCAGCCCGAGCGCCGCGGATGACCCCTTGATGGAGTGGAAGGCACGAAAAAGCTCGGCCACCGAAGTGGTCGAGCCGGGCGAGCGCTCCCATGCCAGGAGCAACTCGTTGCAGCGCTGCAGGTGGTCTCGGCTGTCGGAAAGAAAGAGCGCGGTATACCGGGCGAGATCCACCGCGACTCACCCGAGCAGCCGCTGCACCGCCTCCAGCACGCGCGACGGCTGGAACGGCTTCACCACGAAGTCCTTCGCGCCGGCCTGAATGGCCTCGACGACGAGGGCCTGCTGCCCCATCGCGCTGCACATCAGGATCTTGGCTTCGGGGTGATCCTTGCAGATGGCCCGGACCGCCTCGATGCCGCCCATGTCCGGCATCACGATGTCCATCGTGACCATGTCGGGCTTGAGCTGCTTGTATTTCTCCACCGCCTGCGCGCCGCTCTCCGCCTCGCCGATCACCTCGTACCCTGCCTGGGTAAGGATGTCGGTGATCATGGTACGCATGAAGATCGCGTCGTCGCACACGAGAACTGTCTGACCCAAAATGACACCCCCTTCGGTTACCCCTTGGCCGCCCCCACCGCGAGTAGCGGACGAATCAACGATTCCACATCGAGCAAGGCGACCCCTTCCGAGGCCTCCGCTATTTGAATGTCCTCGACTTCTTCGACTTCGATACCGACCCGGCCCTCGAAGGCGGCCAGAACGACGAGCCATCCCCCCAAGCCAGGCTCGGCACCCCCGACCAGCACCGCGCCGCTGATGACGGTGAGCAACGTCCCTCGGAGATTCACCACACCGGTCACGGCGGCGGGGGCCCCGGGGATTCGCGCCTTGATTCCCGACGTGACCACCTCGCGCACCGCCACCACAGGCAACGCAAACCTGTTGCCGCCCACCCGGCAGACGACCACCCGCGCGCCGCCCGATTCACCCATCGGTCCGATTCCTGAAGAACCCAAGATATGTAAGTCCAGTGGTGGGATCAACTTGGGTGTCGGACCGCTGGGCCGTGAGGAGCGCTTCCCGGAGGTCCTCGGGCCACTCGGAGGCGAATTGGTGACGCGCCCCGGTGACCGGGTGTTTGAAGGCCAGTTCCGCGGCGTGCAAGGCTTGCCGCGGGGTGACGCGTTCAAGCCGCTCCGCCTCCTGACGGTTCGGACCGGTCATCCGCCGGGCTCCGCCCCCGGCATAGACCGGATCTCCGACCACCGGATGCCCCACATGCGCAAGATGAACCCGAATCTGGTGGGTCCGTCCGGAGTGGAGTTCGGCTCGGCACAGGTCGCAGACGCCGAAGCGCGCGAGCACGTGAACGTCGGTCCGCGCGGCGCGGCCATCGGCCCGGACCGTCATTCGCTTTCGGTCGGTGGGACTTCGGCCCATGGCCGCTTCGATGACCGTCATCGGCTCGTCGAAGTGGCCCCAGGCGAGCACCGCGTAGGCGCGCTTGATCTGCCTGGCGGCGAGCGCCGCACCGAGACGGCGATGAGCCACATCGGTCTTGGCAACGACCATGAGGCCGCTGGTGTCCCGATCGAGCCGGTGGACGATACCGGGGCGCCCTTCGGCACCCCCCGAGAGCGTCGTGCCGCGCGCGACCAACGCGTTGACGAGCGTATCGTCCCAATGCCCCGGCGCCGGATGGACGACGAGACCGGCGGGCTTGTCGATGACGGCCAGGTGCTCGTCCTCGAAGACGACGGTCAGGGGCATGTCGCGCGGCATGAGTTGCCTGGGCGGCTCATGCTCCGGAAAGCTCACTTCGACCAGACTGCGGGCATCGGGCACCAGCGAAGCGCGCGCTACCATCCCATTCACCCGAACCAGGCCGGCGGCGACGAGGCGCGCGGCCTGGGTGCGTGAAAGGCTCAGCTGGTCGGCGAGAAAGCGGTCGAGGCGGAGCGCCTCCTGGGTGGCAACGGAAAAGGCAGTGGTCGGCAGAGGCGGCTCAGGGCGATGGCGCCGCTTCGGCGCGAGCGCGCCGGGCGTCTTCCATCCAGAGAGAGATCGCCAAGGCAATGGCCCCGCAGCTCACACCCATGTCGGCAACGTTGAAGGTGGGCCACCGATGGACCCCGATGCCGACGTCGATGAAGTCCACCACCCCGCGCGAACTGATGATGCGGTCGATGAGATTCCCCGCGGCGCCGCCCGCCACCAGGCCGGTGGAAAGCTGCCGGAGCCGGTCCGCCGCCGGGCTCGACCGAGAGAGGCGGTAGAGCATCACGATGGCCAGAACCGCGATCACCAAGAAGATCCAGCGCGACCAGGGCCCGAGATGGAACCCGAAGGCCGCCCCCGGGTTGTAGACCAGCCGGAGCTGCACCCACTCGCCGACAACCTGGACCGGCGGGAACGGCAGGAGTGAGCCCTCGGCAATCCGCTTCGTGACGAAGTCGGCGCCGAGCAGCACGATGGCCACGCCGACGAAAAGCCGCCGGATACTATCGCCGCTTTTCATCCTCTTCCTTTTCCTTGCAGGTGATGCAGAGCCGGGCATGGGGAAGCGCGTCGAGCCGCTCGAAGGCGATCTCCTGCCCGCACTGGTGACACTTGCCGAAGTTCTCCGGATCGCTGTAGAGCCGCCGGAGCGCCTGGTTGACGTGCCACAAATACCGCCCCTCCTGCGAGGCGAAGAGGAACTGCTTCTCCCGTTCCATCGTATCGGTGCCTTGATCCGCCATATGGAACGAATAAGACGAGAGGTCGCCGTCGGAACCCTGGTCGGAGTTGCTGAAGGACTCGTCGTAGTACCCGAGTTCCTTCATAACGCGAGCCCGCTCGTCCTTGAGACGCGACTCCAAGTGCGACAGCTGCTTCTTGTTCATGGCGCATCCGTTCGTGGTGAAGCGGTTCAGGCGGCTCCGGCCGGATGGCGGGCGACCGCGATGACTACCTGGTGGCCGTCGATCTCCACCGTTTCTTCCTTGTCGGGGCGCACGCCGGGCGCCCCCTCCTCCAGCTTCCGAGCCAGCGTCTCGCTCCGAATCGTGTCGCTATGGGCGCGAACCGCTTCGAGGAAGGCCTCCCCTCCAGCCACCCACAGGGCGATCCGGTCGGCGTAGTCGTAGCCGGCATCCTTCCGAAGTCGCTGCACCCGGTTGACCACCTCGCGCGCAATGCCCTCCCGGCGAAGCGCGTCGGTGAGCGCCGGGTCGAGCGCGGCCACGTAGCTTCCGGCGCTCTGGACCAGCCAATCGGTGGTGACTTCGCGTTCCACCGTAATGTCCTCGGGTCCGTACTCGTACGGCTCGCCGTTGCCGTTGAGCGTCACGGTGGCTCCCTCTTCGAGCGCGCGGAGCTGCTCGCCGGTCAGGCGCGCCGCCGCCGCCGCCGCGGCCGGCGTCTGCTTGCCGTAGCGCTTGCCGAGGGCGCGAAAATTCGGCTTTCCCCGAAGCCGCACCAGCCCGGCGTCGGAGGTGACCACCTCGACTTCCTTCACGTTCACTTCCTGCGCCAGCAACGGAAGCAGCCGCCGGAACGCCGGGCCATCGACCGCCCGGGGCATGGCCACGCGCAACATGGCCAGCGGTTGCCTAACCTTAATGGCGCGGGCCTCGCGGGCGGCCCGGGCCAGCGAGGCCAGCTTTCGCACCGCGTCCATCGCCCCTTCGAGCTCGGGATCGCGCCGGGCGCCGGGCGCGGGAAAAACCGCCAGGTGCACCGACCCGCCGGTGAGCGCGCGGTGGGCCCAATCGCTCGCGAACGGCGCCGCCGGCGCCAGCAGCCGGCTCACGGTGACGAGCGCATCGTAGAGCGCATGCACCGCCGCCGGCTCGGCCGCCTTGTCCGGCGCCCAGAAGCGGGCGCGCGAAAGCCGCACGTACCAGTTGGAGAGCTCCTCCACGAAGTCGAAGAGGGCCCGAACGCCGGTGGTGGGATCGTAGGCATCCCAGGCGGCGTTGACCTGGTCCACCGTGGCCGCAAGACGGCTCCGAAGCCACCGGTCGAGATCGGTCTCCTGGCCGGACGCCCGCTCGGGGACGGCACCGCCGGCATAGAGCTGGAAGAAGGTGTAGGTGTTCTTGAGGGTGACCAGAAACGCCCCCGCGATCTCGCTCACCGCCCCGCGGTCGAACTTCTTCGGGCGCCAGACCTCGCTCGATCCGAGGAGGTACAAGCGCGACACATCCGCGCCGAACTCCCGGAAGACCTCCCACGGCTCGACGATGTTGCCGCGGCTCTTGGACATCTTGAGCCCGGCGGAGTCGAGGATCAGGTCGTTGACCACCACGTTCCGGTACGGCGCCCGGTCGAACACCGTCGTGCCGATGGCCAAGAGGGAGTAGAACCACCCGCGGGTCTGGTCGATCCCCTCCGCGATGAAATCGGCCGGGAAATGGCGCTCGAACTCCGCCTGGTGCTCGAACGGATAGTGCCATTGGGCGTAGGGCATCGCGCCGGAGTCGAACCAGGCGTCGATCACCTCGGGCGTCCGCCGCATCGTCCCGCCGCCCGGGGCCGGCCAGGTCAGCTCGTCGACTCCCGGTTTGTGCGGGTCGAAGTCGGGGCCCAGCGTCTTGCCTAACCGCTTTCCGAGTTCCTCGTAACCGCCGATGACCTCGACCACGGCGGGGTCCCGGTCGGAAACCCAGACCGGGAGCGGCGTGCCCCAGTAGCGGTCCCGCGAGAGTGCCCAGTCGACGTTGTTGGAGAGCCAGTCGCCGAACCGGCCGGTGCCGGTTTCCGGCGGCTGCCAGTTGATCTGCTCGTTGAGCTGGTGCATCCGCTCCCGCACCGCCTGGGTCCGGACAAACCACGAGTCGCGGGCGTAGTAGATGAGCTTGCTGCGGCAGCGCCAGCAGTGGGGATAGTCGTGGATGTACTGCTCGGTGCGGAGGTGCCGCCCCAGCGCCTTGAGCCGCCGGACGATCAGCTCGTTGGTCTCTTCCGCGGTGACGAGCTTCCCTTCGAGTTCCGGCCAAGTGGTGCCCTGGAAGGTGCCGTCGGCCGCCACGGGCCGGAGGAGCGCCAGGCCATGCCGCTGCCCCATCTCATAGTCATCGGCGCCGAAGGCCGGCGCCATGTGCACGATGCCGGAACCATCCTCGGCGGTTACGAAATTTCCCGCCACGACGATGGAATGCTGCTTGTCCGCCTGGAGGGGGACCACATCGAGGGGCCGCACATACGAGAGGCCCACCAGCGCGCTCCCCGGAACGGCCGGGCCCACTCGCTCGAGATCCTTCACTCCGAGAATCTCCGCGAGCTTGCCGGCCCGCGCCGTGGCGAGCACCAGGGTTCGCCCCGCCGACTTCGGGTCCTGGAACGCCGCGTACTCGAGCTCCGGATGCACCGCCGCCGCAACGTTTGACGGCAGCGTCCACGGCGTCGTCGTCCAGACCACCAGTTCCCGCCCGCTGCCGTCGGTCAGGGGAAAGGTGACGTACACCGACTTGTCTTCGATCTGCTCGTACCCCTGCGCCAGCTCGTGGCTCGAAAGCACGGTGCCGCAGCGGGGGCAGTACGGCAGGACGCGGTGCCCCCGTACCAGCATTCCCTTGCCATGGAGCTGCTTGAGGAGCCACCACACCGATTCGATATACGCCGGACTGCAGGTGACGTAGGGCTTCGAGTAGTCGAGCCAATACCCAATCCGGTTGGAAAACTCCTCCCACTCCTTCTGGTACGTCAGTACGCTCTCTCGGCAGAGCCGGGTGAACTCAGCGACGCCGTACTCCTCGATCGCCTTCTTGCCGGAAAGGCCCAGCTTCTTCTCCACCTCGATCTCGACCGGGAGACCGTGGGTGTCCCATCCCGCAATCCGGGTCACCGACCGCCCCTGCATGCCGCGGAAACGGCAGAAGAGGTCTTTGATCGTCCTCGGCGGAACATGATGAATGCCGGGGCGGCCGTTGGCGGTCGGGGGGCCTTCGTAGAAGACAAAGGGAGGATCGGAGGCCCGCGCGCGCTGTACTTGGCCGAAGAGGTCCTCCGCCTTCCAGCGCGCGAGGAGCTCGCGCTCCATGGCGTCGGGGCCCTGGTCGGGCCAGGAAGGAAAGCGTCGGACGGCGTCGGTCATGCCGGGCGGCGGTAGCCTCGGGTAGAGGCGTCGATCGAACTCACCTCGCTGTCGAGCGCAACCAGTTCCTGAAGCTGGCGCTCGAGAAGCTGGCGGTAACTCGAGAGATACGATTGATACTGGCGCTGGGCCAACTCGTTGCCGTGCTTGAGCCGCTGCTCCTCGCTTTGGGCGGCTTGAAGAAGCCGTTCGGCCTCGGTCCGGGCCTCGAGAAGCAACGCTTCGGCGCTCGCCTCCGCCTCGCGCAGGAGGATGTCGCGTTCCCGGTCGACCTGGCTCTGGGTGTCGGTGCGGAGCTGTTGGGCCGCAACCAGGGCATCGTTCATGGCGCGCTCACGGTCGCGGTAGACCTTGAGTTGCTCGCTCATGCCGCGGATCCGCTCATCGAGCTGCACCCGCTCCCGCACCAGGCGGTCGATCTCTTCGGCCATGCGCTGCTTGAACTCTTCGACCTGGACGGGATCGAATCCACGCAGGACCTTCTGGAATTCTTGAGCGCGAACATCGTGCGAGGTCAGCTGGAAGGCATCGTCGCTCATTGGGGGCGTTCTCCGAACAGCAGGGTTCCCAAACGCACCATCGTTGCCCCTTCCTCTACCGCGACCGGGAAATCCCCGGACATTCCCATCGACAGTTCCGGGAGCAGGTGCCCCTCGGACTGCATACGATCCCTCAACGTTCGAAGCTCGGCGAACGCCTTCCGTTGCAGGCGTTCGTCGTCGGTGAGCGCCGCCATAGTCATGAGCCCGCGCACCTCGAGCCGCGGAAGCCGTCGCATCGATTCCAGGAGGATCGGAAGCTCCGCCGGCACGACCCCGCCCTTTTGCGCCTCACCCGAGCAATTCACCTCGACCAGCACCGCTTGCCGCGCATCGGGGGCCATCCGCCGATCGAGCTCGGTGGCCAGATCGGCGCGGTCGACCGAGTGGATCAGGGCGAACCGGCCCGCCGCATGCCTCGCCTTGTTGCGCTGCAGCGGACCGATCAGATGCCATTTGACCGGAACGCCGGCCAACTGCTCCTGCTTGGCCAGCGCCTCCTGCACCCGATTCTCCCCGACGTCGGATAGCCCGGCCGCCAACGCCGCGCGCACCGCCGGAGGGCCGTGCGTCTTGGTAACCGCCACGATCCGGACCGGATGCGCCCACCCCCCAAGCCCCTGGTGGTGAGCGATTTGGTCTCGGACCAGCGCGAGCCGCCCCGAAAGCCCCGGGAAATCCATAACCACTAAAAATAGAGGGACTTAGTGCATTTCAGAAGGGTGCCTGGTAGTGGCCTCTTGCCCGATCCAACTATCCCACTTTTTGTCGAAAGCCACCGCCGGATTCGAGGCCCTCCGTCGCATCGCGAGGGATTCGCCACCGCCAAGGCAGGGGGCGACTACTGCTTGCCCCGAAGCTCCCCGAGCAGAGCACCGATGGCGGGATTGGTGGAGAGCTTGGCCGCCCGTTCCAGATACCGCACCATCGCCGCCGTGTCTCCCCGCTCCTTCATGGCATAGGCGAGCTGCGTCAACGGAAGGCCGAGGGTGCTCGAGATGGAGCTCGCGGTGCTCTCGAGCGTCGCTCGCGGGCGCTCGAGCAAGTCGGCGTAGCGGTACGTCTCCATCGCCAGCCTATCGGTGGCCGGGATGTCCATCGGCGCCCCCATGAGCCCCCGGAAATCGATGTCGCGGTTGGCGCTGTCGGGCGGCACGGAATCGAGATACACCGCGAGCCCACGCTGCACCTGAAGCCGGTCGAGCCCGAAGTTGGTTCCGGTGGCGGTGAGAGCCCAGGCAATGGGACGGCGTCCGAAGTTCTGCTGCAACACCCGGAGGACCAAGAAGTCCTTCCCGTAGAGCACCGTGTTCGCGGCAAGGGTGGTTCGGTAGGAACCGACCTGGAGATCGACCGCCTTGTCGAGAATTTGAGGAATCGCGGCGGCGATCTCCGCGTCGGTCATCGTATGGGCGGGCCAGGTCGGCGCTGTGGCGGGGCTCTCACGCCAGACCGCGGGGGCCTTGGCCGCCTCGAACGGCCGCACCGGGTTATCGCGCAGCTGCTTCATATACCACTCGGTTTCGGCCAGCGCCAAGCAAACCACCGTCACATCTCGGCGAACTCCCTCCACCTCCTGAGCCCACCAGAGCGGGAAAGTATCATTGTCCCCATACGTAAAGAGAATGCTGTACGGCGGAACCGAGTTGAGCATATCGTAGGCGAAGTCGCCCGCCAGGCGCGCGTCGGGGCCCCGGCGGCGGCTCGCCTCGCCATAGTTGAACGCGAACGGCATCAGCGCAAAGAGAAAGACCGCGGGAGCGAGCCGCCGGAGCGGCCCGCGAACGCGGGGAAGCCACTCGCGCACCAGGGTCAGGAGCCCGAGTCCCGCCCAAAGGCCCCAGACGATGAAGCTCACCACGTAGAAATAGTCCCGTTCGCGCACTTCATGCTGCGTCACATCGGGAAACTTGTCGTACCCGAGGCTGAAGCTCGGCTTGAAGTTCATATACGCGATGAGTCCCGGCCCGGTGACCAGGAAGAGCATCAGAAGCATCCACGCGGAGCTCCGGTCGGAGCGCCACTGCGCGTAGAACCCGCGCAGGCCAAGTGTCAGGAACGCCAGGGTGAACGCGACGCGGATCGGAAGGGCGCCGAGAACCGCCGTCTTCGCCCATTGCCAATCGAAATACTGCAAGTAGTTGAGCACCTGCAGCCCGATGATCGTAAGGCTGCGGCCGGGATTTCCCGGGCCATGCCGTACGGTCGGGTCGTCGAACGGCGTCCGCACCTCGTACTGCTCGCGGCGAATGACGGCGAGGAGTGCGTCCCAGGTGGCCGGCGCGGCCTCGTTGATCATCGGGTGGTGCGCCGACCGAATGAAGAGGTAGAGGTACGGCGTGACGCCGATCAAGGCGATGCCGAGCATCAACAGCCCGGTGACGAGCTCTCCCTTGACGGCCGCGTAGGCCAGCGCCGCCACGAACACGATGAGGCCGACGGCAATGACCTTGGGGTTGCCGAGTCCGATGCCGGTCAGCAAGGCCCAGAGCCCGGCCAGCAAGACGGCATCGCCCCACTCCTTCCGCCGAATGCCCGGGTCAGCGGATGGGTGGAGTCGCAACTCGGCAACGACGAACGCCACCACCGCGGGACCGGCAAGGAGCCCGAGCAAGTGGTTTCCGATCGCGATACCGAGCAGATAGCAGATCAGGAAGAGGTATCGAACGGCACGATCGGTCCCCCGCGCGGCGCGCCAGCGCAACAGCAGCCAGGTCACCGCCGCAATCGTGAACGTCGCGATCGCGTACACCTCGGTTTCGTTGCTGTTGAGCCAATGGGTGAATCCGAACGACGCGATGATCGCCCCGGCGGCGGCGGCGGCGGTCGAGAGCCGGGCGCGCGACGTCTCGTCGATATCCGACAGATAGCGGACCGCGGTTTCGTGGAGTACCAGAAACCAGCAGGCGGCGCCGGCGGCACTCCAGAGCGCGCTCAGCAGATTCGTACGGTAAGCAAATTCCCCGACCGGAAAGATCATCCCCCAGACGTGCCCCATCATCACATAGAGGGGAGTGCCGGGCGGATGCGGGATACCCAGGATCTTCATCGTCGCGATGAATTCGCCCGCGTCCCAGAAGGTGACCGAGGGGGCGAGCGACACCAGATACCCGAGGAGCACCACCAGGGCGGTGCCGAGGGCGGCGCGGTAGGGCGGCCGCGAAGAAGCGAGTTGGTCGGTCATCGGGGATTCACCGCGGCGGCCACGGCCAGTGCATCGCGCGTCGGCGCCGCGTCATGCACGCGGAAGAGGCTGGCGCCGGCGGCCCACGCAAAGGCGCACGCGGCGGCGGTGGCCTGATCGCGCTCCTCCACGGCCCGGCCGGTGAGGGCGCCGAGGAAGCGTTTGCGGGAGGGGCCGACCATGATCGGCCGCCCGAGCACCCGTAAGGCGCCGAGCCCCCGGAGTAACTCGACATTCTGTTCCGGCGTCTTTCCGAAGCCAAACCCCGGGTCGATGACGAGCCGTTCGTCCTGGAGCCCTCCCGACCGCGCGCGGCCCAGCGCGGCGCCGAGCTCGCCGGCCACCTCAGCCACCACGCCGCCGGGATAGTGCGCCTGGTCGAGCGAGGCCATCTGGGCCACCCCCCCGCGCGAGTGCATCGCGATGACGCCCGCGTTCCGGGCGGCGCACAGCCCCGCCATCGCCGCATCGAGCCGAAGCCCGGAGACGTCATTGACGATCGCCGCACCATGGTCGAGGCAGCGCTCGGCAACCCCCGACTTCACGGTATCGACCGACACGAGGAGGCTCGGAAGCCGGCGCGCCAGCGCCTCCACGACCGGGAGAACCCGCTCAAGTTCTTCCGCCTCCGATACCGGCAGCGCGCCGGGACGGGTCGACTCGCCACCGACGTCGAGAATCGTGGCGCCCTCGGCCGCCAAGGTTTCCGCTCTGGCCACCGCGGCGGCGACGGTGGTGTAGTGCCCTCCGTCGCTGAACGAGTCGGGCGTGACGTTGAGAATGCCCACGATGATGGGACGATCGAGCGACACCGGTCCCCGCGCCGTCTGCCAGAGGGCCGGCCCGTCGGCCGGGAGGGCGTGACCGAGCGCCACCGCCACCTCGACGAGGGGTTCGGGGCTGGTCCATGGCCGGGCGAGCGCCGACAGCCGCGCCTTCGGCCCGGCGACCAGCGCCCAGCCGTTGCCGGTGATCACGTCGAGACCGAGCCGAGAACCGGTATGCACCAACGATTGGAGCGTCTCGTCGTGGAGCTCGGTGAGATGATAGGCGAGCGACTCCAGGCCGTCGGCGGTGCTCCGACACAACTCGCCCTCCCATCCGTGGGACAGGAGGGCGTCGCGGACCGCCGATTACGGGCGGCCGCCGAGCGGAACGAGCCTCACGCCCCGGCGGGTTCGGCGGGGGGCGCCCCGAGA
>JABFSM010000114.1 GCA_013140635.1 Gemmatimonadales bacterium
CCCATATCTACGTGGCCGGATCGAATCGGGCGGCCTGCCGAGTGGTCGTGTCGCCGACGATCCCTCCGGCCACGTAGATATGGGAGCCGATCAGCGCCGAGGCGCCAGCCCCCGCCGCAAATGGCATGGCGGGTCCGAGCCGCCACGCGTCCACGGCAGGGTCAAAGATCTGGACCGCCCCGGCACCACGTCCGAGCCCGCCAAAGAGATAGAGCCGTCCGCCCCAGCTTTCGGCGGGATGATGATTGCCAGGCGCGGGGCGGACGGCATGCCGACTCGGCTCATTCCAGCGACCGGTGCCAAGATCGAGACTGAGGGTCCAGTCGGCGCGCTCACCGAGCAGGTAGAGCCGGTTCCCAACTACTCCGGCGGACACTTCTCCGAGCTCGACCGGCAGCTTCGGACCGGGTTGCCAGGAGGCGCTTCGATTCTCCCGCCAAACGGTCCGGGTGTCGGGATCGCTGGTACGGCTTCCCCCAAGCCCCACCACGATCTCGTCGTCGAAAAGGAAGGCGATCGGCGAGTGGCGGACTTCGGGAAGGGGAGGGAGCGCCGTCCAGCGATCGGTTGCAGGGTCGTACTCGGTGACATCATCCACCGCTTCGCGGCCGGTTGGCCGGCTTCGGCCGCCGATGATGACGATGCGGCCGTTGCGCACCAGGGTGGCGGGCTCGGTATGAGATCGCGGACTAGGTAGCGAAGCGACTTCCGTCCACTTGTCGGTGGCGGGATCGTAACGGTGGACCCACGGAACGTCGACCGGGTCGGGATCGTGGCCCCGACATCCGCCAATCGCATAGATGTAGCCGCCGGCCGCCGCCCCGCTCAGATGCCCGCGCGGGACCGGGAGGGGCGCGGCGCGAACCCAGGTATGTCCCTTCGTCGAATCGGCGATGTTCAAGATCCAGTGGTCATCGGCGTTGGTGTACCCCCGATCCTTATAGCCGCCGAAATAGTGGAGGCGGCCGGCGTGGGAAACGAGCGCGCCGCCGGTGCGCGGGGAGGGAAGCGGCGGCCCGGAGCTCCACCGATCCTCGCGCCAGTCATAGCCCTTCACCTCGGCGGTGATGTCCCAATCCGTGGTGCCGACGAACCCTCCCGCAAACCAGACGACGCCGCCCGCCATCGCCGGATTCGCATGCGTCAATCCGTTCGGCATGTCCTTCCGGCGCGTCCAACTGTTGTCCTTGGGGTCGTACATCCAGACTTCCGGAGAGCCGTCGAGATCGGCGTTCCCGAAGCCGCCGAAGAGATATCCACGTCCCTCGAGGACGATCGTCGCCGCTTCGAACCGGACCAACGGCGCCGGGTCGAGGGGGGTCCATGCGGCCAGCGCGGCCGGTTGGCGGCCAAGCAGGCGGTCGCGAAGACCGTGAGGCAGCTTCCGTCCGGCCACAAACCCGGCGCCGAGGGCGATGACGAGCGCCGTCATCGTCGCGAGGGCGGCGAGCAACCGGCGAGGGGTCAGGAGGGACATTCGGCGGTCCTATTTCATTCCGGGTGGAAGCGCGAAGGCCCGGAGCACGGCGTCCCGGCCGCGACCGGTGGCAAGCACGATGAACTGGCGGCCCCGCGCGGTGCGGTAGGTCATCGGATTCGAATACCCGGCTTCCTCGAGGGGCCAGCTCCATTTGACCTCGCCGGTCGAGCCGTCGATGGCATAGAACACCTTGCCCCCGCCACTCAGGAAGACGAGCCCGCTTTTCGTGACCAAGGGGCCGGGCGCGCCGGCGACGCCGAGCGGCGGCAGATTGAGGGAGCGAAGCTGCGGATGGAACCGGACATTCGGCGTATCGCCGAGCGTGATCTGCCAGCGTATCGATCCCCGGTTGAGATCGAACGCCGTGAGGGTGCCGTACGGCGGCTTGACCAGAGGAATCGTCTCACTCTCGCCGGAGCCGTCGTTGTTCGGCAGCGACAACCGGAGCGGCTCTTCGGGGGACTGGGTGCTGTCGAGGCGGAAATCCAGCGCCAGGGCGGGGTCGGCATTCCCCCGCGGCACGATCCGGGCGAGGATCGCCTTGTTGGAGCCTTTGACGTAGAGGAGCCCGCTCGCCGGGTCGAAGGCCCCGCCACCCCACCCCGCTCCGCCGATCCAGCCCGGTAGCAGGACGGTTCCCTGGAGCGATGGCGGGGTGAACAGGGGCCCCATCCGGTACGGCCGCACCGCGGCCCGCGCCATGGCGAGGAGCTCGGGGGTAAAGTCCACGAGATCGCTGTCGCCAATCCCTTGCCTAACGAACGCTCCGGGTCGGGTCGGGATCGGCTGGGTCGGCGCGGTCCGCTCGCCGGGGACGTCGCTCGCGGGGACCGGCCGCTCTTCGATCGGCCAGACCGGTCGCCCGGTGACCCGGTCGAAGACGTAGAGAAAGCCGGTCTTGCCCGGCATGGCGACCGCGTCGATCGACCGCCCATCGACGACGATCGTCGCGAGGAGCGGCGAGGCGGGGGGGTCGTAGTCCCAGAGGCCGTGATGCACCAACTGGTAGTGCCAAACCCGCTTTCCGGTGGCGGCGTCGAGGCAGACGATCGATTCGGCGAACAATCCATCGCCCTTGCGTCTGCCGCCATACCAATCGTTGCTCGGCGCGCTGACCGGCAGGTAGAGAAGGCCGCGCGCCGTGTCGACGGTAAACGGGGCCCAGACGTTCGTGTGGCCGACCCGCTCGTTGGCGCCATCCTCCCAGGTCTCGCTCCCCGGATCCCCGGAGCGGGGAACGGTCTCGAAGCGCCAGACCGGTTTCCCCGACTCGACATCGAAAGCCTGGACGTCGCCGGGCGGATCGCGGTCGTAGCTCCGCCAATCCGCCACCGAATTCCCGACGATGACCAGGTTGTGCCAGATCACCGGTGGCGACGTGTTCCCGTAATCGGTGCGCTCGACCGGCCAGCGGAGCCCAGCCGTCAAGTCGACCTCGCCGTCTTTGCCGAAAGAGCGAATCGGCCGGCCGGACTTGGCATCGAGAGCAAGAAGGCGCCACCTCGAATTCATGAACACGCGCCGCTCGGCCACCCCCGACCAAACCGCCACACCGCGGTGCACGAAGCCGTTATAGTCGCCCCCGATCGGTCCCCACTTGGCGGCACCGGGATCGAAGGCCCACAGCTCACGCCCGGAATTCGCGTCGAGCGCAACGACCCGGTTGAACGGGGTGCTGAGGTAGAGGGTGTCCCCGAGCATGATCGGGGTCGCTTGAAAGGTGAAGGGATCGATCCGCCCTCCCCGAGAGCGATTGGTCACCGGCGACTCGCCGGTGCGCCACTCCCAGGCCGGTTGCAGGGAATCGACGTTCGCGGCGGAAATCACCTCGAGCGGCGAGTAGCGTTGCGCGCCAGGGTCGCCGCCGTAGGCGGGCCACTCGACGCGGAGAGCCGGGTCTCCAGGGGGCTCCGGCACCTCTCCCGTCGCGCACCCGGCAAGGAGCGCGAGGGCCGCGCTCAGGCCAAACCCCACGGGAGCGCCGCGGAGGACTCGATTGGTCGTCATGTGAGAATACCCGATGTGGCAAATCTCGGGCCTCCTCGGCAGCCGGGCAACCGCCCTCTTCCGGCAATTGTCACTGGGGGCTATTGTTGGGTCGGGCGCCGCCTCGCGCCTGACTCCCAGACTGGACGCCTACGCCGTCCGGCGAATGCGGGGGCAAAGGGGATAGATGTCCTCGAGGTGGCATCGGTGCCGTAGTCCTCTCGCTTCTCGACCGCCGGGGAGCGTGGATGCGTAGGGTCCGTTCCCCGGCCCGAGAAGGAGTGAGGACGATGACCGAACGCAAGCATTTCAAGCAGCTCGTCCGGGGCCGCATGTCGAAAACCGGCGAGAGCTACTCCGCGGCGCGCCGCCAGATTATCCGCCAGGCGCCCGATTCCCCAACACCCGAACGGCCTTTCATCCACTACCCCGGCAGCGTGCCGGTGTCCACCGCGCTTCGCGTGCTCCTCGCGAACGCGGGAATCAAGAATCCGCATACCAAGGCGCCCTTCAGCGAAGCGATGGTCTTCGGTTTGGATGGCGGCATCGGCGCCGGCGTGTTCGCGTTCCACTACGCCAAGGAAAAGTTCTCGTCGTTTTACATCGCGGGCCGGCACGGATGGCAGGACGACGCCCACTGGTCCGAAGAAGCGAGGAACCGTCTCGGGGTGAAGTCGGTGGTGAAGGAATCGTCAGGCGCCAAGGCGGGCGAAAAACATCTCCGCGAGTTGCTCGCCACCGGCCAACCGGTCATGGCCTGGGTCGATTCCGCGAGCCTGCCATACCGAGCCATGCCGAAGCAATGGCAAGGCGGCGGCTATCACGTCATCACCATCTATACGATCGACGATGCCTCCGGCACGGCACTCATCGGGGACCAGGCCGACGAGCCGATCGCGGTCTCTCTGGCCGACCTCGCCCAGGCGCGGGGACGGATCAAGAAGTTCAAGAACCGCCTTCTTGCCATCGGGCCGGCCAAGAAGGGGGCCGACCTCGGCGCCCTGGTGCGCGGAAGTCTCCGGGCGTGCGTCGACGGCCTGGTGACCTGCAAGATGAAGAACTACCGGCTCGATGCCTTCCTGGCCTGGGCCGAGAAGCTCGACGGCTCCAAGGCGGCGGATGCGTGGGACAAGATCTTCCCGCCGGGCCCGCTCCTCTACACCGGCCTCTGGTCGGTCTACGAGTTCATCGAACATTGGGGCGGCGGGGGCCTCTGCCGGCCGGTCTTCGCGGAGTTTCTCCACGAAGCGGGCGCGGCGCTCAAGGACCGCCGGCTCACCGCCCTGGGTGACAGTTATGCAGACTTGGGCCGCGATTGGACCGCCCTGGCCAATGCCGCGCTTCCGGACGAGGTGCCCGCCTTCCGCCAGACCAAGGAGCTCCTCGCCCGGAAGTCGGAGTTTCTGCACGAACAGACCGCCGAGGCCACCGAGGAGGTGGCGCGGGCCTGGGCGGCCTTCGGCGAGGAGGGGGAGCGCATGAAGAAGGCGTTTCCGCTCGATGCGGCGCAGAGCCGGGCCCTCCGCCGGGAACTCAAGCGGAGGGTCGTGGCCCTCCACGAAGCGGAGGTCGCCGCGCTCGAAGCGCTTGGAGCGTGGCTCTAACGGCCCGCCGGACACCCCGGGGCCATCTCGCTGCCTTCATTGCCGGGCTGCGCCAGGAGCCGCTGGAGGGTCGGCACGTTCCAGTTTTCGGGAGCAATCGCAATAACGCACCGATAACTGGCGAGCCGCTCCTTCAGCATCCCGGCCGCGCGCTGCGCGAAGCCCAGGTTATACCAGACGTTCCAAGTATGCGGATGCAGGTCCGCATTCAGACGGCACGCCGCCACGGCATCGGCAAGGCGGCCCCGTTCCCTGAGCAGATCGCACGACTGCCGCAGCGCGAATTCGCTCGGCGGCCCCCACCACCAGAGGCCTCCGAAGCGGGCGGCGCGATCCCGGTAGGCGGCGGCCGCGGCGGTCCCACCATCGGACGTCGCAATGACCGGAATGCTCCGCATATCGATGCCCCGGAGAATCGGGTCGACCGCCGGATCCTTTCCCGCCGCAAAATCGGCGAACGACCAGGGTGCCGGAACGTCCACCGGCACGAATTCGGCGAGGTCGCGCGAGTTGCTCAGCTGGTGCCAGAGAGTCGAGACGCTGAGCCGAAGGCCGGTACGAGGGTAGGTCCGATAGGTCGGATCGCCGTAGTGATTGAACCCCGCGGCGGAAGGTTCTCCGACGATCGTGACCTCGAGATGGTCGACCAGGGCGTCGATGGCCCCGATCGCGGCACTGAAAGTCTTGGAACCGGTAAGGATGTAGATGGCACCCCACGGCGGTGCGTCCGCCCGCTTGAGGAACTCACGCGTCATGTATTGCACCTTGCTCCCGTCACCGCCGAAATTCTGCCGCCAATCGAGGATGAGGTGCTTCGGCTTGAGCAGGTCGACCTCTCCCAGGAACTTCTGCACGAACGGGATAAAATCGGTGTCGGTGATGTAGTTCATCCGGACGTAGTACGCCTGCTGCGCCGGCAACGCCCGGCTGTTGTAAGGCCGCCGGTCGGTCAGATGCACCGGGCGCGTGGTGTCGGCGGTCTGAAATGCGGTCGCGCGAAGCCCTCGAAACGACGTGACCCATTGGCTGTCGGTGCCGATCGGCGTTCCGTACACTTCGGGCCGAAACCGCCATTCGAAAGTGGCGCCATCGGCCTGGTACCGCGGATGATTGGCCCGCATAGCCGGGAGCGTTCGCTCGACGACCCTGCCGCCGGAGAGCTTGAGCCGCACCGAAAGGCCGCCATCGGGATTGGCGCGGCCCAGCCCTTTCATGATGCTGGCATTGTGCAGGGCCCAGAGCCGCTCCACGAGCGCCGACGGATTGTCGGCCCCCACGACGGCACGCGCTTCCGCAGCCACCTCGGCCACCGGCCGGCCGGCGATCTCGAGTACCTGAGCCCCAGCTAGATCAGCCACCGATTCGTGAGCGGTGACAATGAAGTATCCATCGGCAAACTCGATGACGCGCACCGGATACCAAATGGCATACGCGGGGCTGTTGGCCTCCAGAACCGTATGCCCGTCCCCAAGCGACCCGACCAGCTTCATCATCCGAGCCAAGCGTTGTTCGTCAGTCAATGTCGGGATCGCTTCCCTGAGAATCTCCACATCCCGCTGAAAGGTGTGCTTCCCGGTCTTGGTGAAGGGTTCAGGGTGCAGGACCAAGATGTCGCTGATCATCTGCTCGAAGTCGGCGCGCCAGTCCGCTACACTGGGCCGGTTGGGCAGCGGCGCCGCGGCTTGGGCCGCGCCAGTCGTGACACCGATCCCGGCGACAAGGGAGAGCGTGGCCAAAGCCGCGCGGCGGATACCACTGCAACGGGACATGAGGGCTCCTTAATATGGTCGAAATGACTATAGTTGTTTCGATACTATGGGCCCAGGAAGCGTTGGAATGCGGGTTGGGGACTGGGACACGGGGAAGCGCGTAGACCTGTCCGATCCGTACAAGTCGAGGGGCGAAGGGCTCTCTACCTTTCCGCCTCACCCTAGCCCAAGATCAGACCGATGACTCAGATTGTCGCCATCAGCATCTACGTGAATGACCTCGACAAGGCCGTGGCATTCTACTCCGAGGTCTTAGGCTTTGCGGTCAAGGCTCGGCCGGTTCCGTTCATCGTCGAACTGGAACACGAAGGGCCGGCGCTGGTGCTCTGTCAGGCGGAGCGTCCCGAGCGACTCGACTATTCCAAAGCATCTGGGACGGTGGTTGGAATCATGGTGAAGGATTTGGCCGCCAAGCTCCGCGAGCTCACCGCAAAGAAAGTCGAGCTGATTCACAAGACGCCTGAGGAGTTCCCGGGCGGAAAGTTCGTCGCGTTGCGGGATCCCGCCGGCAACGTCATCGAGCTCCTTCAATTCGGCGCCTGAGCCGCTGAGTCACTCCGACACACCCCGCCATTGAAAGTGGACACCTGGGCGCCGGGCTCCCGTCCGTAACTGCCGCTGCGTCCTGAGGTTAGTGATCGATTCCCCGTGGCCGAGAACTTGCTTCTCGGCCATGAGTCACTTTCCTGGACACCTTAGCAATGCGCCTTTTCCATTCCAAGACAGCAGTCTTCCTCATCACCGGACTCTCATTGGGGGGCTGTCTCAGCCCCACCGAGTCGAGCACCTCATTCCCTGACAACGGGCGCTACGTCCTGGAAATGATCGGCAGCGCCACCCTCCCTACATCGCTCGGAACTCCGGATGGCGCCGAGATCATTGCCGATACGTTGGTGGTGACCGATGGGCCGGGCGGAGACGAGCCGGTCAGGAGCGTGCAACGGCGGACCACGGTCCGGATCAACTCGGCCAATGTCGTGCTCCCGCCTGTGGATTACGTCCTCGTCCGCCGAGCCGCCGGCCTGATCCTCTTTCGCGACTGCCAGTCGCTCGAAGATTGTGATTCCAACGTCACCGGGCAAACCCAGATCACCGTCAGCGGCATTGCGGTCGAGGCGAGCCTCTTCGCCCAGCTCCCGGTACCGTTCTTCATTTATCGCAAGCTCTGAGTCACCGGGGGGCGCGCGCCGGCTAATCGGCAGCCGTCAGCCGCCGGATCGCGCCTAGGACGCGCCGTTGGGACGCGGCATCGCGCACCGCGACGAAGATCGTGTCGTCTCCGGAAATATTTCCCAGCACGTCGGGCCAGGCGAGCCGGTCGAGCGCCACACCGACCCGGTTCGCCTCGCCGGGCGGGGTGTGCAGCACGATGAGCGCGTCACCCGCCGGCTCGAGGGTCAGCACTCCCTCCGCGATGCGCTGTTCGTCCGGCTCGTGCCGGGGCCGCTGCCGGGCAATCGGGCGCTGATAGGCGCCATCGACCTTCACAAGATGCAACGCCGCGATATCTCGGCTCACCGAGGATTGGGTGACGTCCCACCCCTCGCGCGCCAGCGCATCGGCCAGGTCCTCCTGCGTGTGGACCGCATGAGTCGAGATCAACTCGAGGATCTTGAGGTGCCGCTGGCGCCGGTCTCCGGTCATCCGCGGCGGCCCTTCCCGCGGAGCCGGTCCATGGCGCGGTGGAAGCGGTCCCGTTCCCGGTCGCTCCATCGGCGCGCCGCCTCCCAGCGGCGCCAGACGCGGGGGAGTTCGAGCCGCCCGGGGGCGCCGGTGGCGCTCCGGCGCGATAGGAGCCGCGCCAGCGGCGGCACCAGGAAGGCCTCGCCGCGCTTGAGCGCCGCGCTCACCTCTCGATAGGCCTCACGGAACGGCGTCCCGGCTTCGACGCGCCGCATCACTTCGTCGGTGGCGAGCGCGCCCCCTCCCAAGGCATCGAGCCCGCGCTCCCGATCGACCTCGAGCGCGGGAACGGCCACCGCCAGCATGCCGAGCATTTCCTGGGTCCGGGCGAGGCCCCGAATGAGCGGCTCCTTCAGCAGCTGGAAATCCCGGTGATACCCGCTCGTGAGCTTGGCCCGGAGCGCGAGGGTCGTGGCGAGACTTCCCTCCACCATCGCCACCCGCGCCCGCGTCAGTTCGAAGAGGTCGGGATTCTGCTTGTGCGGCATGATGCTGGAGCCGGTGGAGAGCCGGGCCGGCAGCCGCAAGAGCCCGAACTCTTCTCCGCTCAGGAGGACCACATCCGAGGAGAGCCTGGAAAGCTCGTGCCCGAGCTGCACGCACCAGAAGAGGACATCGGCCTCCAGCTTGCCACGGCCGTTCTGCACCGTGGCAACGTTATGGTCGAGCCCGGCAAAGCCGAGCGCTTTCGCGGCCACCTCCCGCCTGAGCGGCAGGGGCACCCCATAGCCGGCGGCACTCCCGAGGGGGGAGCGATCGACCCGCGCCCATACCGACGGCAGGGCCTCCACGGTGTCGAGAATCCCCTCGGCAAAGGCCCCGGCCCAGAGGCCTGCGGTGGATGGCATGGCGCGCCGGGTGTGGGTGTAGCCGGGCCAGAGCGCGTGCTGGTGCCGCTCCGCCAAGTCCAAGAGCCCCGCCGCGACACCGAGCGCCGATACCTGCAGCCCCAGCAACTCGTTCTTCAGGAAGAGACGGATGTCGCAGGCCACCTGGTCGTTGCGCGAGCGGCCGGTATGCACCCGCTGGCCCGCCGCGCCCAGCCGCTTCGTCAGCCAGAACTCCACCGCCGAGTGCACATCCTCGTGCTCCTCACCGATGTCGAGCTTCCCGGCGAGCACGGCACGAAAGGCGGCGCGGAGTCCGGCCCGGAGCCGGGTGTGGTCGGCGGTCGAAAGCAACCGCGACGCGCGCAGGCCCTCGATGTGGCCAAGACTGCCCAGGATGTCCCAGGGGAGAAGGTGGCGGTCCCAGTCCCGATCGTCTCCGACCGTATACGCGAGCATCGCGCGGTCGAGGGAGGTACCGCCGGACCAGAGCGTCGTCATGCGAGGTATTCCTCCGCCAGCCTGGCGTAGAAGGCGCGCGCCGCCGTCACTTCGGAAAGATCCACACACTCATCGGGCGTATGCGAGCGGCGGCTGGTGCCGGGCCCACACTTGATGGCATCGGCGTGCCGCACGAAAACCCAATCGGAACAGGTGGGGCTCCCGAATGTTCTCAGCTCGGGTCGTATTCGTTTGGCCAACAGCGTGAGGCGTGAAGCGTGAGGCGTTTCGCAGGGCACCAGGCGGTCGGAGGTGATGATCACTTCACACTCGAGCCGCTCCTTGAGCGCGGCCGCCAGCTCGCCATGCGGCCACACCGGGGTGCTCCGGATGTCGAGCACCGCTTTGGCGGTGGGCGGCGTGACGTTGCGGCTCACCCCCGCGCTCACCATCGTGGGGGTGACGGTGGTGACGCCCAAGATCGGGTGCACCCGCTCGGCGACGATCCCGTCGAGGCGAACCAGGTCGCGGGCGAGCGCGGTCACCGCATTGGTGAAGTCCCCGTCTTGGGCCGCGTAGCCGGCGTGCCGCTGGTCGCCCTTGGCCACGAGGTCCGCCATCATGAGGCCGCGCTGCGCCACCGCCACGTCGAGGTTGGTCGGCTCGCCGACGACCGAAGCGTCGATCGTCCCGGCGCGGCCCACCGCCGTTCCCATCGTCGTATGCCGGGTCTCCTCGCCGTAGCCCATGATCACCAGGAGGCGCCCCGTCCGGATGCGCGCGGCCGCATCGCGCGCAGCCAGGGTCATCGCCGCCACCGACGCCTTCGCGTCCCCCGAGCCGCGGCCATAGAGGAGATCCCCTTCCACGGTGGGCACGAAGGGATCTCGGCTCCACCCCTCACCCGGGGGCACCACGTCGAGATGGGAAATGAAGGCGAGGGTCGGACCGGGACGCCCGGTGTCGACGGTCATCGTCACCGAGGCGTCGTCGCGCACGACATCGAGTCCGGCCTTTCGGGCCGTGTCCTCGAGGAATCGCGCGATTCCCTCCTCGGTGCCGCTGACCGAGGGAATCGCGACCAGCTCCTTAAGAAGCGCGATCTCCGTCGGCAAGATCCACTCCGAGATAGGTCGCTTTTTCCTTGCGCCCGACGATCATCGTCCCGGCGCCGGTGCCCGTGAACACTTCGAAGAGCAGCGAATCGTGCACTCGGCCGTCGATGATGTGGGTGCGCCCGACGCCGCTCGTGGCGGCGCGAATGCATGCCTCGACCTTGGGGCGCATCCCTCCGGCAATCGCCCCGGACTGCAGCAGCCCCTCCAAGTCGTCGGGATCGGCGAAGGCCACCAGGGAAGCGGGATCGTTCCGATCTCGCAGCACGCCGGGCGCTCCCGTCAGGAAGATGAGTTTCTCCGCCTTGAGCGCGATCGCGAGGGTCTCGGCCACCGTATCGGCATTCACGTTATAGACGGCGCCCTCGCCGTCCCCCGCGAGCGAGGCGATGACCGGAACGAAACGCGCCTCCATCAGCGTCACGAGAACGCGGGGATCGACACCGTCGATATCGCCGACGTGGCCGTAGTCCACGCTCCGGGTTGTCCCGTCCTCCGTAACGGCGACCGGAGGGCGCCGATGCGCCGAAATGAGGTCGGCGTCGACCCCCGACAGCCCGACCGCCTGGACCTGGTGAGACCGGAGCGCCGAGAGGAGTTCGGTACTGAGGAGGCCGGGGTAGACCATCTTGGCCACTTCGAGCGCCGCGTCGTCGGTCACCCGCCGCCCGGCGACCATCACCGGTTCGTGACCCAGACGCCGGAGCATAGCCGAAGCCTGGGGGCCCCCGCCGTGGACCACCACGATGCGGATGCCGAGCGATTGGAGGAGCCCCACCTGCGCGGCGACGTCGTCGAGCACCTCGGGGTCCGTCAGCACATCGCCGCCCAGTTTGACCACGAATACGTGATCCCGATAGGCACGGACGTACCGGAGGGCCCCCTTGAGGCCGGCGATCCCCTTGGTCGAATCGATGGTCATGCGCTTTTTCCGATCAGCGTAAGCAGGAGCGCGCGCTGCGCGTGGAGCCGGTTCTCCGCCTGGTCGTATACGGCGCTGTACGGCCCGTCGAGAACGGCATCGTCGATCTCCACGTTGCGGCGCACGGGGAGGCAATGCATTACGAGGCTCGTGCCGGGGTCGGTCATCCGCCAATCGCGGTGCGGTGCGCGCAGTTCGCGCTCCTCGTCGGGCCGCCCGAAGCGGCTCACCGCGCCCCAGCTCTTCACGTAGACCGCGTCGGCGCCGCGAAGCGCCGCGGCCCGGTTCTGGCTCACCGCTACCGAACCGCCCCGGAGGACCGCTAGGGACTGGATCGCCTTCATGTCGGCCGGGTCGAGGTCGTAGCCGGGCGGATGGGCGATGGTGATGTCCATCCCGAGGTGCGCCGCGGCGAGCGCCGCGCTGGCAGGGACCGCGGTCGGCAGCGCCTTCGGATGCCAGGCCCACTGCAGCACGAATTTCTTGCCGGCGGGATTGCCGAGCTTCTCCTTGAGCGTCAGCGCGTCGGCCAGCCCCTGGCAGGGGTGGCGGCGGACCGACTCCAGGTTGATGACCGGCTTGTCGCAGTACTTGGCGAAGTTGCGGATGATCCGGTCGTCCCGCTCGACATTCCAGTCGGGCCCCTTGGGAAAGCTTCGGACGGCCAGCGCATCGGCATAACGTCCCAACACGCGCGCCGCGTCGATCAGATGCTCGACGCCGGTCCCGTCCATCACGACGCCGGGCTCGGTCTCCAGGGTCCAGCTTCCCTTGCCGGGCTCCAAGACGAGCGCGTGCCCGCCGTGCAGGAACATGGCGGTCTCGAAGCTCGACCGGGTGCGGAGGCTCGGATCGAGGAAGACCATCGCCAGCACCTTGCGCTCGAGCCCGCCGGCCACTCCGCCGGCTTTGACGCGGGCGGCCAGGTCGAGGAGGCGGTCGACCTCCTGCGGCGACCACTCTTCCATCCCGATGAAGTCGCGCTTGGTCATGCGAGCACCTGCTCCAAGGCCCCCATGAGCAGACCCGCTTCCTCCGACGAGAAGGAGAGGGGCGGGAGGAGGCGGAGGGTGGCGGGATCGGCCGCGGTGCCGGTGAGCATCCGGTGCGCGAAGAGCGCCTCCTGCACCTCCGTCGCGGGGCGGGGCATTTGCAGTCCGAGGAGGAAACCGCAACCGCGGACACTCTCGATACCTAACGTCTTTGCGGCCCGCCCGGCGATCTGGGCGCTGACCCGGCGCACGTTGGCCATCAGTTCCTCGCCGTCGATGACGTCGAGGGTGGCGAGGGCGGCGGCGCAGGCCACCGGCCCGCCACCGAAGGTGCTCCCCAGGTCGCCGAGTTTGAGGCCGTTGGTGACCGCCGAGGTGGCGACCATCGCGCCGATCGGAAACCCCGATGC
>JABFSM010000079.1 GCA_013140635.1 Gemmatimonadales bacterium
GTTGGCGGGAGGCCGATGGTGGCGGGAGTGAGTTCGGCCGGCGAGCCGGGCCGAGGTGGTCCGGGGACCTACGGAGCGAACGACTACTTCACCAGGGTGTCCACCCATGCTGCATGGGTTCGGGGTGTACTGAGCGGCCGGGAACAGGGAGCGGTGCTCGCCGACTCCCCTCAAGGTGGCGGTCAGGGGGGCGTAACCATTCCAGATTCTCCGGCGGGCCGCCGCGTGAAAGCCCTTGCCGAACTCCTCTTGAAAGGAGATGAGGCCGCCATCGAGAAGTTCGTCAAGGACCATGTCATGGAGGAGCGGCTTGCGAGCCGGCCGATGTCGGCCACGATTGCCCGGTACCGCGAGCTGATGGGCCGCTATCGGGGTGGCCGGATTGTTCGGGTTCTTCTCGATGAGCCGCTCCACGTCGATCTTCTCGTCCGAGGACCGAATGGCGATCTCATCCTCGGCGTGGAGGTCGGCCCCGCCCCGGACCACAAGATCAGCGGTGTCTTCGAAGGGAGGCCGTAGATGCTTCGGCGGCCGATCAAGCCCAGCGCCAAGGCCGCCGCGGCCGCCCTCGTGGTCATTGTTGCGTGCGCGCCGCCGCCTCCGAATGGCGTCGCGGCCGTTCCACCGGTAGTGGTCGACGGCAATGCTGACGAGTGGCGCTCGGTCGATCCCCAGTTGCTCGACGGGCCCGATTCAGACCCGCGGTTACCGGTAGACATCGCCCGCGTGTGGGCCCGCCTCTTCGGCGATGAACTCCTGATTGCGATCGATTGGACCCGCACCGTCAGCCCGCAATCGATGGCGGGTGGCGTTACCCTCGCGATCGACGCGGACAACAATCCCGCAACGGGGAGTCGAGTTGGGGCGCTCCCGGGCGCAGACCTCGTCGTCGAGCTCTCTCGGCAGGATGCCCCTCGGCCCGGCGGATTCGGCACCGGGGTCTCGGTGCGCCGGGTGACCGCCAGCGGCATCGGGAACCGCGAGGGGCCCGCCGGCGCGTCGGTCGACCTCGCGCCGACCTTCGCGACTCCACGGCTCGAACTTCGGGTGGATCTCTCGCGCACGCCGGGAGGGCGTGGAACGGATGCCGCCCACCTGAGCGCCGCGCTCCAACTCGTCGCCGAAGGAGCAACGGGCGGTGCCGACTCGACCGCCGTCATAACGATTCACCAGGAACGGCCGCTCCCGCGGGCTGTCGTTCCGCGGCCCGCTGTGCCACCGCCACCCCCCGGTACGATTCGCGCAATGACGTGGAACGTCGCCGACGCCGGTATCCGGACAAGTGAGGGCGCCACGGTGCGCATTCTCCAAGCCATCCGACCGGACGTCGTATTGTTCGACGAGTTGTCGGCCCAAGAGACCACCGAATCGCTCCGGCAACTGCTCGGCGCGGCCCTCCCCCCGTCGAGTGCCTGGGCGCTGGAGCTTGGCCGGTGCGGCGGCCGCCAGCGAAACATGATCGCGGTGCGGGGCGGGGCTGTCCGCCCGGTTGCAGCGCTCCAATGCCTGACGCAGCCGCCGGAGGCCGGTGAGTTGGCGCGCGAGTTTCCAGGAGACCGCCTCCTTCCGGCGGTCGAACGGGAGCGCGAGCATCGTCTGGCCGTTCTTGGCGCGCTGGTGTGCATCCGCGACCGTGCCCTTCTCGTCGTCTCGCTCGATTTGCCGAGCGGCGGGTACGCCGGCTCGCTCGAAGACCGCTGGCGGACGATTACGGTGACGGGGATCGCCGCGGCGCTGGCTCGTACAAGAACACCGCATGACGGCGTGGTGGTCGGTGGGGATTTCAACTTGGTGGGAGTGCGGGGGCCGCTCGATTCGCTGGCCGCGGCAGTAGCGCGGCTCGACGGGCACGTCCAGGTGGCGTCGGCGGTGCGGATTGGCCGAGGATCGGTCGCAACATGGAATGACACGAAGTACCCCGAGTGGGCCTCCGGGCGGCTCGACTATCTCCTTGTGGGCGGCGCCAACAGCGGCGTGGTGCAGGCCTTCGTGCTCGAGCCATCGGACCTGCCGCATGCGGCGGGGGGGCTTCAGCCTACCGATCGGTCGGCGGTCTCCGGCCACATGCCGGTGGTCGCCGATTTGCGGGTGGGCGCGGCATCGAGCCAAGGGGCGGGATGCCGCGGAGGACTTTGATATGGGAAGGCAGGCATGGAAGATGGCACGAGCAATTGGAACGATCTCGCTGGCCGTCGCTCTGCTCGGCTGCGGCCGAACCGGGAGCCTGCCTCCAGCGGCGGTCGCCACCCGCGCCGGTACGGAGGAGCTGCGCGAGCTTCTCGACACGCTTCGGCGTGCCGCAGGGGCACCGGGGGCCATCCTGGGAGTGCTTACGAAGGATGGCCGGCTCCAGCTCGTGACGAGCGGGTACGCCGACAAGGAGACCCAGAGGCCGATCGCTTCCGCCGATCCCTATTTCCTCGGGAGCATCACGAAGACCTACACCGCGGTGACCGTCCTCCGGCTCGTTGAACAAGGGCGCCTCTCCCTCGACGATAGCCTGACGCGGTGGTTTCCCTCCTTTCCGGGGGGCTCGAAGATCACGGTGCGTCACCTGCTGGCGCAGACGAGCGGCCTGAAGGATTTTTACGTGTATTTGTATCTGCGGCCCAATCGTGCCGAGATGATCGAGTTCGTTACGAAACGATGGACCGAACAGGAGCTTCTTGTCCTCTCGGCAAGGTTCGGCAGCTATTTCGAGCCTGGTGCCGGATGGGACTACAGCAGCACGAACTACTATCTCCTCGGCGTGATCGCGGAGCGCGTCACCGGCCTGTCCATTCAGAACGCCTACCGCCGATATGTCTTTGAGCCTCTCGGAATTCGGCGCACCTGGCTCCATGGGCGGGAGGAGCCCCGAGGAGCGGTACCGGTGGGCTACATGGGCAAGGTGGCGGGTTGGAAACATTCGGAGATGTTCGGCGAACTCGGGGCGACCACGGTGCTCGACCGATCGTCGGTAGAGCTATCCGCGGGTGGCCTGATCGCGCCGGCGGAGGAGGCGCTGCGGTTCTTGCACGAGCTCCTTGCGGGAAAGCTCTTGTCGCGCGCCTCGCTCGATCTCATGCTGCAGTTCCGCCCGACTCGGCCGCTCGGCGTCAGCGATTCCAGCACCGTCTCCCCGGATAGGTCCGATGGATACGGGCTGGGCCTCGTCAGGATGGAACTACCGGGTGTCACGCTCCTGGGCCACGGAGGACTCTATAACGGACATACCGCCGGCCTGTGGTACCTTGCCGACCAGGGCGTCACGGTCGCGCTTTACGTCAATCGCGGCTTCATCGACCAGCGGGGTATCCTGCACCGGCTGCTCCCTGAGATCATCCGCGAGGCAGCCCGCCGTCACCCCGCCCGCGGCGGCTGACAGGTCGGCGGGTGCGGTGGAAGGGGTGAGGGTCCGGGGACCTCTCGAACCGCCTTGAGGATGGCGCGTTGGCGATCGCCGTTCCAGTTCTCCGGAAGAATCTCGAGGGCGCGCGCCGCGGCCGCGCGAGCTGCGATGGAGTCGCCGGCCGCAATGTACCCTTCCGCGAGGCTGTCCCACGATCTCCACTCGCAGGGCGATTGCTCGGCGTTCATTTGATAGGCGGCGTGAGCCTCGGTATGGCGGCCGGCAAGTCGAAGGGAATCGCCGAGGCGCCGCATGGTGCGATGCTCGAATGGCACCCACCATGACAGGGATGCAAAGCTGCCTTTGCGGCGCCGGTACTCCTGCAGCGCCACCGGCGCGCCCGCTCTGAGCAGCATCGTGGTGAGCGGCTCGGCGCCGCCGGTGAGGATCGCCTCGATGGCGGGGTCTTTCCCTTGGAAAAAATCGGTGGACGAGAATGGCGCCGGCACCTGGATCGGTGTGGTCCACGAGCTATCGTCCGAGGTGGAGAACTGGAGGTAACGGGTGCTCACGGACAATGCCATGCCGCTGTACGGGAGCGTCACTGTGGTCGGATCGCCAAAGGAGTTGAGCGCCGTACCCGCGGGCTCGCCGACGAGGACCGCCTCGGTATGATCGAGGAGAAAATCGATCAGCATCATGGAGGCGCTGAAGGTCTTTCGTCCAACCAGCAGGAATAGCCGGCCGGGCCGGTTGACCGTGCGATGCCGGCGGATGAGTTCGTGGAGGATCTCACGCGCCATCGTGCCATCGCCACCGCCATTGTAGCGCACGTCAATGACCAGTCGGCTCACGCCGGCGCTGTCGATCGCGCGAAAGGCACGGTTGACGAAAGCCTCGAATGGCGCGTCATCGGTGTCGAGGAAGAAATTGATCTGGAGGAAAGCCAAATCCTGCTGCGGGAGGATCTGGTAGTGCCAGCGATTGCGATTTCTCAAATGAAGCGGGCGAGCGGAGTCGTCCTGTCGGAAGGCACTCGGTGGAGCCCCTCCGAAGGGGGTGACCAAGCTCGTTCCGGACGGCATTGGCGGGCCGAAGATCTCACCGAGCTGATCCCACCCGATTGTCGAACGCGATGTGACGGCTCCGAGCACTACACGGCGGCGCTCCCCGCTGCGGAGCATGAGGTCGAGCGGCAGGGAGTCCGATGCCGCGGTGATTCCGAGGGCGCGCAAGGCAGGGGCGGAGGAAAGAAATGCCACCCCTTCGTCCAAACCGAACTGGTTGTCTGCGCTATACGGCGCGGCGGCAAGGGTCGCGGCGCTATCCGCCGACAGTCGGCCGATGCGTTCCACGCGGGCCCCGGCGAGGTCCGCGAAGTCCCTGTGAATGGAGGTCACGAACAACCCATCGGTGAAGCGATAGAATCGCACCGGGTACCAACGGTCGAACCCTCCAAGGCGGCCAGGGTGGAGATCGGTGTGCCCGTCTCGAACGAGGGCGACGAGTCGCGCCAACCGAAGCGCCGCGGCGGCGTCGTCGAGACGAGGGAGATCTCGACGCAACCGCGCCGCCTCCGCCATGAACGCCGCGCGAGGGGTGCGCCTGAACGGATTGGGATGTTTGGCAAGAATGTACGCGACGGCGGAGTCGAGATCGGTCGTCCATCCACGAACACGTGCGGACGTTTGCCCAGACGCGACGGTGGAAGCGGCCGCGAGCAAGATGAGTATGAGACCGGCAACCTGGGCCTTCCCGGCGATCCGACGCATTAGGCTCCTGACAGGATGATGACGATTGGATACGCTGCAATAGCCGCCTGCTGTCGAGCGATTGTTTGCTTCGTGTGTGCACTCTGGTTCTTTCGGAAGACCGGCGCGGGGGAGGAGTACCGGGTCGAGCGAGTGATCCGCGCAATGGGTGCGGGCTCTATTGGATCCGCGGTTTCAGCCGCTTCTATCGGGTGAGCCTAGAGGCCGCCCTCCGGAGCGCGAGGAGATAACTGGACGATCTCGCCGAACCCCTCAGTTGCGAAGGGCCGCCCGCCACAGCCCGTCCAATCGCGCCAGCCGATGCGAAAGCTCGAGCCGAGCGCTTTGAGGCCCCGGGGCTTCACTCGTGTGCTGTTCGATGTTCCTCAGGCTATCTTCGATGAGTTGGGCAGCCTCAGGGCTATAGCGGTCTCCGCCCTCGATCCGCCCGATCAGGTAGTCCGCGACAAATAGAGCGACCGAGAGCTTCAGGCTCTTTGGGGCACGCACCACAGCAAGCAAACCGTCCCAGAACCGCTGACCGTCCCACTGTGGTTCCGACGGCTGCTGTGTGTGCACGCGGCCGGTTCCCACCATGCGGCGCAGGGCGGTGAAGGTGGCCAAATGTGAGTACCCCTCCGATTGGAGGAATTGCCCGAAATAACCATTCTCTTCCCGGAATTCGGTGGGGGCAAAGGAGAACGCGAGGTACAGCCACCCGGCAGCCTGTTGCCGCCGCTCATGGGACACGGGCCGGCCTCTCGGTATGAGGTTGGCCGAGACGGCGGCCTCGCCAGTCTCCCACCAGAGCCGCACGACATCCAACGGGATATTCTCGAACACGCCCTTTCTTGCGAAATGCATACCGGTCAACGAGGACATCCATCGTCGTGCTTCGACGCATGGTTCAGGCGTTGGATGTGATCCCGCGGCCCCCCCGGCGCAAACCGGGGGCACGCCGGTGCTGCTGAACGTCTCGACCGCGCTCCGAAAGGCGGCGACCGCGTTCAGTAGCGCCGCATCAGTCGGCGTGAGGTAATACTGATCCAACGCTCTCTGAAGCCTGCCTCCGTTCTCGGCCCGCGCCGCGCCGTTCAGCGGAGCCTCTGGAATCCAATCGTTGACGTTGTTTTCCGACGACCAGAGGGGAAGGGGCAGCGGCATCAGAATGTCGCGTACGTTGAGGGCGGCCAGGGCGCTCGCCGTCAAAGTGGGCGGCAACGCATCGGAGGTCCCGCCGATAGTCTCGGACCAGAAGATCTCGTCCGACTACGCTACGCCGCCCCGAGGCTGGAAGATGCGGAAGCTCCGCCCACGCGACGCTACACCGAGCGATGCGATGTACGCAGCGATATCCTCCGCGGTACTCTGTGGGACATGGCGCACCGCGCGTCGGACGATATTGCTCTTTCCGAAGCCGAAGAACGCCAGGTCGAACCCGTCCCGGCTGGCATGGCAGCTCGCGCAAGAGCTTTCGAAGGCGGTGTGGCCGCGGGCAATGGCGGCGACCTGGTCGGCGACGGGAGGAGCAGGCGGGGCGGGGCTTACCGGGTCAGGTGCGGAGCACCCCAAGGCGAGGACCAAACCCGAAAGCAGGCACGCGGCGCGACGCAGTTGCGGCGCGGCGGGGAAGCGGGTCATAGGCATTTCCCGATGAAGGAACCGCGCCCAGGTCGGGATGGGCCCGGTATTCAACGGTAGCGCTTTGCTCGGCTAATTCTCCAGAAGAATGCTGTTTGCGTTCTGTGTGAAGCGATCTACTTCGCTACCACCGTGGTGCTCCCTCCCCGACCCAGCGTGGGGCGGTGTGTTTCGAGGCTGGATCGAAGACAGACGGCTCGAGCGGGGCGTCGATCCGAACATCGGTGTATTCCTCGTGCAGGGCCAGGGTGCCGTTCACGTACACTTTGACATCCCTCTCATGCCACCAGGAGCCGACCGCGGCATACCCTCCGATGTGGATGTCCTGGCGACCCTGCGGAGTCGGGTCGATCAAGCGGACCGTCACCATTCGCCGGGCGTCGAGCCAAAATTGGCGGGAGGTGGTGTCGCCCTCCAACGCGCCGACCACGACCACCGAATCTCCACGCCAGGAGGTGCGGTGCGCGCGCGTGAGATCGAAGCCGAGGCCCTTCACCTTCGCGATCGTGATTTCGGGCGCTTGGGTGTGGAGGTCGTAGAGCATGACAAGCAGCGGGTGGACCCTTGGGCGCGGCGCTTGGAGGGTTCCCGCCGCATAGGCATAGATGGAGTCGTTCCGGAAGAGGATGGCGCGCCCGCCGGACGCCGGCGCATAGTCGATACGCAGGCGCCCCGGCAGTTGGAGCGACTCATACCAGGTCTCGACACGGCCGTCGCCAAAGGTGGTCTTCTGTACGAAGGTGAGGGTCTGAAACCACTTGCCGCCGTATTTCGCGTGGGTTGCGCGAAGAATCTCTTCGCCCGCGGGGAGTTGCGGTGAGGAGATGGCGAGCGCGAGAGCGGCGCCGAGTATCGTTCGCATTGGATCTCCGGTCTAAGGACGTTCTCTTCCATCAAATCTACCCAGACCCCAGGCCGCTCATCCCGGCGCGACCGCCGCCGACCTTGCGCACACCCCCGCCTCAAAGTTTCGGCCGAACTAGCGGGCGCCCGGCACCACCACGAATAGTGTGATTCCTGTATGACGGTTATGCCGGACCAGCGGCGCCGCTCCGGAGATGGCTAGTATTGGCGCCATGCTTGCCATCACATCATTCGCAGCCCTCTCGCTGTCCGCGGTCTGTTCGGCGGCCGATCTGGGCGGGGCACGGAGCACCGACCCGACCCGAGCGGCCCGGCTCCAGGAAGCGCTGAATACCTGGGCCGCCGATAGCACCCATTACGGGGTAAGCGCCTCGATCATTTTGGCGGACGGTACTCAATGGAGCGGTACTGCCGGGCGCGGGGGAGCCGGGCTGCGCCTCGGCCACCTGATCGGCATCGCGAGCATCACCAAGACGATGACGGGAGCGGTGATCCTGCAGCTCGCCGATGAGGGCCGGCTCACGCTCGACGACCCGATCCGACGGTGGCTCCCGCCTCGCCCGAACATCGACTCAGGGATCACGATTCGCCAGCTGTTGAATCACACGAACGGCTTGGCGAATTACAACGCGAATCCGGCGCTGGCTTCGGCGGTCGCCACCGACTCCGCACGGCGGTTCAGCACCGACGAACTGCTGCAGTTCGTCGGTCCCGCCCTGTTCTCCCCCGGCACTCGAACCCAATACACCAATACTTCGTTCATCCTCCTCGGCGCGATCGCCGAGCGAGTCACCGGCAAGCCAATCGTCGAGCTCTATCGCAAGAGACTCTGGAACCCACTCAAGCTGTGCGAAATCTTCCTGCCGGGGAGCGGCGCGGCGCCAACCCCTGTTGCGCCCGCGCTGGCCAACGGGGTGGTCGTCTCGCCGCTCGGCCGCCTCTCACACTTCTCGGCGGGCCACACGGCGTATGGGCTGATGGCGTCGGCACGAGCAGTGGCCAGGTGGGGGCATGCGCTGTTCACGGGTCGCGTGGTCTCCGCGCAGATGCGTCAAGAGATGCGCCGGCTGGTGCCGGCCGCGGGCAATATCCCCGGTGAGTCGGGAGCTGGGCTGGCGATTCGCAGCTACAACTACCTCGGCCGGACTCAGTTTGGCCACAGCGGGGGATCGCCGCTTGGCAGCAGTCTCCTGTTGCACGATCCCACCTCGGGGGTCACCGTTGCCGTGCTCATGAACCAGGGGCAACGGGCCGACCACTTCGTTCTGGCCCCCCGCCTGCTCGAGATCGCCACCCAGCCATAGCGCCTCGGCGTCACTCCTTTCGGCTCATGATCCGGGCGAGGGCGGCATCGAAAACCGGGTCGGCGCCTTGCCTGAGCGCCTCCCCTGTCGGCCAGACCACTTGCCGAGGTGCGAACCAAGGACGTGCATCCGATGCATCGTTGCCGGCAACTTCGAGCTGGGTGGAAACGGTGCCCTGGAGCCCGGATAGAGGGAGGCGAAAGGGCGTTTCGGTGGCGTAAACAACCGGGCGTCCTCCGGTGGGCCAACCGACCGCCTCCGCTTCGGTGAAGCGAAAGAGCTCGTGGAGCAAGAAGATCGAGGCAGAGTAGGTGCGCGGACCGGTCAACACTTGAAAAGCTCCGGGCATCTGGAATACCGACAACCCAACCAGAGGACGCAGAAAGAACGGCAGGAGGCCGCCGTCGCCACCGTTATTGAGGCGGAGATCCACAATGACGCCCCGCGCCCGGCGGGCCACGATAGAATCTCGCAGCGCCTCTCCAAGCTGGGCTATCGATCGGCCCGCCGTGTCGGCGACGGCGTTGAACGCCACATATAGGACCCGCTCCTTGGGGAGCCACTCGATGGCGGCAAATGCATCGGCATACCGAATCCAGCGAGGAGCGTGTGAGCCCTTACCGACCATGGCGGGCCAGGCACGGGGGGCCCAGCGAGCGTTGGGATCGCGGTCGAGAGGCCCCGGCCGGACGATGGCCTGCTCCGCCTTACCGTCCGCCGTCCTGATCCGGAAGGTGACGGACCCGTCGGGGTTCGCCGCGCCGGCCGTCTGGTAGAACTGGGCGAACTGAAACGGCACCTGCATGAGCCAGCGACCGGTCCACTCGTTGTCCGCCGCGAGGAACGAACGGGCGAGGGTGTCCAGGGCGGAGATCTCGAGCGCACCGGCACCGACGATCTTGCCGCCGACCAGCGACCGATACTCCGGTGCGGCGGCCCCGATGTACCATCCATCCGCCAACGCTACCGGCCACACCGGCAATAAGTGCCAGGCACCATCGCCGGTCATTGGGGGATAGAGGGCGGTATGGCCATCCCCGACGCGGGCCATCAGCCGCATCATCGCCGCAACGACCTGCTCATCGCTCAGCGAAGGGACCCGGTCCCCAAGGGCGGCAACATGGCCGGCCCATTCCTTCTCCGAGATCTTCCCGAACGGCGCCGGGTGAGTCTGCCGGATCAGGCGGTCGAGGTACGCGAGGTCGAACCGCCAACGCGCTGTACGGTCGGGCAGAGGCTCCGAAGGAATCCCCGCCAAAGCGCGATAGCTATCGATACCGATGATCGACGCGAATCGTGGGCCGGACGTAATCAAGGAGAAATCCCGCAGCCCATGGCGCCGCCAGGCCGTGTCGAGTTGAGCGAGCGCCTGCGCAGTGTCGCGGCGCAGGGCCGCGCAGCCGGCGAGTATCACCCGAGACAAACGCATCGCGCCGGCGGTGCCGTTGATGCCAAGCTCCAGCCCACGCCGGAGCACCGGCACCGCGGCCTCACAGTTACCTGACCGGGAAAGCGCAAAGCCAAGATTGGCGTAGAAGGTGCCTTCCCAGGGGTTGGCGTCGAGCAGCCGTGAGAATACGGCGACCGCCTCCGCCCAACGGCCGGCGCGAAGATGTTCGTGCCCGGCGTCCGCATCGGGGGCCTGAGTCGGTGTCTGTGCCGGTGCGCTGAACGCCAGGTGCACCAAGCAGAGAAGAATGAAGGCACTGCGTCGCATCTGTCGTACCTGGCGTGAGGGATCTCAGGGGGTTTTGGCGGCGGCGCGGCAGAGACGAACCGTCCCGGCGAACGAATCGACTTCGATCAAGGCGCTGCCGGCGCCGAGCGTGAACCGGCGCCACGAGGTCGAGGGCCGAGGCGATTCGGTGATGCCTTCGCAAAGTACGGGGTCGCCGGATGCCGCGAGATCCACGGTCGCATTTGCGTCTTGGTCGAGGGTCACGGCGACGGTGCCTCGCTGGGTCGAGAGCGAGTAGTGGCCATTGGCGGAGAGCGGTCCGGCAAGCGTAATGCTGCCGCCGAGGCTGATGCCGCGGACCTGGTCGCCCACGATGCCGTGGAGGTCGAGCGTTCCACCGAGGACCTGGGCATCGACGTCGCCGGCAAAGTCGCGAATGGCGGCGGAGCCGCGCAGGGCACGGGCAAAGAGCCGGCCCGAGCCGCCGGCCACCTCGATCCTCCCGTTCATCGTCTGGAGAGTGAGGCTGCCACGAGCGTTGGTGACCCGCACGGTGCCGGTGAGGGTGGCCACATCGAGGGGGCCGGAGATGTCGACGATCGCTACATCCACCGCATTGCCGCTCAACGTGATCGCCAGGCCCTCGGGTGCCGTGATCGTGTAGTCCACGATGGTCGGCTGCCGGAACGGACGGGGCTTGGTGATGATCCGAACCACCGAGGTATCGGTCCCCGCCTCGAACCGATCGGTGTCGTGATGCGACGTGGCCAGGACGGTCACGACGCTCCGTGACCGCTTGATCAGAATCGAGTCTGGACCCAGGTGCCGAGCCTCGATGCGCAGCTCGGGCCGGGCCCAGCGCCCGATGGTGACGGAGCCCCGGGCGTTGGTGAGGTCGAGTCTCGCGCGGGCCGGCACGGTGAGTGTGGTGTCCACACGATGCCGGGCCTCTGCCGGGGCGGCCTGAACGAGCAGGGCAACCGTCAGTGCGGCGATCACAGCCCCTCCTCGATGGTGGTGCGCCGGACAAGGCCGGCGGCGCGGCGTTCAATGTCGGTGCGTAGCGTCAAGAGGGCCGCATGGCGGCGATACTGGAGCGCATCGTCAGGCATGGAATCGAGCGCGGCCTCGAGCTGGGCCAGTGCGCGGTCGATGAGGGAGAGTTCTTTGGCCACCGTCGCGCGGGCTTCAGCGGCGGAGAGGGGCGTGGGACGGGCGCCGCTTGCGCGGAACCGGGACCAGAGTCCGGCGCATGCCAAGAAGACGCCTGCGGCAAGGGCCATCCGCAGGGGATATCGCCGCCGGCGCCACCGGGGAATGGCGATGGCCCGGCGGATCGCCGCGAACTCGTCGCCCGAGGCCGTGGATTCGCCGTAGGTGCGGGCCCATTCGGCAACGGCACGGAACTGGTGCACGAGTTGGCGGCATCGGGGACAGTCGGGGAGGTGGGCGTCCACCCGATGGGCCGCGTCGGCGGAAAGCTCACCGCTCACGTAGTCGGAAAGTTCGACACTGGTGTGATGCGTCATGGCCGAGCGTCCAGGTAGTGGCGGAGGCGGATGCGGGAGCGGGCGATCTGGCTTCTGACGGTGTTCAGCGTGAGGCCGAGCGTCTCGGCGATCTCGGCGGGTGAATAGCCGTGTACATCGTGCAGGAGGAAGACCTCGCGAGCACGGGGCGGCAGCCGATCCACCGCATCGGCCATCTGGGAGCGCAACTCGGCGCCGGCATCCGGGGCGGCCTGGCGCGCCAGGATCGGGGCGGGGGCGTGGAGTCGGCGCTCGCGGCCGGCGCGCTCCCGGCGGCGGAGTAGCACGTTGACCGTCACGCGGCTGAACCAAGTGCGGAAGGCGGCCCGTTCCGAAAAGGAGCGGAGTTGTTCCCAGAGACGGACGAAGACGTCCTGGACCGCCGCATCGAGGTCGCCGCCGCCGAGCAGCCACCGAGCGGTAACGCGCACCCGGGGCGCATGGCGGCTATAGAGCCGCTCGAAGGCGTCATGGTCGCCGCCGGCGGCACGCCGGGCGTCCGCCAGATCGGGGTCGTCGGCTTCCCCGCGAGAGAGGTGCCCAGCCATGGGGTGTCCGAACGGGCCGAAGGGTCGTTGAGGTTCACGGCCCCATAGATACGGGCTGGCCGCCGGATTAGTGCATGCCCTTTCCGAGGACCCCGGCGAGGACGAGACGCATGGAGCGGCCAAAGAACCGCTTGAACACCGCCGGGTCGTCGTTGAACCGCCCGGTTTGATGAAGGATGACGAGCCCATGCATGTGGGCCACGATGGTCAGCGCCGCGTCGGTCGCCAAGTCGGCGCGGGCGCGGGCCCGCGGAAGACAGACGCGCACCAGCTCGGCGAGAAAGCGGAATCCGGTGGACTTGCCCTTCCGGAAGTCCTCGGGGTAGCGGTCGATGACGAGGCGATGCGGGGAAAAGAAGAGCAGCTCGTAGTCGTGGGGATAGTCGAGGGCAAAGCGGAGAGCGGCGGCGACGGTCGCGTCGAGCCGAGCTCGGGGCGCTTCGACGTCGGCGGCGTCGAAGAGGTAGCTCTTGAAAACGGCGTACGACTCGCGGATCACGTCGCGAATCAACGCGTCCTTGTTCTCATAGTGCCGGTAGATGGCCGGGTTGCTGAACCCGCCGCCCTCACC